>JBOGED010000103.1:0-6891 GCA_050743625.1 Egibacteraceae bacterium | reverse complement strand
TGCCACGGCTGCTGCTCTCCGACGGCACCGAGCCCAAGCCGGCGGCCACAGGACCGGCGGCCGCCGGCGCGCTGCGCGGCACCCCGGCCTCCGCGGGGATCGTGACCGGAGAGGCGCGCGTCGTGCGCGACCCCGTAGGAGCGCGGGTCGAGCCCGGCGAGATCCTCGTGGCGCCCTCCACCGACCCTGGGTGGACGCCGCTGTTCGCCCAGGCGCGCGGGTTGGTGACCGACATCGGCGGCATCCTCGCGCACGGCTCGATCGTCGCCCGCGAGTACGGCATTCCCGCGGTCATGGGCACCGGCGCCGCGACCAGGCGCATCCGCCACGGCCAGCTCATCACGGTCGACGGCGACCGCGGCGTCGTCCACCTGACCCCTCAGGAGCGCTAGGCGCTCGTTGTGTGCTGGATCGCGGCGATATGCCGCCGCGATCCAGCACGCAACCAGGCGCTAGACTTCCCGCACTTCCCCCTCCGACGCCCTTACGGGAAGGATTGACGTTGAGCCTCTTTGTCGCCGACCGGCTCGAGGCGCTTGCGCATATGACGGCCGCTGACCTTGGGTGGCTGCTCGGCCGGGTGCCGGCGGTGACCGAGATGGTGCGGGGTGGCGGCCAGCTGGCGCTCTTCGGGATCCACCACATGCGCGGCCAGGCTGGCGAGGAGCCGTCGCTCGGGCGCCTTGCCGCGCTGTTGGCCTCCCCCGCGGGGATCGACCTCGTCCTCGCGAGCCTCAACCGGTTCGAGTACCAGCTCGTCAGGCTCGCCGCCTGGCACGGGGGAACGCTGGCCAGGGAGCAGGCGCTGGCCGAGACCGGACCCGCAGCAGGCGCGCTCCTCGACGAGAGCGCCGGGAGCCTCGCGCGGCTGCTGCTCAGCGACCAGACCAGCCACTGGGTGCGGCTGCGGCCGGGGGTCGCGGAGCTCATCCGGTTGCCGGGCGCCAGGGCGCGGGACTGGCTGGAGCACGAGACCACCGACGTCCTCGCGTCGAAGATCCGGCGCCTCGGTGGGCAGACGCCGGCGCGAAAGACCGAGCGCGTGGACGCGCTCGTGGCGCTCCTCCAAAGCCGCGAGGCAATCCAGGCGGCGATCGCCGCGATGCCCGAGGAGGTGCGGCGCATCTTCTGGCTCCTGGTGGAGCACGGGACCCACCGCGTCCGTGACCTCGGCATCCCGTACTACCTGTGGTACGGGGCGAACACGCCGCTGCACTGGCTGGACCAGCGGGGCCTCGTCGGCGTGGATCCCGAGGACCAGGTCGCGTGGGTGTGGACGGACGTCATGATCGCGCTGAACGGGCGGCTGTTCGCGGACTGGTCACCCGGACCCGCGGTCGTTCACAACTCCCCGCCGCTCCAGGACGCGGCGGGGCTCCCGCTGGTGCTCGGCTATCTCACCAGCCTGCTCGAGATCTGGGCGGCCGAGCCCGCGCCAGTATTGGCCACGGGTGCCCTTGGCGTGCGGCCGGTGCGTGCGGCGGCGAAAGCGCTGGGCCTGGCCGCGGGGGAGGTCGGGTTGCTTGCGCACCTCGCGATCGAGCTGAGGCTGCTCGGCAGGGTCCTGGTCTCGTCGAAGGGGAAGGGGCGGAACCGGGTCGACACCTGGGGTTGGGCACCGACCGATCTGGTCGCCGCGTGGGAGGCGGAGCAACCGGCCCGCCGGTGGGCGTTGCTCGTGCAGACGTGGCAGGACAGCCCGAGCCTCAACGAGCTGCACGGGCTGCCGGAGCGCTGGGATTCCGCCGAGTTGAGCCGTGTGGCGTTGGTATCCCGCATGACGTTCCTCCGGCTCCTCGCCGAGATACCACCCGAGCGCGGCATGTCGCCGGCCAACCTCGTCGAGTGGGCTGGCTTCGCATACCCCATGCTCCTCGACGCGCAACGGACGCGAGGGCTCACCGAAGCCGCGCGGGTCCTCGGCCTGGTGCCCGCCACCGGGCCGGTGGGACTTACCTCCCTCGGCCGGGCGCTGCTCGACAGCCCCGAGGCGGTCGAGGCCGCGATGCCCGCCCCCAGGACCGAGTTCACGATCCAGGCCGACCATACGGTCATCGCCCCGCCCGACCTCGCCGTGGGCATCACTGCCCAGCTGGAGCGCTACGCCGACCTCGAGTCCGCGGCCGGGGCCAGGATCTACCGGCTGTCCGAGCGGCGGGTCGCCACGGCGCTCGACGACGGTGACACTGCCGCGGAGATCCTCGACTTCCTGGAGCGCTACTCCACCGTGCCGGTGGCCCAGAACGTCGCCCACCTGATCTCCGACCTCGAGCGGCGCCATGGCCAGCTGCGGGCCGGCAGCGCGCAGTCCTATCTGCGCTGCGACGACCCGGCGCTGTTGACCGGCGCGCTTGGCGTGAAGGCAGCGAAGCTCCACCTGCTCGCCCCCACGGTCGCGGTCTCGCCGCTGGCCGCGGACAAGCTTGTCACCGCGCTCCGCACCCGGGGGTCGCTGCCGGTCCTGGAGTCACCTGGCGGCGCGATCTTGGAGCGGCCGGCCATGACCGCGACCACCACCACGGAGAGCCTGCCACCACTGCGTGAGCAGCTCGTGCTTCCCGACGGCGCGGGACTGATAGCCCTCGCAAAGGCGATACTCGATAACCCATGATAGATTACGATAACCCGCTTATCGTCCAGTCCGATCACACGATTCTCCTCGAGGTCGCCAGCCCCAAGGCAGCGGACGCGCGCGCCGCGCTCGCCCGGTTCGCCGAGCTGGAGAAGTCGCCCGAGCATGTCCACACCTACCGCATCACCCCGCTCTCGCTGTGGAACGCGGCGTCCGCCGGGCTCGGCGCGGGTGAGGTGGCGCAGACCCTGACCGGCTTCGCGAAGTACCCGGTGCCAGAGTCGGTGCTCGTGGAGGTCAAAGACCAGCTCGGCCGCTACGGGCGGCTCCGCGTCGTCCGCGACTTCGACTCAGGGGCGCTGGCCCTCACGACCGAGGAGCCAGCGCTCCTCGCCGAGGTCAGCCGCGACCGCACGGTCGCGAAGCTGCTCGGCGACCGGCTCGACGGCAACCGGTTCGCGGTACGCCTCGGCGACCGGGGGCCGCTGAAGCAAGCCCTGTTGCGCCTCGGCTGGCCCGCCGCCGACGAGGCGGGGTACGTCGAGGGCGAGGCCCTGCCCGTCGAGCTGACCTGCGGGCTGCGCACCTATCAGAGCGAGGCTGTGGCGGCGTGGTGGGCCGACGGGTCGGCCGCCGGTGGGAACGGCGTCCTCGTCCTGCCCTGCGGCGCGGGCAAGACCGTGATCGGGCTCGCGGCGATGGCCCAGGCCGGCGTCCACACCCTGATCGTGGCGACCTCGATCCTGGCGGCGCGCCAGTGGATCACCGAGCTGCGGGACAAGACCGCCGTCGACCCTGACCTCATCGGCGAGTACTCGGGCGACCGGAAGGAGGTACGGCCGGTCACGGTCGCGACCTACCAGGTCCTCACGTGGCGGGACCCGAAGGTACCGGACGGCGTCGAGCTGGAGGAGGCGCACCCTCATCTCGCGCTGTTCAACACCCGGCAGTGGGGGCTCGTGGTCTACGACGAGGTCCACCTGCTGCCCGCCCCAGTGTTCCGCGCCACCGCGCAGATCCAGGCGGTGCGGCGGCTGGGGCTGACGGCCACGCTCGTGCGCGAGGACGGCAAGGAGCCCGACGTCTTCTCGCTGATCGGGCCGAAGCGGTACGACGCCCCGTGGCGGGAGCTTGAGGCGCAAGGCTGGATCGCCCCCGCCACGTGCACCGAGGTGCGCGTCGACCTGGGCGACGACCTGCGGATGACCTACGCGACCGCGCCGACCCAGTCGCGGTACCGGATCGCCGCGTGCGCGCCGGCCAAGCTGCCGGTGCTCGACCGGCTCGTGGCCGAGCACACCGCCGACCGAGTCCTGGTGATCGGCCAGTACCTCGACCAGCTCAAGGAGGTGGCGGCGCGGTTGGACGCCCCGCTCGTCACTGGGCAGACCTCCCAGGCCACCCGGGAGGAGCGCTTCGCCCAGTTCCGCGACGGCGACCTGCGCCTGCTCGTCGTGAGCAAGGTCGCGAACTTCTCGATCGACCTCCCCGAGGCGAACGTCGCGATCCAGCTCTCCGGCACGTTCGGTAGCCGCCAAGAGGAGGCCCAACGCCTCGGCCGCATCCTGCGGCCCAAGGCCAACGGCGGCCAGGCCCGCTTCTACTCCGTCGTCGCCCGCGAGACCATCGACCAGACCTACGCCGCCAACCGCCAGCGCTTCCTCACCGAGCAGGGCTACGGCTACACCATCCTCGACGCCGAGTAGCCGCGCCAATATCGTCGTATCTCCGCGATCGCACCACGCTCTACTGTCCCGGCGCGCCCTTCGACCTTATCCACGCGCGCGCCCTCCTCGAGTGGGTGCGGGACGGGGACGCCGTGCTGAAGCGGGTGGTGACCTGGCTCGCCGGGCGGCTGGCTCTTGGTGGAGGACTCCCAGTGGCCGGCCATGTACCCGATCGGACCGCCCTGTCCGTTCGACGCCACGTTGGCGGCCATCCTGCGATACCTGGCATCCGGAGGGTACGAGCGGGCGTTCGGGAGCCGCCTACCCGCCGCGTTCGAGGAGCAGGGCCTCGTGGACGTTGGCAGCGAGGGACGGACCGTGCTCGTCCGCGGCGCCTCGCCCAACGCAACCTTCTACCGGCTGAGCCTCGAGCAGCTGCGCGCCCCCGTCGTCGCGTCGGGAATGATCGCGGACGTGCAGGTCGAGGCCGCGCTCGAACAGCTCGCGGACCCCGCGTTCACCACGATGATGCCGTGCCTCGTGTCGACCTGGGGGCGTATGCCCGGCTGACCTCGCTGTTCAGCGAACGCAAGGCGAGCGTCAGCGTCGCGCCCTGCAATCGCCCTGTGCTCTACTGCATGAGACGCCTGTGAGTGGAGGTACGCGTGACTGACTACCGCTTTGACAATGCGTGGGAGCGCGGACGCGAGCGCCTTGCCGGCATTGAACGCATATTCGATTCCAGCACCATCCGTTATCTGGACGGCTTGGGCGTCGGTGACGGCTGGCGCTGCCTTGAGCTCGGAGCGGGCGGCGGCACGATCGCGGCGTGGCTCTGTGACCGGGTCGGCGGCAAGGGGCAGGTCGTGGCCACCGACCTCGACACGCGCTTCCTCGCCGAGGTGAAGGCGCCAAACCTCGAGGTGCTCACCCACGACGTTTCCACCGACGGCCGTCCCGGCGAGCCCTTCGACCTCATTCAGCGGCTCCTCCTCGAGTGGGTGCAGGACCGAGAGGCCGTGCTGAAGCGGCTGGTGACCTGGCTGGCACCGGGCGGCTGGCTCTTGGCGGAGGACTTCCAGTGGTCGGCCAAGTACCCGATCGGATCGCCCCCGCCGTTCGACGAGACGGTGGCGATGGTCATCCAGTGGCTGGCTTCGGTAGCCTACGAGCCGGACTTCGGGAGCCGCCCTCCCGCCGCGTTCTCGCGGCATGGTCTCGTGGACATTGGCAGCGAGGCGCGGACCGTGATGGTCCACGGCGCCTTACCCGACGCAACCTTCTACCGGCTGAGCATCGAGCAGCTCCGCGGACCCGTGGTGGCCTCGGGAATGCTCACGGACGCGCAGGTCGACGCCGCGCTCGAACGGATCGAGGAGCCAACCTTCGCCGTCATGATGCCGTGCCTCGTGTCGACGTGGGGCCGCATGCCCGGCGACTGATCTCGCTGTCAGCGCGCGAACCGTTGCTCTGCCCGGCTGAACAGCCAGGTGAGCGAGAGCAAGGTGAGCGTCAGCGTCGCGAGCCACAAGGGGCGCAGCACCCACCACCAGGCGGTGCCCGCCGGAACCGCGGGCCACAGGCCAGGCAAGACGACGGCCAGGATGACGAGGACCAGCGCGGGCAGGTGCCACAGGTAGAGCGTCATCGCCACCCCGTTGACCGCGACCACCGAGCGCCACACCCGGGGGCGTCGTAGCCACGCGCTCGCCCTGGCCCTGACCACGAGCGCGAGTCCCACCTGCGCGACGCCCAGCGCGAGCAGGGCGAACGTCGGCGGGGTCGAGTTCGTCCTGCCGTAGTGGTCGAACCCGACCATGTTCACCGCGTAGAGACCGGGCCAGACCAGCGCGAACGCCGTCGCGCCCCCCGCGGCGAACAGCACCCACCCCGTCCGTGGGGAGCGCACGAGCCGGCCGTCCTGCCACCAGTAGCCCAGCTGGTGAAGGAGCATCCAGACCCACAGGCAGTTGAGCCAGCCGATCAGCGGGATGCCCAGAGCCAGCCGCGCCACGTCGGTGGCCACCACGAGCGCCGCGAGGCTGGCGACCACCTGCCAGCGGCGCCGGTCATGCAGGCGCAGTGTGAGCGGTACGGCCGCGACGACCGCCACGTACACGGCCAGGAACCACAGCGGCCCCGCCGGGTACCACACGCTGACACGCAACACGTCAGGGTCGAGCCCGGCGAGCGCGAGGGCCGCGAGCAGGACCGCCCAACACGCGACCAGCACGGCGGCGGGTACCAGCAGGCGCCGCGCCCGCGCCCGAAGCCAGGTGGGGTACCTGGTCCCACGCCTGGACGCCGAGCGCCACGACGCCGCGTTCGCGTAGCCTCCGACCAGGAAGAACAGCGGCATGACCTGGAACAGCCACGTGAGGTACTGCGTCTGCGGCGCGAGCGTCAACAGGTTGCCGGCCTCCAGGACCCCGTCGGAGTACGCCACGACGGCGATCAGCCAATGGCCGTACACGACCGCGCCGATCGCCACGACCCGCAGCAGATCGACGTACCGATCACGGTGTGCGGGTGTGGACGCGGCCAGCGCGTCCACGCTCGAAGAGTTGCCCATGGATACAAGCATCCGCACCGCCCCACCACCTCACGATCCCGCCAGCACGCCCCTCGAAGTAAGGCTACCCCTACCACCGC
>JBOGED010000102.1:0-10263 GCA_050743625.1 Egibacteraceae bacterium | reverse complement strand
GTCTGGTTCCGGCAGGACCGGGCGTGCTGGCAATCTCTAAGTTGGCGGCATTGGGCCTAACTCTGCACAGTACGGCGGACGGCGGCTTGTTCCTGGCGATGGCAAGCCTCGGCGAGTCGTTGCGTGTCCTCGAGGACCACGTCGCTGGTCATCCGTCCCCAACGCAGCTTCACCCACTGCATGCCTTCGTTGCGGTAGGGAGTACCGTCGGCCAGCGTCGCTGCGATGTCGAGCCGGACCGCCACGGTGGTGTTCCAAGGCCAGCCGCTCACCACGAGGTCCCTCAGGGTCAGCCGTAGCCCGGGAAAGCGGGTGAATGCCGCAGCGAACCAATCCTCGAACGCGTCTGCGCCGGTAAGGTCGGCGCCCAGTGGCCCGTCCCCGACGAAACGAAATCGCAGGTCCTTGGCGGCGACCTTGACCGCGGCCTGGTATTCGCCCCGACCGACGCGTTGCCATAGCCTACGGACCTTCGCGCGCACGATCGCGTGGTACATCACGCCCTCCAAGTTGCTTGCTTCGAGCAAGTAACTTGACCTTAACCGCGTGAAGGGATTGAGGCAAGCTCTACCATTGTCCTCGTGGACCTGAATCGTTTCGCCGCCGTCCACTGTTCGGTCGCCCGGGCGTCCGGGATCGTCGCGGACCCGTGGGCCCTGCTGATCCTGCGAGACCTCTTCCTCGGGATCTACCGATACGACGAGCTGCGACGCGACCTCGGCATCGCGACAAACGTGCTCGCCGACCGCCTCGATCGGCTCGTCGAGCGTGAGATCGTCCTCCGCCGGGCATACCAGCACAACCCGATCCGCTACGAGTACCGGCTTACGGAGGCGGGACGAGACCTCTACGGAGTGATCCTCACCCTGATGGCCTGGGGGGACCGGCACCTAGCGCCCGACGGCGCACCGCTGCGGATGGTGCATCTGGAATGCGGCGAGCAGACGGTGCCAACGGTGAGCTGCGATCAATGCGGCGGGCGGCTGACCCCGGACACCGTGCGGATCGAGCCGGGCCCGGATTGCCGGGCCGCTCCGGGTACCGCGATCATTGCCACCCGGCTGGCGCGGTAACCCGAACTCGCAACGCACTCGACTCGATACTTTCCCGCGCCCTTAAACGCTCATTCAACGCCCCTTCAACCAGCCGCTCATAACCTGCATTTCACGAGAGGCGGCTATTCGTCCGGCCGAGAACGGGCACGGCCGGTGAAAATCAGTCCCCCCAGTGCATGCGCGTGGGCGCGCATGCACTGGGGGTCCAATGCGTCCCGGTGACCCCTCTTGGGGCGAGACCACCGCAAATGGCAACCGATGCGTCGCTGAGGGCCTCGGCTCAGGCGGCGATGCCGGCTACCCATGTGGGGTAGGACGCGGACTGGATCACCCCGAGGTCGCAGGGTGATCCGCGATCCAGCCAGCGGCTGGCTACCGCAAGGAGATGGGAGCGCACCGCCTCTCGTGGGCCGGAGGACTCGAACCCGAACGTCCACCACGGCGTGCGGTTGACCTCGAGGGCGGTGAGCTCCGCATCGCATCCCCCGTCGGGATGCTGGTCGGCTTCGACCTCGACGCAGACGTCGCCGTCGAGTGAGAACCTGCGTAACGACCTCTGCTTTGTGACGGTCACCCAGGACGATTCGGCGGAACGCATCGCGCGCGGTCCTTGAAGGAAGGCTTGTGCCGGGCACGTCCACTTGACCCACGCGTCGGTGCGCGCGGTGACATCGCGCGTGAACCTCGTGACCTGCGATGCGCCGACCAACGCCTTGATCTCGAACTCGCCCCCTTGGCTACCGTCGGCATCCCTGAGCTTCACTCCAACGGAGTCACAGCCGGGAAACACGAGGTAGCGGTCGACCCGTACCTCTGGCTCGACGCGATTCCCGTCCAGGAACCAGTCATCGACCGCCTTTGGGATGGCCCCTTTGAAGAACCAGCGGGCCTCGGCACTGTAGAGCACTAGCGCTCAGCCGTTGAGGAGGCCCATCATGTCCGCCGCATAGCGGTCGCCGGCCGCGGCGCCGACAGGGACGGCTTCGTCGAGGCGGCCGAGGTCGTCGTCGGTCAGCTCGACGTCGAGCGCGGCGACGTTCTCCTCGACCCGGTGCGGCTTGGTGGTCCCGGGGATCGGCACGACGTCGTCGCCCCTGCTGAGCACCCATGCGAGCGCGAGCTGCGCGGGCGTCACGCCCTTGCCTTCCGCGATATCCCGGACGCGGTCGACCAGCTCGAGGTTGCGGGCGAAGTTCTCACCCTGGAACCGGGGGTTCGAGCGGCGCCAGTCGTCTTCGGCCAGGTCGTCCGGCGACGTGATCTGCCCGGTCAAGAATCCCCGGCCGAGTGGGCTATAGGAGACGAAGCCGATACCTAACTCCCGGAGGGTGGGAATCACCTCGGCCTCCATGTCCCGCGTCCACAGGGAATACTCGCTTTGTACCGCGCTGATGGGATGCACCGCGTGAGCGCGCCGGATCGTGTCTGGCGAAGCCTCCGAGAGCCCCAAGAAGCGGACCTTGCCCAGGCGTACCAGCTCTGCCATCGCCCCCACCGTCTCTTCGATGGGGACCGCGCGATCGACGCGATGTTGGTAGTAGAGGTCGATGTGGTCGATTCCAAGGCGCCGCAGCGAGCGGTCCACCGCCCGGTGTACGTACTCGGGACGGCCGTCAGAGCCACGGTCGGGATCCTCTAGTGAGTACGCGCCGAACTTGGTGGCCAGCTCCACCCCGTCGCGCCGGCCTCTCAATGCCTGGCCGACCAATCGCTCGTTGGTCTCGGGGCCGTAGATGTCGGCGGTGTCGATGAAGGTGACGCCCAGGTCGAGCGCCCGGTGGATCGTCGCGATCCCCTGCGGCTCCTCGACAGAGCCGTAGGCGAAGGACATCCCCATGCAGCCCAGACCCAGTGCCGAAACCTCCAGGCCCTGGCCACCCAACAGTCGTCGTTCCACCGGTGTCTCCTCAATCGTTGTGGCGCAAGATTGAGGCTTTCCTCACATCGTGGCGCCAAACGTCGAGCAGAAGAGTCCTAGCTCCCCGCGGGATGTTGGTCCTCTGCGCGGCGGCCTTGCATGACGGCGCCGCCGGCCATCGCGAGCACGACCGCCAGGGCGAACGGCCAAGGGCTGGCAGGTTGACGAGATGGCGACCCGGTTGAGCTGGGCTCCAAGATCAGCCGCGGAGGCGGCACGTTCCGTGCGGGCACGGGCTCGATCCGGACCGGAGCGGGCGAATGGCCAGGTGAGACCTGGACAGTTGCCGAGGGTGCCTCATCGCTCGGAGACCGTTGTGCCGGCGTCTTGACCAGCGGAGCCGGGGGCGGAAACGCTGGCGGCGCGAAGGACGTGGGAGGGGTTCCAGACGGAAGACTCGGGGGCTCTGGCACCGAGGGAACCGGGGGCACAGGCGGAATCGAGGGAAGCGGGTTGAACGTCGGATTCGGGAGTGACTGCGGTTCAGGTTGTACGTGTACCTCGGGCACTGGCGGCTCCGGCACCGGAGGCATTGGCGGCATGAAGTCTTGTGGCACGAAGTCGCTCGCCGAGGGCGTCGACGGAGGCGCGGGCGGGATGGGAACCGGCGGCGCCTGCACGTTCGGTATCTGGCAGTAGGGCCCGCAGATGTCCGGCCCGAACCTGTCGCCGGCGTAAGCGGGAAGGGAGAGCGCGGCGGTCATCCCCACGCCAAGCCCGATTGCCTGCACCTTCACGACGAGCGTGCATCGCCGCGTGGATGCCATATCCAACCTCCTAGCCCACCGGAAAGGAGCAGTCCGCTAGGTGTCAGAAGATACTGTTGCCCGTTACGCCCACGACTGTACCGGATGGACGGGTCGGGATCCGTACTGGCATCGGAGGCCATAAGCACTAGGATCGGCACGGGTTGCCAAGGCTCATAATTCCCGGGCCATACTTTGGACGCCCGCGACGTTGTGGCGCGACCCGAAGGCAGACGGAGGACCCCGTGCAGACAGGCGTCGAGCAGGTCGACGACACGACCGTGAAGTTGACGGTAACGGTCGAGGCAGAGCGAGTGAGTAAGGCGATCGATCAGGCGGCGCGGGAGCTGTCAGCCGGCATGCGGGTACCCGGGTTTCGGCCGGGACGCGTGCCACGGAAGGTGCTAGAGAGTCGGATCGGCAAAGGGGCGCTCGTCGAGGAGGCGGTGCGCGACGCGGTCCCCACCTTCTATGCGGAGGCGGTCCAGGCCGAGGGCCTCCCAGTGGTCGGCCCCCCCTCGATCGACGTCTCGACGTTCGAGGACGGCAAGGACGCCGAGTTCACGGCGACGGTCGAGGTCAGGCCCAAGATCGATGTGCCCGACTACTCCTGTATTCAGATCGCCTACCCCGATTGGGAGGTGACCGAGGAGGAGATCGACCGAGAGCTCGACGGGATGCGTGACCGGTTCGCCGAGCTGGAGACGGTCAAACGACCAGCCGACTATGGAGACTTCGTCGTCGTGACGATCACGGGCAAACGCGGCGAAGAGGTCATCGAGCAGGCGAGCGGCCAGGACCTTCTCTACCCGCTTGGCTCTTCCGGGCCGGACGCCGCCATGGACAAGGCGCTGGAGGGCAAGGAGGCTGGCGCGATCGTGCGGTTCAACGACACGCTCGGCGATAGCTATCCTGAGGCCTTGCGCGGTCAGGAGCTGAACTTCACCGCGATCGTCAAAGAGGTGAAGCGCAAGAAGCTGCCAGAGCTGGACGACGATTTCGCGGTGACCGCCAGCGAGTTCGACACCATCGAGGAGTTGCGTGACGACCTGACCGAACAGCTCAGCGAACAGCGCAAGCAGCATGCGGCGGCGGAGCTGCGCCAGAAGGTCATGGAGGCGGTGGTCGATCTGGTCGACGTCTCCCTTCCCGACTCGATGGTCGACGAGGAGCTGCGCTTCTCGCTTGGCCGGTTCCAGCGGCAGGCCGCGGCTCACGGGATGAGCGAGGAGGACCTCGCCGCCGCGATGGCCGAAGACGTCGTCGAGGGGCTGACCGAACAGGCTCGCGACACCGTGAAGGCTCAGCTGGTCCTCGACGCGGTGGGGCGGGATGCCGGGATCATGGTTGTCAACGAGGACATCGCGGCCGAGGTCGCTCGTCAGGCGATGCGGCTGGGGCAGCCCCCTGAGAAGCTGGCCGAGTTCATGCTCCACCCCGACCGGGTCGGCGTGCTCTATACGGACGCGTTCCGGCGCAAGGCGATCGACCACCTCGTCGCATCCGTGGAGGTGCGCGGAGGCCCACCTCCTGAGGAGGTCGCCGAAACTTCAGAGGCCGCCGAAACCACGGACGACGCGGGCACCGACGACCCTGAAGCACCCTAAACTCAAGCCCCCGGCCATCCAGGGCGGTATGGTTGGCACCCAGTGGGACCTCGAAATCAGGAGCCGGTGATGCCTGCGGTCAGCACTCCTCACAGCTATTCCATGCCCTATGTCGTTGAGCAGACCAACCGCGGTGAGCGGACCTACGACATCTACTCCCGGTTGCTCAAGGAGCGGATCATTTTCCTCGGCACGCCGGTGGACGACGTGATCGCGAACGTCATCATGGCGCAGCTGATCTTCCTTGAGGCTGAAGATCCTGAGAAGGACATCAACCTGTACATCAACTCGCCCGGTGGCTCGGTCACCGCTCTCCTCGCGATCTACGACACGATGGAGTACATCAAACCGGATATCGCGACCTTCTGCATGGGACAGGCTGCCTCGGCCGCGGCGGTCCTCTTGGCTGCGGGTACGCCAGGCAAGCGCTTCGCCACCCCGAACAGCCGGATCCTGATCCACCAGCCGTCGGGTGGCGCTGAAGGGCAGTCCACGGATATCGAGATCCAGGCCCGTGAGATCCAGCGGATCCGTGACCTGCTCGATCAGATTCTGGCCAAGAAGACAGGCCAATCGATCGACAAGGTGTCCGCTGACACCGACCGCGACTTCATCATGACATCTGAGGAGGCCAAGGCCTACGGCATCATCGATGAAGTGATGATCCCCCGGCGTGAGCAAGAGGGTCTCCTGCGAGACCAAGCCCGGCTCAAGGCCAGCTAGTGGCCAGGTCTTGTCCTTTGGTAGCGCGCTGCCGTCGGCGGCTTCGCGCTCACGTCTCCGTGCGATCCGTGCATCCGGCTACAGGTCTGTGTTTCGAGCCGCGCCGCCCGCTACGATGAACAGGTGTGACTCTGCACGCCCGGACAATCCGATTCCAATGAGGGACGGGACGAACTGATGGCGAAGTTCGGTGAGAGCGGTGACCTGCTGAAGTGCTCGTTCTGTGGCAAGTCCCAGAAGCAGGTGAAGAAGCTGATCGCCGGACCGGGTGTGTACATCTGTGACGAATGCATAGATCTGTGCAACGAGATCATCGAGGAGGAGTTCGCCGAGACTCCTGAGCTCGTTCCTGGAGATCTTCCCAAGCCGGTCGAGATCTACAACTTTCTCAATGATTACGTAGTGGGACAAGTTTCGGCCAAGAAGACACTGGCGGTCGCTGTCTACAACCACTACAAGCGCATCCGGGCTGGTGGGGTGACCCGCGACGACGATGTCGAGCTCGCGAAGTCCAACATCTTGGTCCTCGGCCCGACTGGGTCGGGGAAGACGCTGCTGGCCCAGACGCTCGCGCGCCTCCTGAACGTACCGTTCGCGATCGCCGATGCCACCGCGCTCACCGAGGCTGGCTATGTCGGTGAGGACGTCGAGAACATCCTGCTCAAGCTGATCCAAGCGGCCGACTTCGACGTCAAGAAAGCCGAGACGGGAATCATCTACATCGACGAGGTCGACAAGATCGCGCGGAAGAGCGAGAACCCGTCAATCACCCGTGACGTCTCCGGCGAGGGCGTGCAGCAGGCGCTGCTGAAGATCTTGGAGGGAACGGTCGCGAGCGTGCCGCCGCAGGGCGGTCGCAAGCATCCCCATCAAGAGTTCATCCAGATCGATACGACGAATGTGCTGTTTATTTGTGGTGGGGCATTCGCCGGCTTAGAGCAACTTATCGAGCAGCGGGTCGGCAAGAAGGGTGTGGGTTTCGGCGCCGATCTCCGGAGCAAGCGGGACAAGGACCTGTCCATGCTGCACCGGCAGGTGCTCCCCGAGGACCTGATCAAGTTCGGCTTGATCCCCGAGTTCGTCGGGCGCCTCCCGATCGTCTGCAATGTCGACCAGCTCGACCGCCCCGCGTTGATCGAGATCCTGACCCAACCAAAGAACGCGCTGGTCAAGCAGTACAAGAAGCAGTTCGAGTTCGACCATGTCGGGCTCGACTTCTCCGATGACGCGCTCGAGGCGATCGCCGATCAGGCGATCCTGCGCGGCACTGGAGCCAGGGGCTTGCGGGCGATCTTGGAGGAAGTGCTCCTCAACACGATGTACGAGGTGCCGTCCCTGGACGACATCGGCGAATGCATCATCACGGGCGAGGTCGTTCGCGAGCGGGTGAACCCCACCCTCGTACCCAAGGCCGAGGCCGAGCGCCGCAAGCGCTCCGCTTAGGCCCGCCCCGCTTCTCGCGCCTCTCGCGCGCAGCCTGCCCACCCATTTCCTGCACTGTGCAGGCCTCGGCCGGTATACCGGCCGAACTCTGCACAGTGCAGGATCGCTCACCTCGTAGAATTACGCTTATGCTATCAAAAACATATGAACCGGCAGAAGTTGAACCTCAGCTTTACGCCTGGTGGGAGTCCTCTGACTTCTTCCACACCGAGCCGGGCGACTCCGGCGAGCCCTTCTGCATCGTCATCCCGCTCCCTAACGTCACGGGCTCGCTGCACCTCGGGCACGCGCTGAACCACACGCTGCAGGACGCATTGATACGGCATGCGCGCATGTGCGGGCGCAACACCATGTGGCAGCCCGGCATGGACCATGCAGGCATCGCGACGCAGAACGTCGTCGAACGGCAGATCGCCGCCGAGGGCCTCACCCGTCACGACCTGGGCCGCGAGGCGTTCGTCGAGCGGGTGTGGACCTGGAAGGAGCAGTCGGGCGGGCTGATCCTGGGGCAGATGCGCCGGCTTGGAGTCGGCCCGGACTGGGACCGTGCGGCGTTCACGCTCGACGAGCAGCGGAGCCGCGCGGTGCGCGAGGCGTTCGTCTCGCTTTACGAGGATGGGCTGATCTACCGTGGGAGGAGGCTCATCAACTGGTGCCCCCGGTGCATCACCGCGCTGTCGGACATCGAGGTCGAGCACGCCGACGAGGCCGGCGAGCTCACGTTCATCCGCTACCCGGAGATGGACGGGAAGGGTCCCGGCGTCGTGGTCGCCACGACCCGCCCAGAGACGATGCTGGGTGACACCGCCGTCGCCGTCCATCCGGGCGACCAGCGGTACCGCCATCTCGTCGGCCGGTCCGTGCGGCTCCCGTTGCTCGATCGTGAGATCCCGGTCATCGCCGACGACCACGTCGACCCGGAGTTCGGCACCGGCGCGGTGAAGGTCACTCCCGCGCACGACCCGAACGACTACGAGATCGGCCAACGCCACGAGCTACCGGCGATCGACGTGATGAACGACGACGCGTCGATCAACGAGAACGGAGGGCCGTACGAGGGCCTGAGCAACCTCGACGCACGGCAGCGGGTCGTGGCGGACCTCTCCAAGCTCGGGCTCATCGAGAAGATCGAGCCTCACGTCCGTCCCGTCGGCCACTGCTCGCGGTGCCGGACGATCGTCGAGCCGCGCATCTCCGACCAGTGGTTCGTCAAGGTGGGTCCCCTCGCATCCGAGGCGATCGATGCCGTCCGGTCGGGTCGTACGAGGTTCGTGCCGGAGCGCAACGAGAAGAGCTTCCTCGACTGGTTGGAGAACCTGCACGACTGGTGCATCTCACGCCAGATCTGGTGGGGCCACCGGATCCCAGCCTGGTACGACGAGGATGGCGGCGTCCACGTCCTTCGTGAGGACCCGCCACCAGATTCCGGTCTGCGCCAGGAGCCGGACGTGCTCGACACCTGGTTCTCGTCGGCATTGTGGCCATTCTCGACCCAGGGATGGCCCGACGACACGCCGGCCCTCCGCGCGTGGTACCCGGGAACGGTGCTGGTGACGGGGTACGACATCAACACATTCTGGGTCAGCCGCATGATGATGATGGGCTTGCGGTTTATGAAGGACGTGCCGTTCGAGGCGGTGCTCAACCACGGCCTCGTTCGCGACCAACATGGCAAGAAGATGTCGAAGTCGTTTGGCAACGTCATCGACCCCCTCGAGCTGATGGACGCGTATGGCGCGGACGCCCTGCGGTTCGCGCTGATCAGGGCATCGGCTCCCGGCCAAGATGTGCCCCTCGCGCAGGAATGGGTGGAGGGCGCGCGCCGGTTCATGAACAAGCTATGGAACGCCGCGCGGTTGGTGCTCATGCGGATCGGCGACATCATGCCAGCGGATGGGCTGCCTGGGCGTGAGGCGCTGCGACTTGAGGACCGCTGGATCCTCTCACGGCTCGATGCGGTCACCCGCATCGTGGACGACGCGTTCACCAGCTACGACCTGTCCCAGGCCGCCCGGGCGCTCTACCACTTTGTCTGGGACGAGTACTGCGACTGGTACCTCGAGCTCGCGAAGCTCCGCGACGACGAGGCCTGCGCGCGCGTCCTGTCCAGCGTCCTCGACACCGTCCTGCGGCTGCTCCACCCCATCGCCCCCTTCGTGACCGAAGAGATCTGGCGGCAGCTGAACCGGGTGGCCGAGGATGCGGATCGCACGATCATGCGCGCGGCGTGGCCAACGCCTGCGGGCGACGCTCGCGACGAGGCGGCGGAGGCGCGGTTCGACGCCTTGCGCGAAGCGGTGTCGGCGCTGCGGCGGTTCCGCTCGGACCACGGGCTCGCGCCCGTTGCCCGCTTCCGTGTGGTCGCGGTGGCCGGGCAACGCGAGCGTGAGGTGCTAGAGGCCGGGCTCGAGGGGATCGAGCGGCTCGCCGGTGTGGGGAGCTGGTCATTCTCCGCGGTCAGTCCCTCACAGGGGCCGGTCGGCAAGGTCGTGCTCGACGGAGCGGAGCTGTTCATCCCGCTTGGGGGCCTCATCGACCTGGACGGGGAACGGTCACGGCTACGTAAGGAGCATGACCGCGCCGTGGCCGAGCGCGACCGCGCCGCAGGCAAGCTGTCCAACCGCGGCTTCGTCGAGAAAGCTCCCGAGCAGGTGGTCGACGCCACGCGCGCAAAGCTCGCGGACTGGGAGACGATGGTCGCCAAGCTGGAGGCTCAGCTCCAAGAGATGGGCGCGTGATGCTCGGCGGTGGCAATGTGTGCTGGATCGCGG
>JBOGED010000101.1:0-5373 GCA_050743625.1 Egibacteraceae bacterium | reverse complement strand
CGGTAGAGGTCCCCGCTATCGCCGTGTCGCGCGAAACCGCGGTGCTCCAGCTCGACGGTGACCGAGGGGTCGCCGGCCGAGAAGCGGACCTCCACCACGCTGGCCTTGCCCGGGTCAGGCTCGGGCTCGCGCCGGGGGCCGATCTGCCACGACAGCACGAGCCGCTGTGGCGGGTCCCATGCCAGCACCCGTCCCCAGTCGCACGTGAAGCCGTGGGGACCCCGCTCGAAGCACCGGCCTCCCAATCGCGGCTCGATGCCAATCGTGTCCAATGTGTCCCGCGCCCAGGTGTAGTCCGCTGGCCACCAGCTCCCCAAGCCCTCGGTGAACAGCGCGAACGCACGCTCGGCTGGCGCCTCTACCGTCACGCTCACTCGTACTGGCTCGATCACGGGCATCCCCCTCGTGCCTCGGGGCCTACTGTGCAGGATTATGCCGGACCACCGGCATTAGTCTGCACAGTGCAGGAAAATGCCGGCCGCGCGGTCAGGCCCCGGCCGGGAGGATGGGCCGGTAGGCCGGCTCCCACATTGCGTGCTGTACCGCCCACTCCCAGTCGGGCTCGTGGACCTGTGCGACGCCGTCCTCGACAGCGGCCCGTGCGATGGCGGCGGCGACCGTGGCCGAGACGGGCCGTAGATCCTGCACGAGGGGAAGCAGCGGCGCGCCGGGTTGGGTGACGTCGACCAGATCGGCGACGGCCTTCGCGGCGGCGGCAAACATCCCATCGGTTATCACGCGTGGCCGGCTGACGATCGTGCCGAGCCCGAGGCCAGGGAACACGAGCGCGTTGTTGGACTGGCCGATCACGTAGGTCGTCTTCTGGTGGGTTACCGGCGGGAAAGGGCTGCCGGTGGCGATCAGCGCCCGGCCGTCCGTCCATGCGATGAGATCGGTTGGGTTCGCCTCGGCGAGCGAGGTCGGGTTGGACAGCGGCAAGATGATGGGGCGCTCGACCGCGGACGCCATCTCGGCGACGACGTCTTGGGTGAAGGCGCCCGCGACCGCCGATGTACCGATCAAGATCGTCGGCCGCACCCGGCGCACGACCTCGGCCAGGTCGACGCCTGCCCAATCGCGCACCTCTCCCGCGGGGCGGGCGTACGGGCGCTGGAAATCACGCAGCAACCCGAGGTCGTCGGTCAACAGCCCATGCCTGCCGACACACCAAAAGCGGCGGGTCGCCTCCTCGACCGGCACGCCGCCGACGACCATGGCGCCACGCATCTGGTCGACGATACCGATCCCGGCCGTGCCCGCTCCGAACACGACGGCGCGATGCTCCCGCAGCGGCACGCCGGAGGCCCGAACGCCAGAGAACACGGCGGCCATACAGACCGCGCCAGTCCCCTGCACGTCGTCGTTGAACGTGCGGACCCGGTGGCGGTAGCGCTCCAGGATCCGCCGGGCGTTGTCCGTCCCGAAGTCCTCCCAGTGCAGCAGCGCATCCGGGAACAACCTCGTCACGGCCGTGACATAGGCATCGATGAACGCGTCGTACCGCTCCCCCCGTATCCGGGGATGGCGGTTGCCGACGTAGAAGGGATCGTCGAGCAGCCCGACGTTGTCCGTGCCGACGTCGAGCATCACCGGGACGACACGGCTGGGATCGATCCCGGCCGCGGCGGTGTAGACCGCCAGCTTGCCGATCGCGATCTCGATGCCGCCGACCCCCCAGTCGCCGATACCCAGGATGCCGCCCGCGTCGGTGGCGACGACGAGGTCAACGTCGCCTGCGCTCAAGCCGAAGTTCTCGAAGGCCGCCTCGATCTTGTCCGGTTCGTCGATCGAGAGGTACACCCCGCCCGGGCGGCGGTACTCCAGACTGTACTGCTGGATCGCGAGCCCGATCGTCGGCGTGTAGACGATCGGCAGCATCTCGGTCAGGTGGTCGGCGAGCAGACGGTAGAACAGCGTCTGGTTGCGGTCGTGCAATGCGGCCAGGTAGCGGTTGCGCCGCAGATCGCCCTGCTGGGCCAGGTACTGCTGGTACGCACGCTCCGCCTGCTCGTCCAACGTCAACACCGCGGGCGGGAGCAGGCCGTCCAGCCCAAGCGCCGCGCGCTCCTCCACCGAGAACGCGACCCCCTTGTTCAGCGCGGGAACGCGCAACAGCGCCAGGCCACGCGCCGTGGTGTGCAGGCTCCCATCCGGGCTCTTCGTGAACATCGCATCAAGGTACCGCTGGCGCGAGCCCGCGTGGTCGACCGTCCCCCAGCCGCGCGGGAGATGAGCCGGCGGTCAAGCAGGTTTTGTGTGCGAGAGGAGGCCCCAGCGGCGGCGGATGGCACGCTCGACGCGGCCGAACAGCAGGGTGTCGACGACGATGCCGATCGCGAGGATCACGAGCATCGCGGCGAGCAGGCCCGCCGCGTCGGAGAACTCGCGGGCGTACTGCAGGCGGACGCCGAGGGATGGCCGGTGGGCGATGATGACGATCAGCTCCCCGGCCATGAGACTGCGCCAGGCGAACGCCCAGCCTTGCTTCATGCCGGCGACGAAGCCCGGGAGGGCGGCGGGCAGGATCACGTGCCGGTAGAGCGCGACGCCCCGCGCGCCGAGCACGCGGCCGGCTCGCAGCAGCTGCGGCGGGATGTGGTCGACGCCGTGGATGAGGCCGTTCGCGATCGCGGGTGCCGCGCCGAGCACGATCACGAACATGATTGCCCGCTCGGAGAGCTGGAACAGCAGGATCGCGAGCGGGAACCATGCGATCGAAGGCATCGTCTGCAGACCGGTGATCAGCGCTCCGACGGCGACGCGCAGCACCGTGACCCGCGCGACGGCCAGGCCGAGCGCGACGCCAGCGACCATCGCGACGGCGTAGCCGGCCAAGGCTCTGCGCATCGTGATCGCCGTCGCCGTGATCAGCGCCCCGCCGGAGAGATCGGTGACGACCCGGCCGAGCACCTCGATCGGGCTGGGGAGCACGTACTCGGGCTTCCAGCCGATCCATACGACCGCCTGCCAGGCGCCGAGAAGCAGCAGCGTGGCCAGCAGCTTGGGCCAGGCGGCCGCCGCCCATAACCGCGGCCCCGGAGCCGGGCGCCACGGCAGCTCGAGCGCGTCGATGCCGGCGAGATCGGCGTCGTGCTGCGTGGCACGCATCTCAGCCACGGGTCGCGCTTCCGGCATGGCGGCGCACCTCCTCGCGCAGTCGTGCGGTGATCTTGCTCGCGAGGCGAGCGACCTCAGGGGACTCCAGGTGCCGCGGTCTGCCGGCGGGAACCGGAAACTCGGCGACGACGCGGCCGGGGCGGCTGGACAGGACGACGACGCGGTCCCCGAGGCGCACGGCCTCCCGCACGTTGTGGGTGACGAACACCACGGTCACCCCGGCTTGCCGCACGATGCACTCCAACTCGTGGTGCATGAGGTCGCGGGTGATCGCGTCGAGCGCCCCAAAGGGCTCGTCCATGAGCAGGATGTCGGCGTCCTGTGCGAGCGCCCGCGCGAGCGCGACGCGCTGGCGCATCCCACCGGACAGCTCGTGGGGTTGGGAGTCCTCGAACCCGGACAGGTGGACGAGTTCGAGCAGCTCGCCTGCCCGGCCTCGCCGGTCGGCGCGGCCGGCGCCGCGCAGCTGCAGCGCCAGCTCGACGTTGCGCCGCACCGACAGCCACGGGAACAGCGCGGCGTCCTGAAACAGCAGCGCGGTCCGGCCGCCTGAGACCGTGACCCTGCCGGCGGTCGGCCGGTCGAGGCCGGCGATGAGGTTGAGCAGGGTCGACTTGCCGCAGCCTGAGGCACCGACCAGGCACACGAACTCGTCCCGGCGCACCCGCAGCGACAGCCGGTCGAGGGCGAGGACGTGGCTGCCAGCGGGGCCGTAGGCCTTGCTCACCCCGTCGACGGTGACCGCGGCATCGGTCGTGTCGCGCGCCAAGGTGCCCGCGCTCGCGGTCAGCGGTGTCATGAGCCCGCCACCTCCTCGCGGCCCTGCGCGGCGAGCACCTCGTTGAGGAGATCCAACGCGTAGATGCCGTCCAGGTCGACAGGGTCGAGCAGCCCCACTCCGGCCGCGTCGTCCGCGGAGGGCTGCAGGGAGGAGGCGATCGGGTCGACGGTGAACTCCAGGTTGCCCCACGCCTCTGCGATCGTGTCTCCAGACAGCGCGGCGCCGGTGATCTCCTCGATCGCCGCGATGACGATCGCCTGCGCCTCGTCGGGTCGGTCGTTCACGAAGTCGTTCGCCCGGACGTGTCCCTCCAACAGGCGCTGGACGACACCAGGATTCCGGTCGAGGTACTCCCTGCTCACGAGCAGGTGCGTCGTGACGAACCGCCCGCCCGGCCAAAGGTCACGCTCGTCGACGAGGACGTGCCCTCCACCCTCGTTGGTCAGCCGGGTGGCCCACGGCTCGGGCACCCACGCGCCGTCGATCTGCCCCGCCCGGAACGACTCCAGGATCTGGGCGTTCTCCTGCGGCGTGATGGACACCTCGCCGCCGCCCTCCGGGGTGGTCTCGTAGCCCTGGTCGGCGAGCCAGGCGCGGAGGGCCACGTCCTGGGTATTGCCGAGCGCGGGGCTCGACAGCGTCGTACCGCCGAGGTCCTCCGGGCTCTCGATGCCGTCACGCACGACGAGGAACGCGCCGCCGGAGGTCGCGCCCGCGATCAGCCGCACCGCCTCGCCGCCCGATCGCGTGAAGCCGTTGATCGCCGGGTTGGGCCCGATGTAGGTGGCGTCGATCGCGCCTGAGAACAACGCCTCGATCGCCTGGCCACCCGCGTTGAACGTCGCGGTCTCCAACGTCACGTCGCCCAGCGCGTCCCGCAGAAACCCCTGCTGGACACCGACGATCGCGGTCGCGTGCGTGACGTTCGGGAAGTACCCGAGCCGCAGCGTCGTCGCCTCACCAGGACCGGCGCCGCGCTGGTCCGCGCCGCCTCTTCGCTCGCGCCTGGCCCACACCCTGCCAACGCCAACGCCAACGTCAGGGCAACCAACACCCAGACCGGCGGCGCGACACCACGGCAGTCTCGCCGCCCGAACTTCCCGCAATGCATCGCCCGCACCCCGCTGATCCCCGCCACAGGACCCCTCCCGCTTCACCTACCCGACCATGTTCATTAGATTAGTCAACTACAGTCTCATGGTATGGGAGTCCGCGGCTGCCGGTCAACCCCCGGATCCGGTAGGGGCGCGCAGGGCGACCGCCCTCGCCGCTCGCGCGTCAGCCGGCGTAATCCTGCACTGTGCAGAGTAATGCCGGAATACCGGCAGAAGTCTGCACGATGCGGCCTGATGGCTCTGAAAGGCGCGCATGCGAGGTGCTCCCCCACCTGTGCGGACCCGAAAACCTCGACCGCGCCGAACGCTCCCCCCGGCGCGACATGGATGGTGTGCCTACATCCACGTCGCGCCCCGGCC
>JBOGED010000100.1:0-1680 GCA_050743625.1 Egibacteraceae bacterium | reverse complement strand
GCCGTGCTCGTCATCCACGAGAACCGCGGCCTCACCGACCACTTCGTGGCACTGCCGGGGCGGCTCGCGGCCGACGGGTACGCCGCCCTCGCGGTCGACCTCCTGTCGAGCGAGGGAGGCACCGCCTCCTTCGGCGACCCGGCGGAGGCGACCGCCGCGCTGGCGGCGGCTCCGCCGCAGCGGCTTATCGAGGACCTGTCCGCCGGCATCGACGAGCTCCAAAGGCGGACCGGTGGACCAAGCGTGGGGGTCATGGGTTTCTGCTTCGGCGGCGGGCTCACCTGGGAACTCTTGAGCGCTGGCGAGGGCCGCCTGTCGGCGGCCATCCCCTTCTACGGCCCCTTCCCAGACTCCGCCGATCTCTCACAAGCGACGGCCGCGGTGCTCGCCATCTATGCCGAGCAGGACACCCGGGTGAACGCCAGCCGCCGACGCGGCCGTGGCCGCCCTCGACCAGGCCGGCCTCACCTACGAGGTGAGAACCTTCCCCGGCGTGGATCACGCGTTCTTCAACGACACGGGTCCTCGCTACGACTCCCAAGCCGCCACGGATGCCTACCAGGCGGTCTTGGACTGGTTCGGGCGCTACCTCGCCTGAACGTCCCCCGAGTCGGAGTTGGATGCAACGCCATCGTGGCGCTTCGGGTTACCCAACCTGGCGTGTCATCGAACATTTGGGGGTAGAACTGGGGTTATGAGCCGCGGCAGGCCCATCTCGGTGGTGGTCGTCACACGCAACCGATCCCATGAGCTTCTGAGGTCTTTAGAGAGGCTCGCAGCCCTTCCGGAGCGGCCACCGCTGATCGTCGTGGACAATGCGTCGACGGACGGGACGGCGGAGGCGGTGGCGCGGGTGTTTCCCGGGGTGCGGGTGCACCGGCTCGATGTGAACGCCGGAGCGGCGGGTCGCAACGTGGGCGTCGAGCTCGCGGCGACGCCCTATGTCGCGTTCAGCGACGACGATTCGTGGTGGGAGCCGTGGGCGCTCGCTCGAGGCGTGGCGCACTTCGACGGTGCGCCACGATTGGGGCTGCTGAACGGGAGGATCCTCGTCGGCCCGGAGAACCGGCTCGACCCAGTGTGCCTGGAGATGCGCGCGAGCCCGCTGCCCGCCGAGCCTGGTCTACCCGGTCCCGCGCTTCTCGGGTTCGTGGCGTGTGGCGCGATCGTGAGGCGAGAGGCATTCCTGCAGGTGGGAGGGTTCGACGCACGGCTTGGTGCCGGTGGTGAGGAGGAGCTGCTCGCCATCGACCTCGAGGATGCCGGGTGGCGGCTGGCCTATGCCGACGACGTGGTGGCCCACCATCACCCGTCGACCTCGCGTGACCCGATGGAGAGACGCCGCAGGTTGGCTCGCAATGCCCTGTGGACCGCGTGGTTGCGCTACCCGGCGGGCAGCGCGTGGCGGCATACCTTGCAGACCGCCATGCTCGCCTGCACTGACGACGCCGCGCGCTCCGGGCTTGTGCAGGCCCTCTCGCAGCTCGGGAGCATCCTCGACGAGCGCCGCCCACCCGCGACCGAACTCGCGCAGCGTCTCCGCTTGCTCGAGACCGCCCGAAACAGGTGACGGCGCCCGCCGGCCGTAATCCGGGCCCCAAATCCTGCACTGTGCAGAGTTAGTCCGGAATACCGGACTAACTCCAATGCCACCAACTTAGGCGGGGTCCATCGCGTGTG
>JBOGED010000099.1:0-7154 GCA_050743625.1 Egibacteraceae bacterium | reverse complement strand
GGGGAGGAGGGCCTCGACGCTGTCGACGCGTCGGGACCCGGCGGGCGTGGGCGGTGGCCGAACTGGAACGGGGCCACATCGATACGGCCGCCCTCGTCCGCGCTCACCCCGGTGACCAGCGCGGTCTGGATCGGCACCACCTCCGATGGGCCCAGCCGCACGAACGCGCGGCCTGGCTGGTCCCGACCGATCTGCGCCGCGCTTGGCACGCCGATCACGTCGGTCGAGTCGCCGGTGTCCTGGACCCGCAGCGCGATCCGCAGGTTGGTGTTCGCGCGGATGTTGTCCTTGACCGCGCCGGACGGCCGCTGGGTCGCGAGGAGCAGGTGGACGCCGAGGCTGCGGCCGCGCTGCGCGACGCCGACCAACGCCTCCATAAAGTCGGGCAGCTCGGCCGCCATCGTGGCGAACTCGTCGATGACCACCACAAGCCGCGGCAGCCGGGTCTCGGTCGCGGCGGGCAACCGCAGGTAGGCGCGGAGGTCCTCCGCGCCGGCCTCGCGCAGGACCCGCTCACGGTAGCGCAGCTCAGCCTCCAGGCAGCGGAGCGCCCGCTCGCCCAGCTGCGCGTCGAGGTCGGTGACCAGCCCGACGGTGTGCGGCAGGCGAGCGCACTCGTCGAACGCGCTGCCGCCCTTGTAATCAATCAGGACGAAGTTGAGGTGCTCGGGACTGGTGCGCAGGGCGAGCGCCGCGACCAAGCTACGCAGCAGCTCACTCTTTCCGGACCCCGTGGTCCCGCCGACCAGCCCGTGCGGCCCGTCGCGGAGGAGGTCGAGAGTGAGCACGCCCTCCTCCGTCACCCCGATCGGCGCGGCGATGCCAGGGTCCTCGCCGCCGCTCCGCCACAGCTGCCGGATCGCCTCAGGATCGAACACGTCCTCGGCGAACAGCGTCGCGACATCCACCCGTGCCGGAAGCGACGCCCCCGCGGTCGCCGTCTCGGGGTCCTCGAACCGCGCGAGCGCGAGCGCGAGCGAGCGGGCGGTCTCGACGCTCACTCCGGCGAGAAGCAGTCCCTCGACGACCTCCCCAAGCCGGGGTCGCGCGACGGTCGCCGTGCCGTCCGTGTCGGCCACCTCGACCACCGTCGTGCATACCGCGGGAAGGCGATCCGCCGTCGGGGCGAGCACGATCCCGGCGACCGGGCCGGCGTGGCCGCCGAGCACCGCCCGGGTGGGCGAGTTCTTGCCCTCGGTCAAGCCGGCGGCATCGACGATCGTGAGCAATACGTGACCGGTGTCCCGCCCCCGACCCGCCTCGAGGATGTCCCGCACCAGCGCGTCCGCCTGCGCGGGGTGGCCGGCCAGCATCCGGGCGCCGCCACCGGCGGCGACATCGCGGGTGTGCGGCAGCCACTTCGCCCACTCCCAAGATCCTGTTCCCTCGGGATCGGTCAGGACGGCGATCCGCAGGTCGGCCGGCCCGTGGTGGACCGCGGCCTGGCAGACCAGCGACCGCGCGAGCGCGAGCGCCGCGGAGCGCTCACCGGCGATCCCGACCACACCGCCATGGGACAGGTCCACCGGCACCGGGGCGAGCTCGAGCGGGGATGCCTCGGCCAGCGCTTGGACCACCTCTGCGGGGCGGTCGCCGTGGGCGTTGGCCACGGGTGGCTCCCAGGGAATGGCGCCTAGGCCGGCGGACAGGCGCAGGGCGTCGGGGTCGGCGAGTCGCCGCTCCCACAACCGGACGCTGGGGGCGGTCGCCCGCCGCACGACCTCGGACGGGTCGGGGAGCTCCTCGCGCGCTCTCAGGGTCGCAGCGGTGCGCTCGTGTCCCAGCTGCTCCTTGAATGCCTCAAGGTCGGTCGCGAACCGCGCGGCCTCCCGGCCGGAGGTCTTCTGGCCGTGGCGGCGGCTCTCGACCCAGTTGCCGACCAGCATCACCGGCGAGAGCAGCGCAAACAGCGCGAACTGCCAGTTCTCCGGAGAAAGCGCTACTAACACGGCCGCCATCGCCAGCGGCGCGAGCATCGCGATCAACGAGAACGGAGGCCGGGAAGGCGCCTGGATGGGCGGCTTTGGCAGCGTGATCGCTGAGGCGCTCGAGGGCGGCATGGGCCGGGGTGGCCGGTTGAATGGGACGCTGCTCCCGGCGGCCTGGCCCGCTCCGAGCAAGGCGGGGCGGTCGTCGCGCTCTCGGTCCCGCAGCTTCAGCTGCACGGCCCCCAGCAGGATGATCGCGCCGGGCGTCACCGCGCGGCGGTCGCGCACCGCCTCGTTGTCAACCCAGGTGCCGTTGCGGGAGTTGAGGTCCTCGACCGTGACCGCGCCGAGCGCGTCGACCTCCACGGCGCAGTGCTGGGACGACAGCGTCGGGCTGGCAAGCGTCACGTCGCAGCCGTCGCCGCGGCCGATCACCGCGCGACCGAGGCCCAGCGGGATACACCGGCCGGCGTCCACGCCCCCGACGACAGCGAGCAACGGGCCGGCGCTCGCACACGCCGGTGCCCGCTCGGGACCGTTCGCGGGGCGGACGACCGCGCCGTCGTGCAGGCCAGCCTCGCTCAACGCCAAGTAGGCCTGCAAGAAGCGACCGTCGACGACGATGCCTTCTGCAGCCGGGCATCCCAGCGCGGTCAGTAGATCGCCCACGCATGCATCCGGCACCTGGACGTTGACGTCGACGTCGCGGGCGCCCCCTTCGATCTCAAAGACGAGTTGCACGGCTGGGGAGGGTAACCTCACGCCTCCCGCCTTGCCCCTGGTCGTTCGGGGCGGGCGCTCCCCTCCATGCACTGTGCAGAATAAGGCCGGAATACCGGCTCATTAACTACCAACGGCAAATGCCTTTGTCTGCACAGTGCAGGACAGGAGGGGCCAACATGGCTGGTGTCACCGAGCGGGTATCTGACGCTGGCAATGTCTTGCGCGAGCTTCCCGGCTACCGGATCGAGCGCGAGCTCGGTCGCGGGAGCATGGGCGTCGTGTACCTGGCCGAGGACGTGCACCTCCAGCGCAAGGTCGCGTTGAAGGTCCTGACCCCGTCCTTCGCCGACGACGAGCGGTTCCGCAGGCGCTTCACCCGCGAGTCGCAGGTGGCCGCCAACCTCGACCATGCGCATGTCGTCCCCATCTACGGCGCCGGCGAGGCGGGAGGGCTGCTGTATATCGCCATGCGCTACGTCGACGGCCGGGACCTGTGGGCGGTGCTCCAGGCGGATGGCCCGCTGGCGCTGGAGCGCGCGCTCGCCATCGTCACCCAGGTGAGCGACGCGCTCGACGCCGCCCACGAGCAGGGTCTCGTCCACCGCGACGTCAAGCCGGCGAACATCCTCGTCGACTGGCGCAAAGGCCAGGAGCATTGCTACCTGTGCGACTTCGGCATCACCAAGCACGCTGGCGCGGGATCCGACCTCACCGCCACTGACCAGCTGTTCGGCACCTACGACTACATCGCCCCCGAGCAGATCCACGGCAAGCCGGTGGACGGCCGCGCCGACGTCTACGCCCTGGGCTGCGTCCTCTACCAGTGCCTCACCGGGACGGTTCCCTTCTCACGCGAGGGGAGCGCCGCCCTCCTGTGGGCGCACATGCATGACGAGCCACCGCTGGTCACCGCGCTGCGCCCGGACCTTCCCGCCGCCATCGACGGCATCGTTGCGAAGGCCATCGCCAAGCGCCCCGAGGACCGTTACCCGACGTGCGGTGAGTTGGCGCTGGCGCTGGGTGCCGTCGCGGCGGGCGTGCCGGCCTCCGTCTTGGCGGCGCCGGCCGTTGTTCCGCCGTCCCAGGACTCAGCGCCCGAGGTGAGCTCAGCGCCTCAGGCGAGTGGGCACTCTGACACCCGCATGTTCGCGCCCCTCGGCATCCCGCTTCACCGCCGTGGCGAGAGCGCGTTGCCGCCATCTTCGCCACGGCGCCGTTGGCCACTGGTGGTCGGCGGCGCCTCGGCGCTGGTCCTGATCGGGATACTCGTCGGTCTCGGCGTGTACGCGCGGCCCACGCGCGACGGGGCGCAGCCAGCGGCGTTCCCGAACGCTGAGGAGCAGGCGCTGATCGGCTTGATGCCCGCCGCGTTCAGCGAGCGCTGCGCACGCGACAATGCGGTCGGCGCCGTCGCCTCCATCCGCTGCGAGTCTGAGCAAGCACGTCACGAGATCGTGTCTACCCAGTTCAACTCCCCGAGCGCACGCGAAGAGGCATACGCTCGCCGGTTGCGCGACGTGGGACTCAGCTCGGACCAGGGCGACTGTAAGGACAGCTACCAAGCGGAGCACCGATACCAGGCCGAACACGGGGTCGCCGGGCGGATCATGTGCTACCGCGACAACGGATCGTCGTTCCTCGTCTGGACCAACGACGAGCAGCCGCTGCTGCTCATGTTGTTGGCACGGCCCGACGCTGACCACGCCCAGCTCTACCACTCGTGGAACGAGCTCGCGGAGCTGCCGCCGCCCCCCGTGGCGCCTTTGGTCCGCCCTGAGCCCGCGCCTGGGCGCGCTCCCCTGCCTGCGAGCGCGCCACCGCCTGTAGGCCCTCCCGCGCTCGTGGCTCCGGCCCCGATTTCGCCCGCACCCCAGGCCGCTCCGGCGGCGCCTGAGCCCGCGGCGATATCTGAGCCCGAAGCCCCCACCCCGCCTGCTCCCTCGGCTCCCTCGGCTCCCGAGAGCCCTCTGCTCACTCACGTCCCCGCCTCGCTCCGGTCCACCTGCGATGAGGCGGACCCTGGCAAGGCCGCAGGGTCGGCCGCGAGTGTGGCATGTGGCTCCACATCAGGCGCTGACCAGCTTCAGTACTTTCAGTACTCGAGCAAAGAACGCATGCAACTGTTCTACGTCAAGCGCGTCGGAGACGTCTGGTCCACACCCGGCATCCGCGCCGAGAAGTACAGCGCCGGCCACTACCTGCTCTACACCAACAGCACCGGCCAACCCCAGCTCGAATGGACCAACGAAGCCCTCCACATCTACTCCGTCGCCGTCGGCACCGACCCCAACGCCCTCCTCAACTCCTGGCAGTCCGGCAACCTCGGTCCTGTCTAACTCACTCGCCGCTCCGGACCGCCTTTTCCTGCACTGTGCAGAGTTAGGCCGGTATACCGGCCTAACTCTGCACGATGTGGGGTTATGAATGTTTGACTGCCCCGTCTGCTTCCTCTCCGTCATGGATGGCCCAATCGAACGCTGATGCATCAAAGGTCTCCAGGACGAGTACCGTTACCTTGCGCTCAATGACGATGGACTGGTGAAGTTCACTTCGCTCAGCTGTATGATGCTCTCCACATGCTTCCTGAAGATAGTCAGCAAATGCCCGGGCAGGATAGGAGCGATATTGTAAATGGCCCAACGGGTATCGTCCGTTGAGGACGACACACCCACACGCTCGCCCTTCAGCGCCACGTTTCCATCGGGTATTTTCTCGAAAATCGAGACCGCTGTAGCAGGATGGCGGAGTGGGCTGGATCGACCGAGAGACGAGGAGCGCTGTCATGGAACGCGTCACAGGTATCGGCGGTGCGTTCTTCCGCGCAAAGGACCCGCTCGCGCTCGCCCACTGGTACCGAGACCACCTCGGTATCGACTCGGGCGTGGACGGCGAAACGCTGTGGACGCAGGAGCCCGGTCCCACCGTGTTCGCCCCGTTCCCCCCAGATACCGCGAAGTTCAGCCTCAAGCAGGCGTGCATGTTCAACTTCCGGGTCCGCGACCTCGACGCCATGCTCACCCAACTGCGGGCTGCCGGAATCGTCATCGACAAGGTTGATGACTATGAGTACGGCCGTTTTGGTTGGATTACTGACCCAGAAGGCAACAGCATCGAACTGTGGGAGCCTATCGATCCTTCAGCTCGCTCCCAATGAGCATAATCACGGTCCGACCCGCCCTTGCCGGACCTGCCCCGGACGGATAAGGTCGCTAATCTCCAAGCTGCAGGGGACGGTGTCACACACAAGAGCGTGACACTCAACTTCGAGGAACCGGCCCATCCCTAACCACAGGAGTCTCCTCGGACCGGACTGACACCGGCAGGCTGGCCTCGCTTACGCTCGTCTCTCTACCGCCTCATCATCGGCACAAGACCCGACGCCCAGGAAACTGCAGCTAACCGCTCCACCATCCTTCTCCAAGACGCCGCCACTCGCGACCGTCTTTCTCCCCGCTCCGCTGGCCTCGAAAGCCCAAGCGCGCTACCCTCCAATCCGCAACGGGATGTGGCCCAGTTTGGTCCAGGGCGCTGGTCTGGGGGACCAGAGATCCCGGGTTCAAATCCCGGCATCCCGACCAGGTAAAGTAGCTGGTCAGAGGCGTTTTCTCGGTCCGTCGAGACCCGCCGAGAGCGGTCACTGATCACAAAATGATCACAACCGCTGACGGGGATGGTCTGGCAAACCGGCCTCATTGGTCCTCGCCTTCCTGCTCCTGACGCTCCTCCTCTTGGGTGTCTTGCTCCTCTTCCGAGGTCTTGTCAGGGTCCAACAGCCGCGCCGCCCGCTCGGCGGCGTCGTCCTGCAGCGCGGGCACCGAGTGCGTGTAGGTGTCGTAGGTCACGCTGATCGTCGAGTGGCCGAGGCGCTCCTGCACGACCTTCGGGTGAACGCCCGCCTGCAGCAGCAGCGTCGCGTGCGTGTGCCGCAAGCCGTGCGCCGTGATCGTCGGCAGCTCCAAGTCGCGCACGAGCCGCGCGAATCGCTTGGTCACCGAGTCCGGGTGCAGCGGCTTGCCGTCCTCGTGGCAGAACATCAGCCCGTGGTCGGTATAGCCAGGGCCGAGCCGCTCATGCTCGACCGCTTGAGCTTTCAGGTGTGTCCGCAGGGCCTCGACTGTCAGGGCGTCGAGCGCGACCGGCCGGCGCGGCGGCCCTTCGTCTTGCCGGTATGCACCGTGCCGCCGCCCTTCGCACGCTGCTGGACGACGAACAGCCGCGCGTGGTCCAGATCGAGGTCGCGGCGACGCAACCCGCAGATCTCCCCGCGCCGCATCCCGGTCAGCGCCAGCAGCCGCCACATCGCGGACAGCCGGTCACCCTCCACCAACGCGAGGAAGGCGGCGAGCTCCTCGGCCTTCCACGTCTCCTGCTCGGGTGACTCCGGCTGCTGGTGGGCGCCCGTAGCGGGGTTCCTGGGCAGCAGCCGATCCGACACCGCGTCGCGCAGCGCCCGGGACAGCGTCGTGTGGATGTTGTGGATGGACTTCTCGGACAGCCCGCCCC
>JBOGED010000098.1:0-3376 GCA_050743625.1 Egibacteraceae bacterium | reverse complement strand
GACCCCTAGAAATTGCGCGTTGGCGCGCATTTCCTGGCGAGGTCGACCTCATAGGCGTCCCACGCGACCGTGCTCCCACCCCAGTTGCTTTCGCCAGGTCGATCAAGTGGCGCGTGGACGCCCATTCCCGCAGCGCTGAGGACGCTCTGCTCATCGGCGTCTGCAGCTCGGGCTTCGATACCGCCGAGCTCCCTGAGGACCTGATCAGCGGGTGGAGCTCAGACCAGGCGAGAGAAGCCCCGCGCGCTAGTCCAGGCCCCGCAGCGACATCGTCGGTGGCCGCCAGCCGAGGATGGACTCCACGGTGCGGATGGCGCGGACGTGCTCGCGGGTCGTGTGGACGCGCACGATCCGGGCGCCGAGCAGGACCGAGGTGACGGCTGCGGCGAGGGAGGCTTCGAGCCGCTGGTCGACCGGCAATCCCAGCGTCTCCCCGAGGAAGTCTTTGTTCGACAGCGAGACGAGCACCGGGTAGCCGAGCGCGCACAGCTCGGGAAGGCGGCGAGTCAGCTCCAGGGAATGGGCGGTGTTCTTCCCGAAGTCGTGGCCGGGGTCTACGATGATCCGGTCCCGCGCGACCCCACGGCGCTCGGCTTCGAGGGCGAGTCGTCGGCATTCCCGCACCACGACGGTGGTCACGTCGGGGAGGTAGTGCGAGCGGAACGGCCGTGTCCGCGGGGGGCCGCCAGGGTGCATCACGACAAGCGCGGCGCCGGGATGGGCGGCGACGGCGTCGGCGATCTCGGGCTCGATCATCCCGCTCACGTCGTTGACCAGATCGGCGCCGGCCTCCAACGCCGGTCCAGCGACGCCGGCCCGGAACGTGTCCACGGACAGCGGCGTGTCCGACACGTCCCGGAAGGCCTCGACGAACGGCACGATGCGATCGTGCTCCTCGGCGAGGTCGACGGGCGCGCCCGGTCCCGCCTTCACCCCTCCGACATCGATGATGTCAGCACCCTCCGCGACCTGTGCCAGCGCATGGTCGATCGCCGCGCCCAGCGCGAAGGTCCGCCCCCGGTCGAAGAACGAGTCCGGCGTCCGGTTCACGATCGCCATGACCGCGACCTCGCGATCGAAGTCGAACGTCCGCCCGCGCAGTCGAAGTCGCACGTGGTGGATCCTCCATGCCGCATTGTGAAGAGTTCTGCCAGTATCCCGGCATCACCGCGCACAGCAGCCTCATGCCGGCTGGGCGCCACTTCGCTGCACAGTGCGGGAAAGCCGTCAGGACAAGACGGGGACGGTTCGCGCATTTGGCCGGCCCCGGGCGGCATACTGCGGTAATGCTTGTCGCTTTCCTGTCCTGCCTCGTCGGTTTGGCGGCCGTGCTGGTCGCGCTCGCGCATGACGAGCCGCTGCCCGGGTGGGCATCGCGCGTCGCGATGGGGCGGGCCGTTCTGGGTCCCGGAGACGTCGTACGGACGGACTTTCCCGTCGTATTGCGGGGATACGACCCGGCGACCGTCGAGTCGCATCTCCGTGCGGTCGCGCGGGCCTGGATCGAGGCCTCCGACCCGCGACGAGAGCCCGTGCTACCGCCCGATCACTTCGAGGAGCACGTGATGACGGCTCCGATCCTGCCCGTGCCCGCCTCTGAGCCAGCCTCGGCGCTCGAGGGCACTGATCCCGACGCCGACGCCGAGGCACTCCGGACCCATGCGGCGCTCGAGCTGCTCAAGGCGCGAACGCGGTAATCGATCAGCTCGAGCCTCGCGGGAGCCGATCGCGTTGCCATGCCAGCTCCGCCGGCATTGGCGGGTCATCGTCACCCAGCGGTTCCAGGATGAGCAGCGTGGGACGGCGCTGACGCTGGTAGCTGGCGCCGAGCAACCCACCGATCACGGCGCCGACCCCGATGAGCATGAGCACAAGGATCAGGACAAGACCGAGGAACGTGACGAAGATAGACACTAAGCCGGTCAAGACGAACGGCAGGCTGGGACCCTGCACTGCGCACCTCCTTGAGTCACGGTCACCTCCTGCCTCCTTGACTCCTCGCATAGATCTTTCGGTCAGTTCGGGCCGCGCCTGGTGGCTATCCTGCGGGATGGTCGCGCAGTGAAGGGATAGGTGTCGTGAGACCGGAGAATCCGGTGGCGGGGCAAAGGCCCTTGCCGCCATTTGTGCTGGATATCGGCGGTATACCGCCGATATCCAGCACAAAGAAATTCGGCAACGGGCCACTAGTTACCCACAGCTGCCGCCCACGTCGACCGCTCAGCCGCGACTTTCCCCTCGTGCTCCAGGATTGCTGCGGGTCACCCGGCGGGTGAAGCCCGTAGAGTGCAGGAATCCTTGAGGATCCGGAGGAAACCTGCGTTGTACGCGCCCTCCAGCGGTGGATCCAGGTTAAGAGGCGGCTACCCGCGCTGGCGCTTGTGGGGGTCGTCTTGCCAGCCGTCATGGACGCTGCACGTCACGCTTGGGTTGTAGCGGGAGAGCACCGTCTGGCAATCGGGATGGTTACAGCAGCGTCCATCGGATTGGGTGGTCCGGCGTCGTCCGGACTCAAGCCTCCTCGCTCTGGTGAGATGAAGCGTCGGGCCAAGGGCAGGTTCGCGCGTCCAGGACATGAGCAACTTCCCCTTCTGGAGCCGTTCGCTCAGGGTCCAGAAGGAAACGGCCGGACGTATAGGATTACGAGCCGAGGGTTCCCATAGAGACCGGGATCCATGCCCGCCGGATGCCCGTCAGGCCAAATCGAGTGAGCGGACGTCGTGTGCGTCGATGGCCTCCGCGATGTCTTGCAGGACGTGCTCGGGTGCCGCGGAGTCGACCGCCATGGCGATCACCTGCTCACCCCCGACCTCCCGTCGCCCGACCTGCATCGAGGCGATGTTCACTCCATAGCTGCCCAGCTTCTCGCCAATCACGCCGATGACGCCCGGCCGGTCGCGGTATCTGAGGAACACCATGTGTTCCGCGGGCTCCATGTCCACGTGGTAACCCCACACCTCTAGGAGCCGCTCACGGTCTCGCGGCCCGACCACGGTGCCGGCGACGCGGACCTCACCGTCGGACAACGCGACGACGGAGACATGGTCCGCCAGCGCGCTCGATTTCAAGGTCGAGATGTCGACCCCGCGCTCTTGGGAGAGGAGCGGGGCGTTGACGTAGGTGACCGGCTCGTGCACCACGTCGGTCAGCAAGCCCTTCAACGCCGACAACGTCACCGCCTGCGTATCCTCCTGCGCCACCTTGCCCAGATACTCCACCGTCAGCTTGCCCGCGGGACCTGAGTGCAGCGCGGTGAACAGCCGGCCCAGCTTCTCGGCCAGCGGCATAAACGGCCGCACCGCCTCAGCCACCGACGCCACCGCCACATTCACCGCCGAGGGCACGAACTCACCCGCCAACGCCGCCGCCACCGCCT
>JBOGED010000097.1:0-9033 GCA_050743625.1 Egibacteraceae bacterium | reverse complement strand
GCACGCGCGCTCGCGCGGATGAGCGACCGCTCCGGCGTCTTCGAGGCGCTGAGGCGCGCCGAGCGCGCGTCGCCGAGCCACCCGCTCGGTGACGACCCCTACGGCCCGTTGTCGGGGTGCGGCCCCGGAGACTTGGAGCTGTACACGGGGATCGCGCTGCTGTGGCTCGGGCAACCCGAAGACGCCGAGCCGCACGCCCGCCAGGCGATCACCTGCTACCAGACCGCTCTATCCCCCTTCCAGTACCCCTCCAACCAGGCTCAGTCCCAGATCAACCTCGCGATCTGCAAGGTCCACCAGGGCCACCCCGAAGAGGGCGTCAGGCTCGCGACCGATGCGCTCGCGATCCCCCGCGGAGCCATAGAGTCAAACCTCCAACAAGCCGGCGAGCTCCTTACGGCCTTGGCCCTCCACCACCGCGACCTGCCCGCCACCCGCGACTTCGCCGACCACCTCCACACCCTCCGCACCAACGGCGCTGACTAGGCGCGATGCCCTGCGGCAGTCACAAACGCCGACGGTGTCACCTGCTCTCGGTATCGGGAAGGATGGCCCGATATTGTAGGCCGGGGGCTCGATCGAGGTTCAGCGTGAACTCGCGTGGTCCTGCGCCCACCGGGTTGGGTATGGCGGGCAGCCTGAGGGTGTAGCCAGGACCTGCGTAGGTCAGCTCGTCAATGCCGGTGGGGATGAGTTGGTCGCATGTGCCGCGTCGCCACAGGCAGAGGGTCGTGCCATCGTATGCAAGCTGTAACGTGCCGGGTACTTGATCACACACGAAGCGGGTTGGCCAAGGACGCTTATCAGGTATGGCGAATTCTGTGACCGCACAGCGCTTGGCGATGAGGGAAGCGGTTACGATCTCGTCCAGGAGCATCTGGAGTTCCTGGCTGGCGTGGCCTTCGGCCAGGTGGTCGACGATGCGGGCGAGCATTTGGTCGGCCTTGACGTCACCGTTGTTGGAGAGACAGGCGATTCGCAGCCCAGCACGGGTGAGGTGAGTCGCGGCGGAGAAGCCGTGCTCATGACCGTGGTGAAACACCATGCCACCGCCGGGCGTCCGCAGACCTGCATAGAGGCCAGGCCCGTAGCGGTAAGGCGGGCGGTCGGAGGTGACATAGCCCATGGCGGTGTCGAACAGAAGCGTTCCCGGCGGCTGCTCTGCCCAGCATTGCTGCAGATGGCCGAGCCAGCGGGAGAGGTCGGAAGCGGAGCTCCACAACGATCCTGGCCCGGGCAGGGCGACGGGGCGGGCTTGGTGTTCCCAATTCCCGTGAGACGCGAGCTTGTAGCTGGAAGCGGCGTGAGGGACGACCTGCCCAGGATCGGTCTTGAAACGTGTGGATGGCATCCCGAGTGGGGCGAACACGAGGTCGTCGGCGAGCTGCTGTAGGCCGGTGGCATGGACGGTCTCGAGGATCTTGGCGAGCAGCAAATACCCGGTGTTGCTGTAGAGAAAGCGGCCTGGAGCCACCGCCCTCTCATGCTGCCGGTACGCCAGTTCGAGCAGGTCGTCTCCGGTGTAGTGGTCCAGCTCGCGGAGCCCGGCAAGGGACAGCATCGATTCGGCGTCACGGATGCCGCCGCCGTGGCGGATCAGTTCAACGATGGTGACGTCGGTCATGCGCAGGCGAGGAAGAATTCGAGCGGCACGGGTGTGGAGATCCAGGATTCCCTGCCGCTCGGACAGAAGCGCAAGGTATGCGGTGATCTGCTTGGCGACCGAGCCGACGTTCATCACCGTCTCTGGACCGACCGGAGCGGCCAGTTCCAGGCTGGCCGCCCCAGCCCAGGCGTGCGCGCGCTGCCCGTCGGGTAGACGAACATGCACGATCAGTCCGGGGTGAAGCTCCCTCACGCCACGGTTTCCTCCCGCGTCAGCCAAGGCCGGGTCACAAGGCGCGAGCGGTCCGGTGGGCTTGCTGCAAGCGGCGGCGTAGATCCTCGTCCGGTACCAGGGCGAGCGCACGGGTGTGGTCGCCGTCTGTGGCAGCGAGCAGGTCACGCTGCTGGGCGAGATAGGTGGCCAGGAAGGCGCGCACCGGGCCGGAGAGTTCGCCCAGGACGCGAGCGGTATAGATCATGGTGAGCGGAAAGGCCCAGCATGCGTGGAGGAACCCGAAGGCGGGGCGGATGGCCTGCTTCCACGGGGAGAAGAATCGCATCTCGTTACCGATCTTGACGCCGCAGGCCGCCAAGCCGTCGTTGAGCCAGTTGTGTCCCGCCTCGTGAACCAGGTCGCGGGCAAGGACCGCTGGCTCGCCTACGTGGTCGGTGAAGATGGTGCCTGGTAGGCGCGTGATCGTCCAGCTGTCGAGCGTGTCCCGGAGTTGCTTTCGCCGCAGAAAGACCACGACAGCGGCGTGGCCGGCCAACAATGCGCCAAACCCGGCGTCGACCGCGGCGTTGAAGGCATTCACGGCGAGCTGACGTAGTTCCTTTGCCGCGGAGGTGGTCTCCGGGTTTATGAGAAAGTAGGGGGTTTCGGAGATCCTCGAGCGAGACAGGTTCATCAAGTCCGGGGAGAGGATGATGCGTGGGCCTACCGCGGTGGGAGTTCGCAGCGGCGCCAGGCCAGCCGGCGAAGTGTTGGAGTACCAGGCGAACGTGCCCTGATCGTAGGCCCGGGCGGCCGTCTCGGCTCCTTCGAGCAAATGGTGAGCCACGGCGTACTCGAGCCCCGTCTCGACCTCGACTTGCGCGCTTGAGCCCTGTGGGGCACCAGGTTGGAGAAGCGTAGAGATCTGGCGGGCACGGGACCGTTGCCAGCACTGGATCGGCGCGAGCGCGAAAACGGTGGCCGGTTCGTCCATGGTGGACCTCTTTTCCCACAGGGCTGGCTTCGCAGAGAGGCGGTGGCGGTCCCGACCGCAACGCATGCCGCCGCGGTCGGGAGGTCTGGCCTCAAGCGTCGGCTTGCGGGCAGGCTTCGGTATCGGCCGGCGTCTCGGCGGGTGGCCACCCCTCAGACGAGACGCTGGAAGTGTGGGCGGTGGTACGGACGGCATCGTCGTCGCCACGTAGTTCCTCCACCGCGGCGAGGAATTGGCTGATTCGGTCGGGATTGCTCATGTATGCTCTCCATCACATTTGTTCTGGTTGGCTCTGTCCTCGGCGAACGGCGCCGCCTGGGGGTGCTCGTGCGCCTATCGCCATCGCGGTCTTCCGTTCCCTTGGGTTACTGCTTACGCTGTGCGGCTGCGGCGGCCTGTTGGCCAACCTGGTGGAGCGCGTCCCGTAGGTCTGCCATAGCGGGCCGGTCAGCCGGATCCGGGGAGAGCGCCACGTTGATCAGGTTGCGCAGCGGCCCGGGGACGGCCTCGAGCCGTTCCCGGCCGTGGAGGCGCGGCAGGTCAGCACAGGTAAAGCGGTATACGAGCACCGCGAGGCTGAAGACGTCGGCGGCTGGGGTGGCGGTGGCATAGCTGGTGGCGTACTCGGGTGGCCAGTGCACCTCTGGTCCCCGCCGCTGCGGGCCTCGTGGAGCATCTGCGCGGCGGGCCGCGCCGAGGTCGGTGATCGCTCCGTGGCCATCGTGGATGAGAATGTTCTCCTGATAGACGTCTCGATGGACGATCCCGCGCTGGTGCAACTCGATCAGGCCGGTTGCGACATCGGCCAGGATCGCGAGGCCGGTCGCCTGTGTACTGGGGTTGTGCTGCTCGGCGACCAGCAGTGGGCGGAAATTTCCTTGGGAGCAGTACGGCATGGTGTACCAGTCGAACTGGTCCGAGTTTCCCTCGTCGAGCAGGGGCACCACATGGGCTGCCCCAGCGGCGGCGCGGGTGGTGTCGATCTCGTGACGGAAGTCTTCACGCGCCAAGCCCCGTTCGTCGGGTGTCATCTGCTGGTACCAGTAAAACCCGTAGGCGGCCCGGCGGGTTTCTACGTCGAGTTCTGTGAGGACGTGATCGCCGCCGAAGCCGGCCTTGAGCACGACCGGTGGGCCGCCCGGGCGGCTGACCATGATCAGGGTACTGGCACGGGTGAAGGCCAGCAGGTCGCACACACTCCACCCTGCGTCACGGACCTTGTCGAGGACCCACGCGGCGGGGTGCATCGGATGAAGGCGCACGGTCAGGCTCCCAGGATCATGCCCGAGGCAGGGGCGGCGGTGCGCCGGAGTTCTCTGAGGCCGTCGGCGACCAGCAGATCGATGTCATGCGGGTTCGTGGAGGGGCGCCGGAGCACGACCTGGCCTGTCAGGCGGGCCCAGGCGTCGGCACCCCGTTGGTACAGCTCCGCCATGCGGGCGGCGGCTTCAGGCGCTTCGCCGAAGCGAGCTGCCGTCTGCCGGCCTTGGAGCCTTTCCGTGCAGACCCCAAGCGGGGTGGTGAGCAGGAACGTGACTTCGGGGCGGGCCGTCGCGACGGCCGCCAACGGCTCCATGTAGCGCTCGATCGCGCCGGGGTAGAGCAACGCCAGCAGACAGGCGCTGGATATGGTCAGCCGGTCGGCGATCACGTGGCCGGCGTGGCGGGCGGCGGCCAAATTGTGGCATGCGTGCAGGCGCAAGTCATGGTGCATGGCTGCCAAGGCAACATCTTCGCTGACCGGAGTTCGCCCGGCGCGTAGGGCGATGATGATGCGAGCGGAAGCGAGCGACAGCCAAGAGAACTGGCCAATGTGCCCGACCGGGATGTGCTCAGCCGACGCCGCGGCGAGAAGCTGGTCCCGCACGGTGCTCTTGCCGGAGCCGGCGATGCCTTCGATGGCCAGCAGCACGTCCTCACCCCCTCGTCAGGACCAAAGTCGGTCACTTGGTTTCGGCGATCAGCCAGCTGATGAACTTGCGCGCCTTGCCCTCGATCACGGGTTCGGTCCCGTGGGCGACCTGAGAGCCGTAGAGCAACGCGGTCCCGGGGGCCGGGTCCACGCTCCACCGCGTACTAGGCATGCCGCGGAACCAGTCGGCGGAGTGGTCCGCGCCGTCGTGCGCGAACCGCATCCCCGAGAGGTAGCCGCTGCCCGAGTCATCGCATACCTGGTCCCACAGCCCCTCGTGGGAGGTGGTCTCGACGTAGAAGGCGCCGCCGTGGGCAGGCGCTCCGACAATGATGCTGACCCCAGCAATCTGGCGTGGCCAGCTCAGCGGGTCGGGCGCGATCCCGTCGAGGTGACTGGTGATGTGCTGCCTAGGCCCGTACTCGACGTAGGTCCACGGCCGGCACGCCGTGACCGACGGAAGCAACCTAGCCAAAGCGGGACGGGCGAGATCAAAAGAACGTTGCAGGAGTTGTTCGGCTTCGTCTGGGATCGCGGGAACCTCCAAACGGCCGGCCGGCTCGTAGACAGCCATCGCTTGGGCGGGCGTATGACCGGGGATCTCATGGATCGACGCTGCACGCTTCTCACCAAACCGGGCAAGATCGCCTTGCGCAAGGAAGCTGTCCATGATCTGGGTCAGTTGGGCCATATCCCCCGTGCTCAGGAAGTTTTCGATGCTACCCACGGCCAGGGTTTCGGCCAGGTGGATCGGCATGCGGCTCATGCCCTGGTCCTCCTGATCTCGAGCACGCGAGCGACGTCGTCCAGCCCGGCACAATGGTTGAGCCAACTGACCACCGGCTGCCGCGCGGTCGGGTCCGACCACAACGCCAGCAGTTCCCCGGTCAGTGGCAGTTCCTCTGGCGTAGGCAGCCGCGGTGTTTCCGGCTTGGCCGCCGCGCGGTCAAGCCCCGCGCACGCCGCTTCGTGCTGGCCCGCGTAGGCCTTCGCCAGCCGCACGGCCACAGCGCGGCTCCACGCCTCTCGCGTCTCCGGCGCCGCCGCCGGCGTGCCGTAGGCGCGCTGCTCGGTGCTCGCCCACCAGCCCGCGATCACCGTGCCTGCCTCCAGAACACGACAGGGAGCGCAGCACTGCTGCCCCTTGAGCGGGCAACCGCCCGTCGCGGGCAGGGACGCGGCGATCTCGTCTAGGACGGACCATGCGCTCCCGCGGGCCGCCGCGGTTGGGCTGCGCCGTGCGGCATGAGGTGAAGTGTGGTTGCAGCAGAGCGATCGCGGGCGTGGCGGAACAGCCACGAGACGTGGGAGGTCATCGCTTAAGGCTGGCTCGATAAACAGAGCGTGAAAGTAGACTATTCTTCCCAAAAGCTGATGAATAGTTACCACATCTCTTGCGTTCACGCCTCTTGCACGTCCTCGGTTCTCCGTGAGGCACCGATGTTTGGTGCAGGGCAGGGACACGCGATCCCGGCGGGCCGGTTGCGGCGCAGGCTGGCAGCGAGCGTTGCCGTGGCCTCGTCCAGCGCGCGGAAGTACGCCGCCCAGCTGTGGCCGGGACTGGGCTCGAGGTAAAGGTCCAAGATCGCTACACGGCGTCCGCTGGTCTCACAAGCCAGCTCCGCGCGGCCGATCGTGGCCCGCGCTGGGGCTGGCAGTTCCCCAGCGACCTCAGTGACGGCTCGGCACAGCGCCGTGGCAGTGGCGGCGTATTCGTCAGCGTCTCGTGGCAGGATCCCCACCCGCCGTGTGGTAGGCGCGAGGCCCAGCCCGGTAACGTCGTGGCCTTGGCAGCTGTCATAGGTGACGTGACCCCAGGCCACGGTGCAAACCTCTACCAGCGGCCAGGCTCCAGGCTCGATCGCGTCGAGCCACCGCGGGTGCGTAGGGTCGAGGTCGTCGGCCTCATGGACACCAGGCTCGCCCACCGTGTTGATGTTGCCGTACGAGCTGGTACGCAGCCGGACAGTAGGCCGGAACGCTGTCGGATCGTCCCATCGGGACAGGAACCCCGCAATGTCATGCATGCTGTTGGGCTCACGAGGCCGCCAGCGCACTCGCCGGCACCACACGCCTGCTGGGGCCGCGGGTTGAGCCAGCAGGCCAGCCACACCGTCGACCAGACGCATCCGATAGTCGCAGTAGGCGTCATCGTCGCCCGTGGCGGCGTAACGCCACCGGGTGGCAATGCAGCCACCGCCACAGGTGCCGCGGTAATCACAGATGGCGCACTTGGCCATCAGAGACCGCCCCTGGGCGAGCAGGACCGAACGCCGCTGAGCGGAGGCCACGTCCTGTTCACCCCGTACCTCACTGAGCTCAACGAGCTGCGCCGCCGGCCAGGGAAGCTCGTCACAACTCCCGAGTCGACCATCGGGATAGAGCGTGAAGACGTGGTCGCACTTCAGATTGGAGAAGTGGCAGAACGCGGTGTCCCGCCCTCGCAGCCGCCGGATGGTGGACACCACCGGCTCCAGCTTGAGCCGGGCATAAAGGCCCGAGGTGACCCAATGGATTCCCGCAGACAGCACAAACTCGGCGTACTCGGCCGGAGTGATCGCCCACTCTGGGCCACGCTCGCTTACCTGCGCCTGCTGCAAGACCCGGCTCACGGGCACCCGATGGCTAGACGAAGGCGTGGCCCTGGTCACTGTTGCGTCGAAGCAGGGCACGAAGCTGATCGCGTTCACAGCCTCGAAACCAGCCAAGTGGTCAAGGACCGCCTCCGCGCGGCTCAACACTCGGGGAGTCACCGCGGCGATCACCCCTACCTTACGCCCGCGCTGACTCAGCATACGAAGGGCGCGTGCCACACGCGGGTACGTTGGTGCTCCGTCGTAGCCGACCCGCCATGCGTTGCCCTCTGGGTCCCCGTCCAGGGAAACCCCGATCCTCAGGTCCGGGTAGACAGCGTCGAACAGGTCGAGCCAGGACTCATCGAGCCGCAATCCGTTGGTCTGCAGCGACACCCGGACCACGGATGGCTGGGCCGCCAGCTCGGTGAGCACGCCAGCTACATAGTCCTGGCCAGCCGCCAACGGCTCGCCTCCGTGCAACTCTACGGCAAGCGGGCGGCCCCGGAAGAGCTCGCCGAGCCGGCGTACCTGCTCGGCGCCGATCCGCGTTCCTCCGGGCGCCTCCTTCCGCTTCTCGTAGCAGTACAAACAATCGATATCGCAGGTCTCACCGCGCATTTTCAGTATCACCGACACGGCGGTGCTCGTTCCCGTGGTGTCCAGGCGCTGGTAGAGCTGTTCGATCGGAGTGGGTGGTTCGGTGATGCGGGGCATCCGCTGTTCCCACGTTGGCGTACGGTATTCAGTCGAACAGGCATCCTAGCAATGCGCCCTGCCCGGACTGGAGGATGTGCGCGGCCTCCAGCGCAATCCAGAAGCACTCGAAGTTGGTCGGAGGTTGCTCGCCGTCGTGGAGCTCTTGGCTCGGCCACCGATCCGGGGTTGGCTCCGTGAGCTCCAGCTGGAAGACGTGCCGGCGCTGGACCTCGAACCGGTAGGGGCTGATGTCGTACTCGGCCTCGCCGAGCTTCCGCACGACCTTGAAATCGGTCAGACCCGTCTCCTCGCGGGCCTCACGTACAGCCGCCTCCTCAGGTGTCTCACCGGGCCGCACGCTGCCCGCCGGCACCTGGATACCGACTTCCTCGTAGCTGTAGTCAGTGTGCCGGAACACCAGCAACCGGTCGTCGCGCACGACATAGCACAACACCTTGTCCCTCACGACTCTTTCAGGCATGACATCCCTTCATCCTTGAAGCGCTCGAGACAGCACCCACGAGCTTACGCCAAGCCCCAGCTCGAAGCAGGACGTCGCTCGCCTGGCGGTGATCCTCCCGCGGTTCGTGCGCGAGAAGAGGTTCCACGAGCGGGACGGGCCACTGCGCCAGCCGCTCGGAGTCGACGTATCCGCCCGCCAAGGCACTTCCGCCGTCGCGGGGACGCCGCCGAGTACCGTCAGCGCCTGGTGTGTGCTGGATATCGGCGTATTCCGACGATATCCAGCACACAACTCAGGGTCTTCCACTCGGAGCACCGGAATCTCTGCAATCGCAGTTCGGGCCATGGGGATGGCCTCGTCCAGTCCGTCGGGCATTTCCGGAAACGAGGTATCGATGATCTCACGTCATGAGTGTTCGGCGGCGTCCAGTAGAGAGCGATCGCGCGCTGAGGAGGGCCGCTGCCTTTTTCATCGTGTTGCTCACGTCCCGTTGGCTCGCGGCACCCAGTGCCGGGCCTCGCTGGCGCGCTCCAGGGTCCAGGCCGTTGGCATGAGCAGGGGCGTCTCGGCGGG
>JBOGED010000096.1:0-24503 GCA_050743625.1 Egibacteraceae bacterium | reverse complement strand
GTGCATCAGAGTTAGTCCGGTATACCGGACTAACTCTGCACGATGCGGCATCGACGCCGTGCTCGTCCGGCTCGGTCCAAGGGGAGAGGTCCTCGCGCGGTCAGGCTCGATGGTTCGGGCCGGTCAGCGAGACCTCGTCGTGCTCGTCGTGGACGGGCAGGTGAACGCGGTCGACGCCCGCTGCCCACACCGGCGCGGCCCGCTCGCCGAGGGCGTCGTACGAGACGGCGTCGTCACCTGCCCGTGGCACTGGTACCGCTTCGACGTGCGGACCGGTGAGTGCCTCAACGCCCCCGCGTACCGCCTCCGCCGCTACGCCGTCATCGAGCGTGACGGCGACCTCCTCGTCGAGATCCCGCCCCCCGAGCCACAGCCGACGTGGTCCGACATCCTCCGAGCCCACGCCCGCGACGATCGCCCTCCACCCCCGAGCAGCAGTTGACGGCGACACCGTTCCCTGAACAGGGATTTAGGGACGTATCCGCCCTGAAATCCCTGTTCGGGGAACCGCTTGGGGCGCTTAGCCGAGCCCGAGGCGCGCGCGGATCGCCGCCAGGCTCCCCTCGGGGTCCGTGACGTCGAAGAGCTCGACGGCCATCCCGACCCGGCGCGCGCCCTCGAGGTTGGCGGGCAGGTCGTCGACGAACAGCACCGCCTGTGCGGGCAGCCCTAGCTGGTCGAGCGCGAGCGCGTAGGCCGCGGGGTTCGGCTTGAGGATCCCGGTCACGGACCCGTCGATGACCGCGTCGACCGCGTGGAGGATTCGCAGGCGATTGGCCCATGCCCGACCGTGGAACGCCTCCAGGTCGTTCGTGAGGAATGCGGTAGGCAGGCCGGCCGCCGTCGCGTCGGCGAGGAGCCGGGCTGCGCCTGAGCGGATGATTCGCTCCTCGGGCGCGTCGTAGAGCCACCTCATCAGCTCAGGAGTGGTCAGTCCTACCTCGGCGGCGCGGCGCGCCCAGTATTCACGCTCCGTCAGCGTCCCCGCCTCAAGGTCCGCCCACAGGGAGTCCCCGCCGAAGGGGCCATGCCACGGCAGCCCGAGATCAAGCTCGTCGAGCAACTCGAACGGAGTGCGGAGGACCACGCCACCGAAATCAAGCACGATCCCGCCAAATCGGTTCAGATCTCGATCACCACCGCCTTTGCCTCGGTGAAGAACTCGCGGCTGTGGCGGCCGCCCTCGCGGCCAATGCCGGAGTCCTTGAACCCGCCAAACGGCGCCCGTAGGTCACGGACGAAGAAGCAGTTCACCCAGACGGTCCCCGCCCGCAGGCGGGCGGCTACCCGGTGTGCGCGGCGAAGGCTCTCAGTGAACAGCATCGCGTTGAGCCCATACGGCGTGTCGTTCGCGAGCCCGACGGCCTCCTCCTCGGTCTCGAAGGGCGCCACGACGACGACCGGCCCGAAGATCTCCTCGCGGCAGATCCGCCCCCGCGGGTCCGCATCGACGAGCACCGTCGGGCGGACCCACCAGCCGTCGGCCTCCCCGCCGCACAGGACCTTCGCGCCTTCCCGCGGGGCGAGCCGGAGATAGCCGGTGACCTTCGCGTAGTGCTCAGCCGAGGACAGCGGGCCGATCTCGGTCGTCGCTGAGAGCGGGTCACCGAGGCGCATCGCCTCGGCGGCCTCGACGAACCGGGCGAGGAACTCGTCGTAGACCGGTCGCTCGACGTAGAGGCGCGACCCTGCGAGACAGACCTGGCCAGAGTTCGTGAACACGGCCTTGATGGCCCAGTCGACGGCACTGTCAAGGCCGGCGTCGGCGAACACGAGGTTCGCGCCTTTGCCGCCCAGCTCGAAGCTGACCCGCTTGAGCGTCGAGGCGCCCGCGGCCATGATCGCCCGCCCCGTCGAGGACTCGCCAGTGAACGTGACGAGATCGACGCCCGGATGGCGGGTGAGCGCCTCGCCGGCACCGCCACCCCCGAACCCGTGGACGACGTTGAGGACCCCGGCGGGCAGCCCAGCCTGGGTGGCGAGCTCCGCCAGCCGTGCCACGCTCGAGGGTGCTTGCTCGGCCGGCTTGAGCACGACGGTGTTCCCGAACGCAAGCGCCGGCGCCACCTTCCACGTGGCGAGCATGAGGGGGAAGTTCCAAGGTGAGATCGCCGCCGTGACGCCCACTGGCTCGTGGCGGGTGTAGACGTGGTGGCCGCTGGCCATAGGGAGGCGCTCGTCCTCGGCCAGGCGAGCGTAGTCGGCGAAGAACCGGAAGTTCTGGGCCGACCGTGGTATGTCTTTGCTGGCGGACTGGGTGATCGGTTTGCCCATGTCGGTCGTGTCGAGGAGCGCGAGCTCGGCCGCATGCACGTCGATGAGGTCCGCGAGGCGGTGGAGCGCGGCTCCCCGCTCTTCCGGGCTCATGCGGGGCCACCGGCCGTCGTCGAACGCGCGCCGGGCGGCGGCCACCGCGGCCTCCACCTCAGTGTTCCCCCCATGCGCGACCTCGGCCCACGGCTCTTGAGTGGCCGGGTTGACGGTCGGGAACGTGCGCCCATCCGCCGACTCGCGGGTCACGCCGTCGATGACGTGGAGGATTGTCCGGCTCATCGTGACTCGCTCTTCGGCACGCCCGCGACCGCCCAGTGCGCGGCCGGCACCTCCTGAAGGATCACTCGGACCGTCTCCGGCGGCGCGTCGATCGCGCGGACCGTCGCGTCGGTGAGCGCTGAGATCAGGGCGCGCTTCGCCTCCGGCGTCCTCCCCTCGATCAAGGTGACCTGGATCAGCGGCATCGCGCGGTTACCTCCCTCCAGCGGCGCCCGAGGCATGCGCCTCCACGGTGCCGAGGCCGTCGAACTCCGCCGTCACCACCCCACCGGGGATGAGTGGGACCGGGGCGGTCAGCCCGCCCGAGAGCACGATCGAGCCGGCCGGCAGACCGGCGGGCCCGCTCCCCGAGGCGAGCCGCCGGACCAGCCAGCAGATCGCGGCGGCCGGGTGGCCCATCACCGCGGCGCCCGCCGCCGTCGCGGTGACCTGACCGCCGTCCCGCAGGACACATCCAAGGAGCCGGAGATCCTCCAACGCCGATGGTGGTCTCGACACCGGGCCAAGAACGACCCCGGCGGCGCTCGCGTTGTCGGCGACGACGTCCGCCAGCTTGAACCGGAAGTTCTCGTACCGCGAGTCAAGGATCTCCAGCGCGCCGAACACCGCCTCGGTCGCGGCGAGCACCGACGTGATCGAGGCCGGCGCCTCGAGGTCGCGGCCGAGCAGGAACGCGATCTCGGGCTCTACCCGCGGGGCGATGAGCTGGTCGAGGTCGAGCGGGGCGCCCGGGTCGGCAAGCATGCCACTCGTCAGCCACCCGTAGAGGGGCTCGGCGACGCCCATCGCCTCTTGTTTCGCCCGACTGGTCAGGCCTAGCTTCGCGCCGATCAGCCGCTCCCCGCGTTCAATTCTGTCCCTCACCGCCAGCCACTGCGCCTCGTACGCCGTCGCGAGGTCGAGATCCGGGTGGACGTCGGTGAACGGCGCGAGCGGCTTACGCTCGCGCTCAGCCGTGGCAAGGTCGTCGGCGATCGCGCGGGCGTCGAGCATCACACGAACCTCGTGGTCACCGCGCCGAGCCGGGCAAACTCAGCGCGGAACGTGTCGCCAGCCTCGACCGGGACGGCCCTGTGGAGCGCGCCTGGGAGGACGATGTCGCCAGCGTAAAGCTGGGCGCCGAACTCGGCGAGCTTGTTCGCGAGCCAGGCCACACAGCGGACCGGGTTGCCGAGCACGGCCGCGCCCGCCCCGGTCGCGCAGACCTCGCCGTTGCGGTAGAGCGCCATCCCGAGCAGGCGAAGATCGACGGCAGCGACCGGGGTGAGCTTCCCACCGACCACGACACGCGCTGACGACGCGTTGTCCGCGATCGTGTCGACGAGCCTGATGTTCCAGTTCTCGACGCGGCTGTCGATGATCTCAAGCGACGGCATGACCCCCGCGAGCGCGAGCATCGCGTGGCTTGTGCCCACACCGGGGCCGGCCAGGTCGGTAGCGAGCACGAACGCGATCTCGGCCTCCACCCGTGGCTGGCACAGCTCGGACACGTGGACCTCGTCACCGTCCTCCACCACCATGTCGTCGAGGAGGACGCCGAAATCCGGCTCGTCGACGCCGAGCATCTCTTGCATCGCGCGCGAGCTGAGCCCGACCTTGCGGCCCCGGATGAGGCGCCCCTCGGCGAGGCGCCGTTCGATGTTCGCCGTTTGGATGGCGTACGCGTCCGCGACGTCCAACGTGGGGTCGGTGTCGGTCAGCGCACAAAGGGGCGTGCAGCTCCGCTCGGCCTGCCACAAGGCGCGGGCATGATGATCGATGCGCGCATCGAGAAGGGCCATTGCACGCCATGATCCGCCCTGGGATCCAGACGCACCATCCGCTGTTCCTCCCAACGGTACGCCTTCCCGTACCCCGGTACGCCCGTCGCGCCCCAGGACCGGCCTGACGGCCTGCGCCTCACCACAAGGCTATGGTGCGCGCGTGGCGCGAACCGTGGTCCTTCTTGACGCCGTCACCGCTCTGGAGCGGGATGCGGTGCTGCTCCGCGACGTGACGTGGACGATCCAATCGGGTGAGCATTGGGTGGTGCTCGGTCCCAACGGAGCCGGTAAGACGACATTGCTCGAGGTGTTGGCCGGCTACCGGCTGCCGTCGCGTGGCCGGGCGGTGGTGTTGGGCGCTCAGCTTGGCCGAGTCGACGTCCGAGAGCTCCGAACCCGGGTGGGGTACTGCAGTGGAGCCTTGCGCGCGAGGACAGGTGGGGACCTCAACGTCCTCGACTTCGTCGTCGCCGCCGTCCACGGGCAGCTGTACCCGTGGCGCAAGCCCTACACGGACGCCGACTGGGCGCGGGGACGTGCCCGGCTCGCACAGCTCGGCGCCCGCGCGCTCGCCGATCGCCCGATCCGCATGCTGTCCGAGGGTGAGCAGCAGCGCGTGCAGATCGCGCGGGCGCTCATGGGGGATCCTGAGCTCCTGCTCCTGGACGAGCCCGTCAGCGGCCTGGATCTGGGAGCGCGGGAGGCGCTCGTCGCGCTGTTGGGGCGGATCTGCGTGACAGGGATCGTCGGCGCGACCTGCATGGTCACCCACCACGTCGAGGACATTCCCCCGACGTCGACGCACGCGCTGCTCTTGCGCGGCGGCCGGGTGACGGCTCACGGCCCGATCGAGGAGGTACTCACCGCCGACGCGCTGAGCCACTGCTTCGGCCTCGACCTGCGGGTCGAGCGGCGAGACGGCCGCTTCTGGGCTCGCGCATCTTGTGGCCAGGAAAACTCACGCATGCGTGAGAAAACGCAGGGATAAGACAACTACGGGTAGTGGTCGGGCAGGTCGTTCTCGAACAGGACCGCGTCGCCGGGGCCGAGGTGCGCGCGGGTCCAGGCGACGGCCTCGTCGCGGGTCGACACGACGACCGTGTTCGTGGCTCGTGCGCCCGCGAGGGCGCCGACCAGGTCACGACGGTTTGTCCGGCCGACGACGACGACGTCGGTCGCGACGTGGGACGCGCGCTCGGCGAATACGCGGTTCTCCGCCGACTGGCGCCTGCCCAGCTCGACCATCCCTGGTGTCACGACGACCGCGCGGCCACCGTTCGCCGCGCCCTCCAGCGCCGCCAGGGCGCGCCGCGCGCCGGCGGGGTTCGCGTTGTAGGTGTCGTCGATGACGGTCCACCCGTCGTCGCGGCGCAGGACGGTCATCCGGTTCTGGACCGGTGGCAGGGTGGCGAGGCCCTCCCCGAGTCGCGGGGGCAGGGCGTCGAGCGCGAGCGCGACACCAAGCGCCACGGCGACGTTCACCGGCGCGAGCTCGATTACAGGGGGAGCGACCCGCTCACTCCGGTCGCCTATCCGTATCTCGAGCTCCCCCGAAAGGATGCGCACGACGACGTCGGCGTCCGCGCGCTCCGCGGCACAACGCACGATCTTGCGCCCCTGCCGGGAGAGGTCATCCGCGAGCCGGCGCAGCTCGTCGACGTCAACGTTGAGGACCGCGATCTCGGCGTCGGCCAGGATCTCCGCCTTCGCGGTCACGATGTTCTCGAGCGACCCCATGCGCTCGAGGTGCACAGGCCCGATCGCCGTGATCACGCCGACCTTCGGGCGCAGCCACTGGCACAGCTCGCGGATCTCTCCCGGGCCGTACGTGCCCATCTCCGCGAGGAACACCTCGGTGCCCATGCCGAGGTCCTCGTTGATACTCCGGGCAAGGCCGAGGCGGTTGTTGAAGCTCGCACGGCTCGCCACCGCCTTCTTCGATCCCCGCAGCACGTGGGCGGCATAGTTCTTCACGGTGGTCTTGCCATACGACCCGGTGATGCCGACGACGACCGGGGCGACGTGGTCGAGGACCTGGCGAGCCGAGCGGACGAAGCGCTCGTTCAAGCGGCGCTCCAGGGGACCGGTCAGCGCGAGCGCCGCGTCGATCACCACGGGGGAGAGCAGGGCAAGCGCGGCAAGCCACCCCGCGGCGCCGGTACGCGTAGCGAGGGCGGCCAGGCTGAGGGTCAGCGCCGCGACGGCGGCGGCCAAGACGCGCATCCGCCGGGTCCACTTCAGTGGTGAGGTCCGCCCCCGCAGGCCGAGCCCCACTGGGGCGGCCACCACGATGGCGAATACGACATATGCGGCGAAAAGGCTCGTCAGGCCAGGGGCCGCGACCGCCGCGGTGCCAGCCACCACGGCGATCGCGCCGAGCGCCAGGTTGGCGGGAGACGACCGCCACCAACGCAGCGCGAACGTGCTCACACGGCCCGCGTGATAGTGCTCACGCTGCGCGACCCGCAGCCAGCGCAGGCAGCCGGCGACCGCTGCGACGCCGTATGCGACGAGGAGCAAGACGACTGTCACGACCCGACCGCCGGACGGATGAGGCCGAGAATGGCGCCGCGCAGCCTGTCCGGCGCCCGCCATGGGAGGTCGTGCCCGACGCCCGGGACCGCCTCGACCGTGCAGGAGCCGATGAGGGCGGCCGCCGCCTCGGCGACACCGACAGGCACCTCCCTGTCCTCGGTGCCCCACAACAGCGCCACGGGTTGCGCGAGCCCGCGCAAGTCCTGCTGGTAGTCCTCCTGCAGGACGGTGACGAGCACGTCGCGCATCACCCCTTGGGCCTGCCGGTAGTCGGCCGACCCGTACCGGTTCCGGCCCCACTCCATGAGGGTGTCGTTGAGGACCCGAGCCTTGTGCAACCGCCGGATCGCCCGGTAGGCGAGCGCTGGCTGGCGGCGCGGTTGGCCACTCCGCGCGATCGGCGCCCCGGTGAGGACGATCGCCCTGACCTCGTCGGGTCGCATGGCCGCGAGCCGCACCGCGATACGCCCTCCAAACGAGTGCCCGACCAGCACGACCGGGCTTCCGGCGGCCTCGACGACCGCGATGAGCCGCCCGGCGTACTCCCGGCTGCCCCACGGCTCGGGCGGAGCGGGGCTCGCGCCGAAGCCGGGCAGGTCAACGGCCACCGCCGACAGACCCCGCAGCGCCACCCGGAAATCCCCACGATCCCGCCCCCAACCGTGGAGTGCCACGACATCGGGCGGCCAGTCGCCATGCACCTCCCCGAAGATCGGGGGCTCACCAAAGGCTTTCAGCATCCACAATCACCTTCCAGGCCTCCGGCTTTTCCCTGCACTGTGCAGAGTTAGGCCGGCATACCGGCGTACTCCTGCACAGTGCAGGATTGTGCGGGCGCCGGAGCGCTGTCCGGGCGGCGGGCACTAGGGCTTTGGCTCCTCGACCGCGGCGTGGACGAGCTGTTCGACGGCCGTTCCGAACCCGACTCCGGCGGCGTCGACCGCCAGCGGCCAGACCGAGGTCTCCGTCAGGCCCGGGCACGTCGCGAACTCGAGCACCCACGGCATCCCGTCCGAGTCGACGATGAGGTCGACGCGCCCGATCTGCCGCGCGCCGATCGCCTCCCACGCCCGCAGCGCCGCGTCCCGGCAGCGGGCGAGCACCTCCTCGTCGAGGCGTGCCGGCAAGTGGAACCGCGTCGCTCCGTGCGTGTACCGCGCCACGTAGTCGTAGGTCCGGCCCAGCGGCTCGATCTCGACGGCGGGCAGTGGGGTACCGTCGAGGATCGGCATCGCCAGCTCGATGCCCTCGATATACCGCTCCACCATCACCGTGGCCGAGTACGCCATCGCGTGGAGAAGCGCGCCGGGTAGCTCGGCGGGTGTGTCGATGCGTCGCACCCCCAGCGCCGACCCTCCCGTCGCGGGCTTCACCACGACGGGGAGACCGAGCACCTGGTGAACCTGCTGGAGCGCGCGCCTGGCGCCAAGCTCTCGCAGCGCGGCCTCGGACAGCAGCAAGAACTCGGGGGTGTGGAGGCCGGCGTGCTCGAAGACCCCTTTCGCGATCGGCTTTTGCCAGGCGAGGGCCGACGCGTACACCGCTGACCCCGTGTACGGCACCTTCAAGAACTCGAGCAACGATTGGATGACGCCGTCCTCGCCGTTGCCGCCGTGGAGCGCCATAAAGGCGACGTCCGCCGAGCTCAGGTGCCTCGGCATCTCCTGGTCGACGTCCAGGGACGACACCTCGTAGCCGCGCTCCCGCAGCAGTTGCGCGACTCGCTGCCCCGAGCGCAGGCTGACCTCACGCTCGAACGACAACCCTCCGGCCAGGACCGCGACGCGTGGTTTCCTCACAGGCATACTCCACTTTGACACTGGCCAGGCAAGTCTAGAGAGGGTGATCGCTCCGAGGCTACAGGGTCGTTGGTCAAGGACGCGCGTGACCCTCTTCGCGATTTCAGGTCTATTGAAGAACGTGTGGCACATGTTGTGGGCACTTCTCGCACCCGCGGCGCCGGCCCAACGGTAGCCGCCACGCGGGAACCCGTCCCCCGCAGTAACAAGCCCGGCGTCTTCGGCCAGCCCGCCGTCGACGCGCGAGTTCACGGCCTGGCGGTAACCGAGGGATGGTCGATGACGTCCCTTGCCTACGCCGGTGAGTAGTCTTGACGGAGGTAGTCCTAGGGGGCAACGTCGTCATATGGGTCCCAGCGCGAGATGTCCGCAGTGCGGTGCCGACAATTCCGATGAGGCTCAATTTTGCTCGACCTGCGGTACACGCATGCGGACACTCACGGAACCGGAGAACAAACGGGCGGTCCGTAGAGTCGTCACCGTCGTCTTCACCGACATCGCGGGCTCTACCGAGCTGGCCGAACGCTCGGATCCCGAGCAGTTACGTCGGGTCATGTCCCGCTACTTCGCCGAGATGCGAATGGTGGTCGAGCGTCACGGTGGAACGGTAGGAAAATTCGTGGGTGATGCCGTGATGGCGGTGTTCGGCATCCCACAAGCGCACGAGGACGATGCGCTGCGGGCGGTGCGGGCAGCAGCCGAGATGCGGGATGCCCTTGAGCCTCTCAACAAGGACCTGCAGAGGGATTGGGGAATCACAGTTCGGGCCCGAACTGGGGTGAACACAGGTGAAGTGGTGACCGATCATGGCGACGTGGGCGGGGCGCTGGTGGTCGGTGACGCGGTGAACGTGGCGGCGAGGCTGGAGCAGGCGGCCTCCTCCCAAGAGATTCTTCTGGGGGAGGACACGTACCGGCTGGTCAAAGGCGCGGTGAAGGTGGAGCCGCTCAAGCCTTTGGCCGTCAAGGGGAAAAGCAATCGACTTCGTGTATTTCGCCTGCTACGGATTGTACCGGGCGTCCACACTACCCCAACCCGGCGCCTCGACACACCACTGGTGGGACGCGGCGAGGAGCTGGACGCGCTTCGTCAAGTTTTCGAACAGGTCGTCAGCCAGCAGGCCTGCCAGCTGTTTACCCTCCTGGGCGTAGCGGGAGTTGGCAAGTCTCGGCTGGCGGCGGAATTCGTCGCATCGGTTGATGACGAGGCCACCGTGCTCCAGGGCCATTGCCTTTCCTACGGCGAAGGCATCACCTTCTGGCCGGTCGCCGAGATTGTGAAACAAGTCGCTGGCGTGAGCGACGACGACTCGTCCCAAGGTGCGCAAGCCAAGCTACTCAGGCTGCTCCAAGGCGAAGACGAGGCTCCCTTGATAGTGGAACGCGTAGGTCAGCTGGTTGGCTTTGTCCAGGCCACCGTAGCCTCCGACGAAATCCTCTGGGGCGTACGCAAGTTGCTCGAGGCGCTCGCGCGTCGGCAGGCGGTGGTCGTCGTATTCGAGGATCTCCATTGGGCCGAGCCAACGTTCTTAGACCTCATTGATCACATAACTGATTGGTCGCGCCATGCCCCGGTCCTGGTGCTCTGCCTGGCGCGTCCCGACCTCCTTGCCCAACGTCCCAGTTGGGGTGAGGGCAAGGCCAACGCCTCATCGCTTGAACTCGGCCCGCTCTCTGAGCAAGACAGCCAGCAATTCATGGAGAACCTGCTCGGCAGAAGAACGCTCGCGGGCAGGGTACGGGCTCGGATCAGCGAAACGGCCGAGGGAAATCCGCTGTACCTCGAGGAGATCCTGTCGATGCTCATCGATAACGGCCTACTCACTGAAGCGAACGGACAATGGGTCGCCACGGCCAACCTGCGCGAGATCAGGCTGCCACCAACGATTCAAGGTCTATTGGCCACGCGATTGGATCGCCTGGACACCGACGAGCGCCAGATTATCGAGGCGGCCTCAGCAGTGGGGACGGTGTTCTCCCAGGAAGCTCTCGTTGAGCTCCTTCCCGAGAGCCTTGGACGCCGGGTCGAACCTCTCTTAACGACGCTAGTCGCGAAGAAACTTGCCAACCCCCATCCCTCGAACGGCCGAGAGCGTGTCTTTCGCTTCCACCATGCCCTCATCCGAGACGCCGCCTACAACGCCACGTCCAAACTCGGGCGCGCTCAGCTGCATGAGCGGGTTGCTGACTGGCTGGAACGCACGGCAGGGGAACGTATCGGCGAGCACGAGGAGATACTCGGCTATCATCTGGAGAGCGCATATCGGTATGGGAAGGACCTCCGGCCGCCCGATGCCCACGCCCGGGGACTGGCCTGGCGAGCGGCGGAGCGCCTGTCCACCGCCGGTATCAGAGCACTTGCGCGAGGCGACATGGGAGCGGCGGCCAATCTACTTTCCCGGGCCGTGGCACTGTTGCCTGCCCACGATCAGCGACGTCTGAGCCTCCTTCCGAATCTCGCCGAAGCACTCATGTCGACGGGCGAGCTAGAGGACGCTGAAGTGACGCTGGCGGAGGCGCTGGAGGCCGCAACCAGCTCTGGCAACGTCCAGCTACGCGCCCATCTTCTCCTCGCCCGCTCGATGCAGCGCCTATTCACGAACCAGCAGGGGGGAGCTGAGGAAGCCCGCCGCGAGGCGGTGAATGCCATTCCCATCTTCGAAGCGGCGGGCGATGAGCTGGGCCTTGCCAGGAGCTGGCGTCTCCTGAGCGTCGTTCATCTCGCATTTGCTCATTTCTCAGCCGCGGAAGATGCGATGGACCGCGCCGCCACGTATGCGAGGCGCACTGGCGATCGGCAAGAGGAGCTGGACTGCCTTTTCTGGCTCCCTCTTCCTCTCTGGGCCGGTCCCACAACACCTGAAAGAGGCATCCGTCGCTGTGAGGAGATCCTCAGGCGAGCCGATGGCGATCGAAAAGTCAAGGCAAGCGTGCTCTTTGCACGCGGTGCATTCGAGGCCATGCGGGGCCGCTTTCGAGAGTCGAGCGAACTGTTGACGCTGGCGAGAGCGATCCTCGAAGATCTTGGGCTGCGCGTCTGGATCGCTGGGCCGTGGTCACAATTCTACGGGTGGGCAAAATTGCTCGCTGGAGATTTTGCGGCCGCCGAGAGCGAGCTGCGGTCTGGATACGAGGCCCTGGCGCGGATGGGAGAGAGTGCCTGGTGCTCGTCGGTAGCCGCCCTGCTCGCGAAGACAACTTTCGCGCAAGGCCACTATGCGGAGGCTGAGCGATTTACCACCATCAGTGAAGAGATGGCGGGAGAGACCGACATCTACACACACGTGCTAGTGCGAGGTATACGAGGAAAGGCGATCGCCATTCGAGGAGATTTTGAGGAAGGTGAACGCTTGAGCCGGGAAGCCGTGAGTCTTGCCGCGCAGACCGATTTTCTCCAGGTCCGCGGTGAGGCTCACATGGACCTGGCCGAAGTTTTGCATTTGGCAGGCCGGTTACCAGAAGCCAAGGCGATGTTCGAGGATGCCCAATATATCTACGATCGGAAGGGCAATACAACATCTTCCGAGAATGCACGCCAAAAGGTGATACAACTAATTGACAAGATACATGACATCAAATAGTGCCGCCTTGTCGTTTCAAGCCGATCTTGAAAGGATTTGCCGTGCCTGACGAACTGCCAATCATCGATCCGGATGCCTTGAGTCAATTTTTGGACCGGCTGGAAGACGGAGATTTTCGCCGCTCATTCCTGACGGAGCCGACAGCGACGTGCGAGAATGAGGAACTTACCCCCGGCCTTCCAGAAGAATTTATCCAAGCAATGGCCGAGTTGACGCCGGAGGAACTTGAGCTGGTCGCCAGGATTGCAAGACTGATCAAAGGCTTTAGATTCCCCCCGATCCCGTTCATTCTATAACGACCGCCAACCCAGGTGTCCCGGCCATGACGCCACCCCGCGCTCGCAAGAAAATTCATCATTGCATCGCCGCCGCTCTTTCTCCGTTGTGGCGAGCATTTCAAGATTTCAAGAGCCATCCCGACCTTGCCGAGCTCTATCCCGAGTACCTTTTCTTGTCTCATGCGATTGTCCGGGCGAGCGTGCCGTTGATGCAGGACGCGTTGACACAGACGGAGAAACTGTCAACGCGTGACCCCTTGACCGCTCAGCTCGAAATGTACTTTGCAAAGCATATCCCTGAGGAGATAGATCACGATCTATGGCTCCTCGAGGACTTCGAAGAATTGGGGTTGGATCGAACGGCTTTACTTCGCCGCTTACCGCCACCTACCGTTGCCGCGCTGGTCGGGGCACAATACTACTGGATCCGCCACTATCATCCTGTTGCCCTCTTGGGGTATATAGCGGTCCTGGAAGGGTATCCCCCTAGGATCGAAGATATCAACCAGATGATTGAGCGGTCCGGGCTACCAAAATCCGCATTCCGCACCTTGGCGCACCACGCCGGACTCGATCCATCCCACAGCCGAGACCTCGATACCTTTTTCGATACAATCCCGTTGTCCCAAGATCAGCTTGCTTCTATTTGCAGCAATAGCGTGACGACAGTTCGCCTCTTGAGCGCCGCTTTTGCTGATCTGCTAGACCCTAACAAGAATCAGGATATCCTGCCGCTGCTTCGCACCGAAGCTCGGTTACCCGGCTGGGCGCTTTCGAGTTGAGATCACCCTGGCCGTGTGGCCAGGTCGGCGGATCCGAGGATCCGCCATGTTCGACAGCGCGCTCAGGCGAGCTTCGCCGCGATGGACCCGGCCTTGCGGAGAAGCTCGCCGTCAGCTCCTTCGGTGGACGGGCGATAGGTTGGCCGTGTCCGCGCCTCCCCGATGAGATCGGCGAGAAGCTCGGGGAATGATCGCGGCGGGGCGATCCAAAGATATTTCGCGAGTGACCCGGGGATGCTGTTGACCTCGTTGACGTAAAGGTCCGACCCGTCGCGGAGGAAGTCGAGCCGCACGACCCCCCGGACGGGAAGGTACCGACCGACGATCTCGGCGGACCGCGTGATCTCGCTGGCGATCTCGTCGGGCAGGGTCGCGGGGAGCTGCCGCGCGGCTCCCGCCATCCCCTCAGAACCGACGTACTTGTCCTCGAAGCTGAGGAACTGTGACGACGCCTCGCCGCGTAGGGGTCGCTCGATGGCCGAGAGCTCTGGTCTCGGGAAGGCGCGGATCGCGATGTTCAGGTCCTCCGCGTCCTCCAGATATGGCTCGATGACCGCTCCGTCACAAAGATGGACGCTGTGCTCGACGAGCGCGCGGAGCGACTCGACGTCCTTGACGACCTCGATCCCGATCGACGAGCCGCCGTAGCGAGGCTTCGCGATGTACGGCGCGGGGAACGGCGGGACCCAGTCCCGGGAAACATCCGCGATGGAATAGCTCACCCGGGGCAGGCTGGGAAGGCCTTGCGCCTGCGCGAACGCGGCGAACGCGAGCTTGTCCATGCTCAACGCGGCGGACCGCGGTGACGGGCCGGTATAGCGCACCCCCGCGAGGTCGAGCGCGCCCTGCAAGCTGCCGTCCTCACCTGGCCCACCGTGACAGCAGTTCACCACGACGTCGAGGGGGACGGCGCCGCGCCCGCCGAGCCGCTTGCGCCGGGCGAAGCCACCCTTGCGCCCCAGGCCAAGCTCCAACTCCTCCGCGGTAGCGGGGACACCGCCGGCGAGGTCACTGGTCTCGGAGCGCGGGTCGATGCTTGCCCAGTCCCCCGTCTTCGTCCAGTACAGCGCGACGACCGCGATCCCCTGGTCGAGCAGCGCGTGCGCCGCTTGCAGGCCTGTCACCACGCTGACGTCGTGCTCGGGGGAGGGACCTCCGAACACCACACCCACGGCATCGCTCACGTTCGCAACCTTCCTTTAGAACGGTCCTTACGAGACCGCGCCCTCGAGGCCGTAAAGCTCGGGTTTCGGTTGGCGGCCGAGCAGCGCGCCCACCGCGTCCTTCGGCATCGAGCGCCCGTGCAGCACGTCGACCACCTGCTGGACGATCGGCATCTCCACCCCCTTGTCCCGCGCCATGTCGAGTATGGCGAGAGACGATCGGACGCCCTCGGCGACCATGCTCATATCCCTCACGATGTCGTCAAGCGAGCGGCCACGACCGAGCTGCTCGCCGACGTGCCGGTTGCGCGAGTGGCGGCTCATGCAGGTGGCGACCAGATCACCCATCCCGGCAAGCCCTGAGAAGGTGAGCGCGTTCCCCCCGAGCGCGACGCCCAGCCGGGTCATCTCGGCGAGCCCCCGGGTGACGAGCGTGGCCTTGGAGTTGTCGCCGAACGCCATCCCGTCGGCCATGCCCGCGCCGATCGCGATCGCGTTCTTGACCGCTCCCCCCAGCTCGACGCCGACGATGTCGGGATTCGTGTAGACGCGGAAATAGGCGGTATGGCACAGCGCCTGCACGCGGCGGGTCGCCCGCTCGTGGACCGCGGCCGCGACCGAGCCCGCGGGCAGGCGCTGTGCGCATTCCAGCGCGAGATTGGGACCGCTCACCACTGCGACCTGGTGGTCTGGCAGGTCGAGGACCGCCCGGATCACCTCGCTGGCACGCAACCGGCTCTCAAGCTCGACGCCTTTGATGAGGCTTACCGCGAGCGCGTCCCGCGGGACGTCGCCTGACCAACGCTCCAGCGAGACGCGCAGCGCATGGCTGGGCACCGCGAGCACGACCACCTCGGCGCCAGTCAGCGCCTCGGCCGGGTCGGCCGTGGCCCGCAACGCCTCACCGAGGTAGAGGTCACCGAGGTAGTCGGGGTTCCGGTGCTCACGATTGACCCTCTCGGCGACCTCGGGGCGGCGGGCCCATAGCAGCACGTCCTCGCCAGCGTCGAGGCACACGAGCGCGAACGCCGTGCCCCACGACCCCGCCCCCATGACCGCGACCTTGCCCATCGAGGAACCTCCACCTGACTGGGCGCGAGTCTACGCCTAGACCTGGATGCACGGATCGCCCCGAGACGTGAGCGCACGACGCCGACGACTGCGCGCTCGACGCCTCACCGCTCCAAACCCAACGAACAACCTAGAGTGGGCCTCCATGGGCGTCACCGCGATCGTGCCCGTGAAGGCGCTCCCCCACGCGAAGAGCCGCCTGGCTGGCCATCTCGACGAGGCCCAGCGCCGCGCGCTCGTGATCTGGATGTTGGGACGGGTCCTCGACGCGTGTCTGGGGGCGCGGCCGATCGATCGGGTACTTGCCGTGGTAGGCGACCTTCAGGCGGCGGCGGTCGCTGCGCGCCCGGGGGTGGACGTGGTCATCGAGCCGTCGCCCGGCCTCCGCGTGGCCCTGGAGACCGCGGATCGGGCCGCGTCAAAGGCTCACGCGACCCTCGTGATCCCCGCCGACCTGCCCCTCGCGACCGCCGCCGATCTCGAAACGATCTGCGGAGTGAGCGACCCCGTGATCGTCGTGCCAACGCGAGACGGAGGGACGGGCGCCTTTGGCCGCCGGCCACCGGACGTCGTCGGGACGGCGTTCGGGCCCGCGTCGGCCGCGGCTCACCTACGCCTCGCCGCCGCCGCCGGCGTACGCGCCACGCGCATGAACCTTCCCAACCTTGCCCTGGACGTCGATACCCCCGGGGACCTCAGACTGCTCCGTGACCGGGTAGGTTGCCGCACCCTCGGTGCTGACCGTACCTCTGGGCGGTGGCACTAAACCTCAGCAAAGAGCCGGCATGGCGCAGGGCAACCCCTCACCGAGGTAATCGGGGGATCCGGCGCTCGCGATTGACCGTCTCGGCGACTTCGGGTGGGTGAGCGGCCCACGACCGTACGTCCTCGCCAGCGTCGAGGCGCAGGAGCGCGAACGCCGTGCCTCACGGCTCCATCCCATGACCGCGACCTTGCCCATCGAGGAACCTTCAGCTGCCGGGCGCGGGTCTACGCCCGGTCCCCAAAGCCGAGACGCCCACCTCGCATGCTGGCGTCGATCTACACCGACGAAAGATGGTTATGCGAGGGCGAACGGATCGACGACCGGCATTCCTTGAATCACCGAGCCGTGCTGCAGATCCTCGGTCAGGATGCGGTCGCATCCACCAGCCAGCGCCGCTTGCACGATCAGCGCGTCCCACAACGAGATCCGCGAGCTACGGCTGATCCCGATCGCCTGGCGCACGAACGCCGAGTCGCTGCCGACGACCAATAGGTCGCTGAGGCGCTCCACAGCTGCGGCAGCCTCGTTCTCACTGAGCGGTGTAGCAAGCCTTCGGGTGGTCACGCTGTAGAACTCTTGCAGCACCTGAGTACTGATCACCAAGGACCCTGAAGGCGCATCATCGAGCAGCCGCCGCGCGACATCGCGCTTCAAAGGCTCGCCTCTGTCGACTCGGTAGACCCAGACGTTCGTGTCGACAAAACTGCGCTCAATCATACAGCTCGTCTCTGCTCCATGACCGGCCCCGAGGGCCGCTACTGGCCTGAGCTCGATCCGCAAGCTCACCGAATGCACGTAGCGCCTCGCGCTCACGCTCACTGCCGGCATACCGCTCGATGAACTCCCGCACGACCGCGTTGACCGAAGTGCCGCGCTCCAAGGCCCGTATGCGAGCACGGCGCAGGACATCCTCGTCGATGGTCAAGGTGAGGTTGGCCATACTCTTCCCAAACTCCCGTGTAGCACGTAATCAGCGTAGCACACCTCATGGTTCCAGCTGGCTATCGACGAGCCTCAGCGCCGCACGCTCGTGACTTGGATGCTCGAACGAGTCGTCGACGCGTGCCGCGCACGCGGTCGACCCACGGGGTGCTTGCCGTGCTGGGCGACCTCCACGCGGTCGCGGCGCGCCCGGGGTTCGACGTGGTCATATAGCCCCCGCCCGGTCTCGACGTGGCTGGAGGAGATCGCGGATCGAGCCGCAGCCGTTGTCCACCCGACGCACGTGAAACTCCACCGCGCTGGACATCGACACCTGCGGACACGGCCGAGGCGGCGCTCACGCGCATGGCGATTGGCGAGTTGCGGATCCCACCGACCGCTACCTGAGGTGTGTCGGATGAGGTCCGGATTCCGGACTTGAGTCGACACACCCCCAGGACGGAGACGGCATCCGCCGCAGCGCGTCCGAGCAACGACGCGCTCGTCGAGCCATCGTCCAGGCCTGCGTGCGGCGCGGGAGACCGCGCACCTCGACGCGGTCTGCGGGGGCGCGAGACCTCCGGCCCTGACGCACAACCCACACGTTCGCGGACCAGCGAGCGGATAGGCTCCCAAAGCCCCACGTGATCGACCTAGGAGCCCACATGACGCAGGGCACGGTGAAGCACTTCGACCTCGAGACCCGCAGTGGCACGGTGCTGCTCGACAACCAGGAGGAGGTGCCATTCGACGCCGAGACCTTTGCCGCCTCTGGGTTGATCGAGCTGCGGTTGGGCCAACGCGTCCGTTTCGAGATCAACGAAGACACCGCCGGCAGGCATCTCCGCCATCTCCAGATCGTCAGCCTCTAAGGCTCAGGGCTCAACGCCCGGTCACCCGAGCCCAGTCGGCGAGGAACTGTTGCAATTGGATCTCGGCCCCGCTCAAGTCACGCGTTGCGGTGTCGGTGATCGCCATGAGCCTCCGCTGCCACCGCTCACGCTGGGCGTCCGGAAGATCGGCGGCGCCCAATGCCGCATACGCCTCTTTAAGGCCGCGGCTCACGCGGATGAACTGCTCGGCACTCAGCATGTCAGAGGTGCAGCCTACTGCGAGGGACGCGTGATCGAGCCAGAAGTCCGCAGCATTGACGTCGGAGGCGTCTCGCTCCGCATCCGCTCTTGGAATCCGCGAGGGGCCACGCCCTCACCCCGCTTCGTGCTGGTGCACGGCCTGGCCAGCAACGCCCTGACCTGGGAGCAGGTGGCATCTTCCATCGCTTCCCACGGCTACCCGGTTACCTCACTCGACCAGCGGGGTCACGGGCGCAGCGAGAAGCCGGACGGGCCCTACGACATGCCAACGGTGGCGGCGGACCTCGACGGGTTGCTGTCACGGCTCGGTCTGCGGGATGTAGTGCTCGCGGGTCAATCGTGGGGAGGGAACGTGGTACTGGAGTACGCGTACCTCCACCCCAAGCGCCTCCGCGGCGTCATCTGTGTCGATGGCGGCACGATCGACCTGCAAGCTCGCTGGCCGCAGTGGGAGGACTGCAAGGCCGTGCTCGCACCTCCGCGGCTCGAAGGCACTCCCGTTGCGGATTGGGAGCGCATGCTCCGTGAGGCGTACCCGGCGTGGGATGACAGCGGGATCGCCGCGACGATGGCGAACATGGAGATGCTTCCGGACGGCACGGTCAGGCCATGGCTGCCGTTCGACCGGCACCTCCAGGTCCTGCGAGGATTGTGGGAGCACCGGCCCGCCGAACGCTACGACGGGTTGAGCGTTCCCGTCATGCTCGTGCCCGTCCTGATCCCCGACGACGCCACCTGGACCACGAACAAGCGTGCGGGGGTCGAGCGCGCGCAGGCAGCGATCCCCCGATCACGCGTGGTGTGGATGGAGGGCGACCACGATATCCACGTGCAGCACCCCAGAGCGCTGGCAGAGGTTATGCTCGAGGCCTTGCCATGGTTCGAGGCGGCGAGGTCGTGCACGTGATCACCGGGCGCGCGCCCGTAGCTCAGAGGACAGAGCAGGCGGCTTCTATCCGCTAGGTCGAGGGTTCGATTCCTTCCGGGCGCACTGGTAGGCTGGAGGCTGCGCCGAGGTCTTAACCCGGCGTCATGGTGACCGTAGCTCAGTTGGTTAGAGCGCCGCGTTGTGGTCGCGGAGGTCGCGGGTTCGAAACCCGTCGGTCACCCTCCAACGCCAGCTACGTTGCCGTCACGATCCAGCGCCAGTACACTTCGTACGCGCCGCTAGCTCAATTAGGCAGAGCAGCAGACTCTTAATCTGTTGGTTGCCGGTTCGATTCCGGCGCGGCGTACTTTTTATTTACAAAATGTGCCGCGAGGAGCTTCGCTTGTCCCTCGGCTTTCGCGACCGACACATTACCCGAAATCCATCACGTAATGTGGGTAGCGGATCCCGCGATCCGCGCAGCGCCTTGCATTGACGGCAATGTGTGCCTCACGGCAGTGTGACAACACAGCGCATCTGTCCCCCGCCCCGTATACGCTGTCGGCGTATGTGTGGCAGGTTCGTGGCGGCGAGCGACCCGGACGGGCTCGTGCGCTTCTTCATGGTCGACGAGCGCAAGGCGGTCCAGCTGCCGCCCAGCTGGAACGTCGCCCCGACCGACCCGGTGTACGCCGTCGCGGCGCACGAGGACCGCAGGGTTCTCGTCACGTTCCGCTGGGGGCTCGTGCCGTTCTGGGCAGATGACCGCAAGGTCGCCTCACGCCACATCAATGCCCGCGCGGAGACCGTCGCGGAGAAGCCCACCTTTGCGGACTCCTTCCGCCGACGTCGCTGCCTCATTCCCGCGGACGGTTTCTACGAGTGGCAGCGCCACCCAGATGGCTCCCGCACTCCGTATTTCATCCACCGCACCGATGAGACACCGATGGCCTTCGCCGGCCTCTGGGCGTCCTGGCGTGACCCTGAGCAGGACGGAGCGAGGCTCTTGACCTGCACGATCGTGACAACACAAGCGACCGGCGGCATCGCCGAGATCCACCCACGCACACCCGTCGCCCTGCCCGGGGACCACTGGAGCGACTGGCTCGACCCCAAGGCCGACCCGGCCTTGCTCCGCCACATCCTCGTCTCCCCCAATCCCGACGAGGTCACGTGGCGCCAGGTGAGCACCGACGTCAACAACGTCCGCAACAACCACCCCGGCCTGCTCACCCCCACCGCCCCCTCCCCCGCCTAAGAGCTCGCGCGGATAGGTGCTCACCATCAGCCCGCGGCCCGGGCGCAAAGCAACGGGTCACACTGCAGCTTTCCTCCGCATACGAAGGAAAACTGCAGCCTAATCGCGCGGAGCCACGCCGGAGAGGCCACTTTCCCTCGGATACGGAGGAAAACTGCGCCCGGCCAGGCAACCGTCCTCCGGCGCGGCATCTGCTCAGCGCGTTACCCTAGCGGCCTCGCGCGAGTGGTGGAACGGTAGACACGCTGGGTTTAGGTCCCAGTGCCCTCGGGTGTGCGGGTTCGACTCCCGCCTCGCGCACCAGGCTTCTGACCTGCGGAAACCTGGTTACGTCTGTGTGGTTCTCGACGCCTTCCGGCTGACTGCTACCCAAACTACTACCGAACGCGGTCATGACGCCTCCCCAAGAATGAGGCGCGCGAGGGTGTGCGCGACCTGCTCGTCAGCAGCGGGCAGCACGTGCGCGTAGGTGTCGGTCGTGAACCCGACGCTCGTGTGCCCGATCCGCTGCGAGATGATCTTTCACCTCGTGCCACCCGGTCGCATTCGCCAATCCGGTGGTCGCGTGGTATGCCGTACGTGGTGTAGGCGAATTCGCGGAAGCCCTGCGCGGCGGCAGTGCGCCTGGAACCAATCGGTGAGCCGCTCCGGGTTGATCAGCTAGTCATCGCTGCGCCGGCAGCCAGGAGTCGGGAGATGCCACATGTCTAATGAGAATGACCTAATTGGCTTCCTCGTTGAACGCCTCAACCACCTTGAGGACCTCTTGGTTTCAAGTTTACTTTGGTTTCTCCTCACCGGGAGCTTCACAGCTTTCGCAGCCATTTACGGCTTGGGATCGACAAGACAGGATGCACGCTCTAGCGAAACCGAGAATGCCGGGAAATCAGGTGTGTCAAGCGCCGAACCTTTTGGGCTGCCGAGCGCTCGACAGCTCTTCTTCGGGGCGAACGTCCTACTTGCTCTTTTATCCGGCTATTACTACTTCATGCTTGCACAATTTTATGCAGCAGTTGTGGTGCTTACCCCTCTCTTGGATCACGTTCCATCAGCACAACATCTTTGGCGGACGCTACAGGTACCCTTCCTCGGGCTCGCGAGTACAACAGTCGCAAATGGGCTGATCCTCGCCAGCGCCCCGCTCCTGCCGCTTCTCTTTAGCATCTTCGCGCGTAACTATTCAGCTGGTCGGGTTGGGTGGATCCGTTGGTGGCTGCGGGGGTTGCCGGGTTTTCAGGCGTGGTGTGGCTAGTGTGACTGCTGTTGGGGAGCTGGCAGGAGGACACGCGTGGCCGATGAGCTGGGTCTGGCGGGGGACGAGGCCGGGCTGCGTGCCGCCAACGCCAGGCTTCGAGGAGTCATCGAGCGCCAGGACGCGCAGTTGCGGACCGCGGCCGAGCAGATCGCGGCGTTGACGGGTCAGGTCGCCGCGTTGAGCGAGCAGATCGCCGAGCTCAAGGCCCGGTTGGCGCAGAATCCACGCAACTCCTCGGTGCCGCCGTCATCAGAGGGTTTACGAAAGAAACCCGCGCAGCCCCGCCAGCGGGGCGCGCGTAAACCGGGCAAACAGCCGGGGAGTGAAGGCAAGCATCTGGCGCAAGTCGCCGAGCCTGACGAGGTCGTGACGCACGCCCCCACGCGTTGCCGGGGCTGCGGCGGCGGGTTGGAGCAGGCGCCGGTCGTGGGCCAGACCACCCGCCAGGTCTTTGACCTGCCGCCGGTCCGGCTGGTCTGTACCGAACATCGAGCGCAGCGACGCCGCTGCGGCTGCGGGACGGTCACCACGGCAGCGTTTCCCGCCCAGGCCAGTGGTGCGGCCTGTTATGGGCCGGGGATCCGCGCCCTGGTCGCCTACCTGTCGGTCTATCAGCACCTGCCGACAGACCGCATGGCGCGACTGCTCGACGACGTCTTCGGCGCCGCGGTGTCCGCCGGCACGATCGCTGGCATCACCGCCCAGGCGGGCGGGCTGGTGGCCCCGGCGGTCAAGGCAATCACCCGGCTGCTGGCCCAAGCGAAAGTGGTCTGCTTCGACGAGACCGGCGCGCGGGTAGCCGGAGGCTTGCACTGGCTGCACTCGGCGTCCACATCACAGTTGAGCCTGTTCACGGTGCACGCCAAACGCGGCAAAACCGCCATGGACGACGCCGGGGTCCTCCCCGACTTGACCGGGGTGGCGGTGCACGACGGCTGGAAGCCCTACTACGCATACCCGCAACTCACCCATGGGCTGTGCAACGCTCATCACATCCGGGAACTCACCGCGCTGGTCGAGCAAGGCCAACAATGGGCCGCACATCTGATCGAAACGCTCCTTCAAGCCAACGCCTTCGCCGCCGAGGCTCGCGATGCCGGGCTAGACGCGGTCCCCGCCGAGCGCCTCGCCGCGATCCGCGCCCGCTATGACGGGCTGATCACCCAAGGCCACGAGGCCAACCCGATCGTGGCCGGCCAACGCAAGCAAACCAAAGCCGCCAACCTCGTCCGCCGCCTGGACCGCTGCCGCGACGACGTCCTGCGATTCCTGTCCGACCTGGCGGTACCGTTCACGAACAACCAAGCCGAGCGCGAGGTCCGCATGACCAAACTGCAGCAGAAAATCTCGGGCTGCTGGCGCACCCTACCAGGCGCGCAAGCGTTCGCGGCCACCCGCAGCTACATCGCCACCGCACGAAAACACGGACTCGACCCGCTCGAGGCGCTGCGCCGCGCGTTCGCCGACGACCTGTGGATCCCCACAGCGACCGGCCCACCCGCCGACCTAGCCGCCGCAGCCTGACCCTCCGAACCGCCACAAACAGCGCCAGCCTGCCCACCCGGCTGAACAGTTACCTTCGCGCTTGGAGCGCTTCACCAGTTACTAAAACATAGCGTAATCGAACCGACTATCCGACTTACACATGTGAGCGCTGCCGTCGCCGTGCAGACATTTATCGCCGTCACAATGATTTCCTATCCATTCTTCGCGTTCGTGAGGGCGATCGGGCTTTAGTATAGTTCGACGGAGAGCAGACTTGACGCTATGAAGCACCTGGCCTAGTGCACACCATCGTGCTGCGGGGGGCCAGCGGCGTAGGGCGTGAGGCTGGCGCCGCGAACACGGCTATGCAACAGACCGTAGGCGCAGCCGCCCTTTGGCCAGCGCTGCGACGCGGTCGGAGTAGCGACCGCCGGGGGTGAGGCCGACGTAGGCGCGTTCCTTGGGAGTGTTGCCGGACACGAACAGCAGGGCATCATCCACCGTGACGCCTTCGGTTTTGTCGATCGTGGTCGCATAGGCGTAGTCGCCCCATAATCGGGAGCGTCGGGTTCCTCACGCACTTGTATCGTGAGGCCTCGCGCCCTGCTGTTGTCTCGGGCATCTCGGATGGAGATCTCACCTCCAGCCTCACGAGGCTGACGAGACCGCGGGTTGCGTGCACCGGCTTGGAGTCCTGATTCGATCTCCTTCGTGACGGTCGCCTCGCCGTGTTCCTCAACGTAGCCGCACGCCTTCGCGGCGCTCCAGAGCGCTTCTCGCGCTTCGGGATGGTCGATCTCGCCGGCACCAATCAGACGGCCTAGGCGGTATGACGAGCCGCCCAGTGTGTGATAGCGCGTGCCTCGTGCCGCGCCGGGCAGGCGTGCCGCTTCCCCGTCGAGGGCGGCTTGGCCGTAGAAGCGGCGTCGCTGCTCTTCATGGCTTGCCGGACTACTGCAGGCGTGGCGTCAGGTTCGCGCTGGATCGGGTCGCGTTGGCGGCTTGCCTGGATGATCCAGTCGGGCAGTGGCGCGAGCTTCATGCGCCGCGCTGACCAGCGGTACTCGGAGTGGCAAGGCCCCTCATGCTCGTCGGCGCGGAGGCATGGGACTTGTGAGGGTGGGGCGATGGCGTAGCCGTCATCGCCGAGCAGGTCCACCCCTTCGCCTAGCGCGCCGATGCGTCGAGGGACGCTGAGTCCTTGAGTGTCAATGGCCATTGAGAATTCCCCGTAGGCGGTCATGAGTTCTCCCCGCTGATGGCCACGAGATCTCCCCACTGGCGGCCATCAGAAGTCCCCACGGCGGTTAGGTGAGGGGTATCACTCCCTTT
>JBOGED010000095.1:0-19902 GCA_050743625.1 Egibacteraceae bacterium | reverse complement strand
GGGGCGGGCTTCGGGGACGGCGCGGGCGCGGCCGCTGGCTCGGGGTCCGGCTTTGGCGCGGTCACGGATCTCGGGGCCGGCGGCGCCTCGGCGGCTGTGGCCTCCAGCCGCGCCTCGGTCGCGTCTCGCTCTTGAGGGAGGCGCGCCAGCTCATCCTCGGCAAGCTCCGCGCGGGCTTGCGCGGCGTCGAGCGAGGCCTCTAGCTGTGCGACGCGCAGCTCCGCCTGTTGCGCACGGTCCTCGATGGACTGGTCGCCATTGCGCATGGTCCCCAGCGTGAACGCCAGCACGGCGATCACCGGGAGCAAGAACCGCCGTTTGTGCCACAGCGGTCGGGAGTCAACCTCAGAAGCCTCATCTTTTAGCAACATCTGAGTGGCCATAGCAAATCGCCCTTTCCGTAGGTGGTTGGTCTTCGTTTGTTTCGTTGATCGAGAAGACGCCGCACCAGGGGCGATGGTTACTGCACTTTCAGCCAATCGGGTTTATTCTGTCAGCTCTTCGGCGATGCGCTTGATTGCCGCGAGTCGGGACTCCCAATCCGATGCGATTCGCGCCATTCGCCGCGCGGCGGCCTCAAGCCGGTCGGGGCACACGGAGTACCTCACCTCGTTCGCGCGGCGGCGGCCGCGGACCAGGCCCGCGCGGTCCAGCGTCCCGAGATGCTTCACGACCGCTTGCCGACTGATCGGCATCTGCGTGGCCAACGTGGTGGCCGTCGCCTCTCCGTGGAGGGCGAGCAGGTCGAGGAGACGCCGTCGGGTCGCGTCGCCCAGCGCCGCGAATACCTGGGCGTCCCCGTCGACCAGCGCCTCCATCACATCGCGATCCGCTGGAGATAACGCTTGAGCTCATCGAGCTCGGCGGCCCAACCTTCGGTGTTTTCCTTCGCGTGCCTGATCTTCTCGTCGTCCGGCACGTTCAAGTCGCCGAAGCCGCTCTCAACGACCCGAAGCCGCGTGCCGGAGCCATCGGGAACAAGGGTGAACTCGACCAGTGTCCAGTTGCCCTCACCCGGCTGCTCGCCCGCTGAGAGCGCCCAGCGGAAGGAGAAGAGCCGCGGATATTCCACCCCCTCGACGCGCGCGTAGCCCGTGCCGTGCGCTTCCCACACGCGCTCGGTGGGCGCCTCCGGCGCCCCGTTAGTGCAACCTTAGAGTTGCACACCGGCGACAGCGTCGCACAGGCGGTCGACCTCAGCCTCGGTGTTGTAGTAATGGACGGAGGCGCGGACCAGGTCGGGTAAGCCTCGCGCCTCGAAGTCGAACCTCGCGAACTCGGCGCGCGCGACCGACACGTTGACGCCACGCTCGTGCAGCACGGCGGCGACCTCGGCGGAGGCGACACCCTCAACCGTGAACGTGACGATGCCGCACCGCCGCACGCCCTGATCGCGCACCACCACGCCGGGCACCGTGGCCAGCTGCGCCCGCACGCGATCGGCGAGTGCGGTCACGCGCCGCTCGATCGCGTGAAGACCCAGGTCAAGGGCGTAGTCGATGGCGACGCCGAGGCCGATCCTCGCGGCGACGGCGCACTCCCACGTCTCGAACCGGAGCAGGCCTGGGCGAATCTCGTACGTTCGGCTGGCGACCCAGGCCGCGGACTGCAGGTCGAGGAAGGGCGGCTCGAGCTCCCAGACCAGGCGCTCGGACACGTAGAGAAACCCGGTGCCCCTCGGTCCCCGCAGGTACTTCCGCGCCGTCGCCGTCAGCATGTCGCAGCCGAGCTCCGCCACGTCGAGCGGCAGCTGCCCGGCGGCCTGGCAGGCGTCGAGGAGGTAGCGCACGCCGGCGTCACGTGCGACCCGGCCGACCTCGGCGGCCGGGTTCACGAGCCCGCCGTGGGTGGGCACGTAGGTGATCGCGATCAGCTTGACGCGCTCGTCGAGCATCCGCCGCAAGGCGTCGACGCTGAGCTGGCCATGCTCGTCGTTGGGCACCACCTCCACCGCCGCACCCGTCCGGCGCGCCACGTGGAGGAAGGCGACCGCGTTGCTCACGTACTCGCACTGGCTGGTGAGGATGCGATCGCCGGGGCCGAACGGCAGGGAGTAGAACGCCATGTCCCACGCGCGGGTGGCATTCTCGACCAACGCGACCTCGTGACGATGGCAGCCGATCAGCGCGGCGACGCCCGTGTACACGTGGTCGATGCGCTCGGCGGCCTCGGCCTGCGCCTCGTACCCGCCGATCCGCGCCTCCAGCCGCAGGTGACTGATCACCGCGTCGAGCACGGGCCGGGCCATCAGCGCCGCACCCGCGTTGTTGAAGTGCGCGACCTGCTGACACCCAGGCGTGTCCGCCCGCACGCGCTCGACGTCGATGGTCACCGGCGCCGAGCGTAGCCCCACCTGACGGCCGGGCACACAACCTCAGCCGATACGGACCGAGACCTCGTCCATGTCGCCGCGGAACTGGTCGTCGGGGAAGGACTTCGCGCCGACCGTCAAGGGCTCGTCGTTCGAGATCTTGCCGATCTGCACACGCTGCACCGTGTGCTCCCCGTCTACGACGATCTCGATCGCGTTCTTGGTCTTTATGCATCTCACGCTGTGCCAGGCGCCGTCCGCGACGTCTCGGTCGCCGCTGACCTTGCCGTCGTCGTTCGAGCCGTGGAAGGTGCAGTTGGCGCGAGCGGCCGTGCCATCCCGAGTGGGCGCGACCTGCATCTTGTACTCCCCGCCCTCGGTGTCGCCCAACCCCTTGCGGATCACGTCGAAATCTGTGCCCGGCACCTGGTCGAAGCGCATGTGCACGGTGAGCTCCACGTCATCGCCGCCAGGGTTGAGGCTGTCCGTGGACGCTACCTCCACGAACGAGGTCGTGCCGTTGAACCGGTATCCGCGGCCGTCGATGCCAGGGACAGATTCGATGTCCGTGGTGTCCCCGTCGTTCCCCTGTCCCGAGCTGTCGACCATCTTCCCGGGGTCTTCCATGTGCCAGAGGCCGGCCGCAGAGCCAGCGAGGACGCGGCCGGCGGGCAGGAGGAGCACCGCGATGGACAACAGAAGGACAGCGACCCCGATTCTCCGCACGACAGCCCCACTTATGCCGACAGCGACATGACGTGAACTGTCAGTATATAGGGGATAGATCGCTTGCTGAAGGATCCTATGCCTGGGTGCGTGCGCGGACTGGCAGCATCATCTGCGCGAGGACGAGGCCGGTCAGGGCGGCGTAGATGATCGTGCCACTCCACAGCTCGGGCACCCACACGATGGGGTCGCGTAGCCCCAGCGTGAGATAGTAGACGCTCCACAGGATCGCGGGCACCAATACCGCCACCGCCCGGTAGGCCGCCGGCCGCTCCGTCGAGGGACGCACGCGGCGGATCAGCAGGTCAGCGGCGAGCCCGGCGACGACGGCGGGCACGATCGACCACGCCATCTCGAACGCCACCAGGGCGCTCGTCAGGACCGCGACGAAGGAGAACAGCACGGTGACCGCGCCGAACGGTGGGAGCCAACGGCGGATCAGGTAGAGCAGGGGCGCGATCAGCACCAGGTTGGTGATGATCACGCTGGTGAGGCCTTGCTCGATCATCCTCCCGTCGCCGGGATAAGGACCCCACTCAGCCCGCCATCTGGCCGCGCTCACCACCGGCGAGCTGTCCAAGAAGGCCGACGTCCACATGAGAAAGAACGAGATCAGCGCCGTGGACAGCGCGAGGGACAACACCACCGGCAAGAACGTGCGCAGCCGGTCCGCGTCGTGATCGTCAGGAGCCGCCCAGGCGGCCCGGAGCGGGCTGGTGACGATCAGCGCCATGCCGGCCAGCAGCATGATGTGGGTGGGACTGAATAGGGCGTCGAGCTCTTGCTCGATGCCGAACACCTGGTGCCAGGCGAGATCACCCGCGCCTCCAGCCGCGAAGATCGCGAGACCCGCGATCCCGAGGCCGTACCCGGCGGGGACCGCCGCCAAGCCGCGCCGGCCCGCCTCTTGGCCGCGCACCACCTGCCATCCGATCCAGCCCGCCACCGCGGTGAAGCCCGAGTAGAACAACGCGTGCCACGGGGTGAAGAAGGTCTCGAGCTGAGCGAGGTTCATGTGCGCCCAGCCGTCGACGAACAGACCGACGATCAGCCAAAGCGAGAGCACGAGCGTCACCGCCTCCGCTCGCCTCGGCAGCCGCACCCGCTCGGCGGAGCGCCACTGGCCGGGCGCTCGCGTGGCCTCGATCGTCGTGCCCATGCAATCCGCCCTTCCGTCCCTCGGCGTCCCGAGTATCCAGGACACGTTGCGCATCAACGGAGCTTCAACGGTCCCTCAACAGTAGCGCGGCGTCCTTGTGACCGGCTGTCGCGCATTTCGTTGGCGGAGAGTACGCGGGGCCTGCCAGAGGCTCGCCAACCGGGACTCACGGCCTGGGGGCGGAGGCCAGCCAATCGCCTGGGTGCCCTCATGACCGCCTCAGGCGGGAGCGGGAGGTGTGCGTGCCCTTGTCGTACCCGGCCCCTGGTTATCGCTCGGTGAAAGGCAGCAGCGGTCCAGCCCGCCGCGCATTGGCGGTGCAGTGGGCTTCGAGCATCGGCCGCCGATACTCTCAATGTTCGTGCGACGCCGGCGGGGGGCCGAACATCTCGCGCACCCGAGCGGACCACGCGGTGTCGTCGAGCCGGGCGCGCTCGGCGAGCATCCACGCGGCGTCCTGCCCGACCGGCACGCGCAGCGGGCTGGCGGGGGCCTCGATCGCGTCGGCGATCGTCGCCGCGACCTGCTCGGGCGTGGCTCGCCGGGACTGGTGGGCCGCGAAACCGGCTTGTTGGGTGCGGTCCATCTCGGCGTAAGGCGGGGAGACGTACCGCGGCTGGGACTCGTACATGTCGGTGGCGACCGAGCCCAACTGCAACACGAGCACGCGAATCCCGAACGGCGAGACCTCCACCGAGAGCGCCTCGCTGAGCGCCTCCAGCGCGTGCTTGCTCGCCGCGTGCAGGCCGTTCATCGGGAAGGCGGCCTTGCCCGCCACCGAGGACACGTTCACCACCAAGCCGCCGCCGCGCTCGCGCATCCCGGGCAGGAGCGCCTTGATCAGGCGCAGGGGGCCGAGGACGTTCGTGTCGAACATCTGGAGCGCAACGCCAGTGGGGGTGTCCTCGACCGTGGCGGCGACGCTGACGGCCGCGTTGTTCACCAGCACGTCGACCGGGTTCGCCATCCCCACCGCCGCGGCCACCGACTCGGTCGAGGTGACGTCGAGCGCGAGCCGACCGGCGGCGGGAAGGTCAGCGAGATCGGCGACACGCCGCGCGCTCGCGATCACCTCCATACCGCGCCCGCTCAGCTCCCTCACCAGCGCGCGCCCGATGCCGCGAGACGCCCCGGTCACCAGTACACGTGTCATGCCAGCTCCTCTCACGGCGCGTTCGCGGGAAAGTTCCCCCGCGAGGCTTGGAGCGGGCCAAGGAACTGCTAGGAGCGGCGCTTCAGGTTGCCGGCGGCCCGTCCCTCGATGAGGCGCGCGCCTTGCGCTCGCGCGATCTCCAAGGCCGTGCGGAGCGACGCGAGCCCCTCTTCTCGCCGGCCGAGCCCGTCCAGCGCCAACCCGCGCAGGCGATGCAGCTCGGCCGCCTCAAAGCCCCCACCGCGACCCGAAGACTCGGCGATCGCCTCGTCGAGGAGGTCAACCGCGCGTGTGGGGTCGCCGAGCCGCAGGAGTACCTCCGCCTGCAGCGCCCGGTGGAACGGCGTCAGGATCCGCTGACCTGACGTCTCCAGCGCGGTGAGCCCCTCCTCGATCGTGGCCCAGGCCCCGCTCCGGCGATCCCCGCCATGCCTCTGCCCACCCCTTCGGGATTGCCGCGTGCTCGATGAGCAGGGGAAAGCGGTGCGCCTCGGCGACCGCGATGGCCTTCGCGGCGGCCTGCTCGGCCGTATCCGGGTCCCGCTGGAGCACCGCGAGCCTGGCGTGGAAGCTGTGGGCGAACGCCAGCGCGTACGGCTGCCCGGTCGACTCGGCGGCGCGCAAGGCGAGCGCGATCCGCTTGCCAGCGCCCGCGGCGTCACCGGTCAGGCAGGCCGCCAGCGCGTCATAGCACGGAGCCATCACGTCCGGCCTTGTGTTGGCAGGCGGGCCCGACGCGAGGGCGGGCGGTTGGGAGACGCCTTGCCAGGCCGCCAGGCTGTCAGCGAAATGCCGCCGCGCCTCGGCGAGCCGGCCCTGGTAGAAGGCGACGATGCCGACGCCCTGATGACCCGCGGCGAGGGCGTGCGGGCTGGCGACATGGCGCGCCTCTTCGAGCGCCGCATCGGTCAGCTCGCGGGCGGTGGCCAGGTGCCCGCGCACCACGGCCGTCGCGCCCAGTCCCCACAGCGCCGGAAGGAGGCTGCCGGGGCGCCCGAGCCGTTCGCCGAGCATGCGCGCTCGGGCGAACGCGTCGCGCACCTCGGCCGTGTACCCGTGGCGCACGCTGGAGACCGAGCCCAGCCGGATGTGCACGTCGAGGTCGAGGTCAGGCACCGCGGTCGCCGGTGGCAGCGAACGGGCGAGCGTCGCAGCCCTGGCGAGCAGGTCCTCCGTCTGCTCGTAGGCGAGGCCGTCCCACGCCCGCTCGGCCGCGCGCACGAGCGCGCGGAGCGTCAGCGCGGCGTCGCCGGCTGGCAGCGAGGCCCAGAGGTGCTCGGCAACCGCGAGCGCATGCTCGCCATCCTCGCCGTGCGTGGCGAGCAGCGCCTCGGCGACGCGTGTGTGGAGCCGCGCCCGCTGGATCGGGGTCAGGTCACCGGCGAGCGTCTCGCGCACCAGCGCGTGCGTGAAGCCGTACCGGCTCACCTGCTCGGGTATGCCGGTGATCGCGCGATGGATCAAGGCCGCCTCCGCGGCCTCGAGACCAGTGTCGGCGTCGAACCCGCACAACCCGACCACCAAGCCGAGATCGAACTCGCGGCCCGTGATGGCCGCGGTGGCCAGGAGCTGTTGGGCGGTCGGGGGCAGCCGCGCGATACGGTGCCGGATCACGTCGCGCACACCGGCCGGGACCGGACCGTCCAGCAGGCGTTGCGGATCGCTCAGGCGGAGCAGCTCGGTCACGAAGAAAGGGTTGCCGTCGGTCCGGCGATGCACCGCGGCGGCAAGCGGCGGAGCGGGCTGGGATGCCGCGCGCTCGCGAATCATCTGCGCGACCTCGTCCACGCTCATGCCACGCAGCGCGACGCGGTCAGCCCCAGGCAGGCGCGCGAGCACGCCGAGCGTGCTGGTGAGGCGCCCGGAGAGGGGAATGTCCACCTCGCGGTACGCGGCGAGGACCAGGATGCGAGTGCCCGCGAGCGTGGCGGCGAGAAACTCGAGGAGCTGGAGTGACGCAACATCGGCCCAATGCAGGTCGTCGAGGACGACCAGCAGCGGGCGCGCCACCGCAAGCTGGCCCAACAGGTCAGAGAGCGCCTGGTTGAGGTGCGCCCGCGCGTCCTGAGGATCGAGCTGGCCCCCCCACGGCACGAGCGCCGTGAGGTCGCGAGCCTCATGGACCTGGCGAAGCACCTGGGTCCACGGCCACAGGGATGGGGCGCCCTCGCCCTCGAAGCAGCGACCCCATAGCGCCCGGAAGCCACGGCTGGCGGCCTCGGTCGCCACGATCTCCGCCAGGCGGGTCTTGCCGATGCCCGGCTCGCCCTCGACGAGCACGACACGCCCCGAACCTGCCTGGGTTGCGTCGAGGTGTCGCCGCAGCGTCGCCAACTCGGGGTTCCGGCCCACGAACGCGGCCGGCGCGTTATGGACCGGCCCGGTGACCGGGCGGGGCCGGGCGGCGGCCACGGTTGGCAGTGGTTGCTCCCAGTCGAGCTTGGGGTCCTGCCGCAGGATCTGTTCTTGCAACCGCCGCAGGGAGGCGCCCGGGTCGATGCCCAGCTCGCCGGCCAGGCGCCGGCGCACGTCCGCGTACGCGGCGAGCGCGTCCGCTTGCCGGCCCGCGCGATACAGCGCCACCATCAACAGGCCACGAAGGCGTTCGCGCAACGGGTGCTCGGCGACGACGCGCTCCAGGTCGGCGGCGATCTCGTCATGCCGCCTGAGGGCCAGCCGCACCTCCGTGTGGTCCTCGACGGCGCTGAGCCGGAGCTCCTCGAGGTGGGCGCGCTCGTGCTCCGCGAACGGCTCGGACCCGAAGTCGGCAAGCGCGGGCCCGCGCCACAAGTCGCGGGCCTGGGTGAGCAGCCCGTCCGCGACTTCGAGGTCGCCGGCTGCTCGCGCGGCCCGCGCCTGGTCGGCGAGCCGCCCGAAGCGGAGCCAGTCGACGTCGTCGGGCGCCGCCTTCAGGCAGTAACCGGGCGCTCGTGAGATCAGCACTCGGGCGGGCTCACCCGGCCGCCGGGCGGGCTCTAGGGCCTTGCGGAGGTTCGAGACGTAGGCCTGCACGGTTCCGGTGGCCTGCGCGGGAGGGCCGTCGCCCCATATGCCGTCGATCAACCGGTCCATCGACACGACCCGGTTCGCGTCGAGAAGCAGCATCGCCAGGATGGCCCGCTGCCTCGGTCCGCCCAGCTCCACTACCCGGTCGCCGTCGGAGACCAGGAGCGGGCCCAACACGCCGAACTCCACTACCCGGGAATCCTAGGCGACTCCAAGGGCCCCTTAACCCGGCGGGCGCAGACTGGTTGGCGTGAACATCTACGCCCTGTTCAAGTTCCTCCACGTCGTCAGTGTGATCGTCTTGGTCGGCGGCGTCTTCACCCTCAACGTCCTGAGCGGGCGGCTCGCCCGTGAGCGCGATCCTGCGGCGGTGGCGGCGCTGTCGCGCCAGGCCACCTTCTACGGCAGGTCAGTCCTGGGCCCCGCGACTGGGATCACGCTGATCGCCGGCGTGGCCACGGCGGCCATCGGGCGGATCAGCTTCGCCACGCTCTGGATCGCCTGGGGGCTGCTCGCCATCCTGCTCTCGGGGATCCTTGGTGGGACTGCTATCCGCCGAGCCGGTGAGCAGCTGAGCGAGCTGGCGGCCACCGCCGAGGCGGGCGGCCCGAGGGTGGTCGCGCTGCGGCGGCGGGCATTGATGCTGAACTGGATCAATCTCCTCCTCCTGCTTTCCGCGGTCGGGGCGATGGTGTTCAAGCCAACTCTTTAACCTACAGAGAGGTGATCACAACCATGACTGCCACAGCGATCGGCGTCCTCGCAGCGGTGTACTCGGCGACGTTCTTCATCGGCGCCCTGCTGCACGCGGGCGTGCGGATCCCGCTGGGGTTCGCCGTACTCGCCGAGCCGGTGATCGTCCCCGCGGTGATCGTCGAGAGCCTGTGCGGGGCCGGCCTGGCGACCGCCGCGTACGCCGTGCTCGCGCGCAAGGCGTGGGCTTGGCCCTTCACGCTGGGGGCGCACGCCTTCGCGCTCGGCGGGGTCCTGCTCGGGATCGCGGCGATCGCCGCGGGCCGTGGCCCGAGCACTGTCCTGAACGACACTTACCACCGCGTGATGGTGATCCTGCTCGTCGCGACCGCTGCCCTGCTGGCGACGCCGCGCGGAAGGGCCGTCCTCGGCCGCGCCAACCAGCACGCCTAGGACACATTGGCCTGAATCCACCGGGAATGCGCGCCAACGCGCAATTCCTAGGGGTCCAACAGCGGGCGTCCCATGGATCGGCCAGTGGCTGGCCGCTTTTGCGCGTGGGTGCGCAGATGCCGCGAGCGAAACCCGCGGCGAGCGCTCCGCCTATCCATCGTGAGACGCTGACGATCCCGGACGCCACGTGGCAGGCCACTGGTCGACACCTGGGTCACAGCCGGGCAGGAGAACCCGGTGGCGCTGAGCAGTAGGCCGGCGGTCATCAGCCGGCGGGGGATCGGTGCGCGCTCGCAGCCGTGTCCTACCCGGTTGGGGAGTTGCAATCTCCTCGCAATTGCGGCAGTTTCGTGCCCGGCAGTAGCAGAGCTCTCAAGGAGGAGAGACGGATTGGCCGTTGACGACGACCTGCCGGGCCTTCACACCACGGCGGTGCGGTGTGAGGTGTTCCCTCTGGTGTGGATGGACGGTCAGGCGACGTACCTGCGGCACACCGCCACGGGTGGCAGCTATCCCGCGTGGTGGCTCGTGCCACCACCCCGCACGGACCCGAGCCTGGTTGTGCGCCACGGGCTCGCTAGTGCATTGGGTGGGCTGTACACCCCGCTGACGGCGGTGGTGCACTCGACCTCTTGGCGGTTCGAACCGGCACATTTCGCGTTGGTGTTGAGCTACCTCGCGATCCTTGAGAGCACGAAAACACCCCCGGCGGGGTTCGACCCACAGCCTCTCGCCGCCGTGGAGCGGCTGGCCGTCAACGGGCACCGGCAAGCCGTCGAGGCCGCCGACGTCCTGGCGCACGGGCTGAGGCACTTCGCCCTGCTCCGCGTCACCGATCCCGTGGTCGCCGCCGCCATGCCGAGCGAATGGGACGAGTTCCTTGCCAACCGCCAGCCGCTCCCCGCCGGCCTGCTCCACCACTACTCAGGCATGGAGGTGGGCCGCTAAGGGCCCGTGCGCGGATAGGTGTCCCGCCATAGCGCGCGGCCCGGGCGTAACGTCACAGGTCACACGGCTGCGCCTTCCCGGCACGCGGTTGGGTGGACATTCTTCCGGACTGAACCTTCACAGCAGCTCATGCCGGCTGGCGCCGTCGCCCGGAGGATGAGAATCCGGCAAACCGGGCATCCCGTGGCCTTTCCGCGTTCGAGCGGGGCATCGAACGAAAGCGTTGGGCGCTATTGTGCAGAGTTTTGCCGAACTACCGGCATTACTCTGCACAGTGCAGGATTGGGCCGCCCACCAGCTCGGGGCCCGTGCCCGGGAAGGAATCCGGCGAGCGCTACCGCCAGCGAACCCACGACTGCGCGATTTCGACCCAGGCCCTGACTTACCTGGTGACCCTCGCGTTCCTCGCCGGTCCGCAGCGCGCGCAGCAACAGCAGCCATGGCCGGTACGGCGGCGCGCGCTGCTCCCCAAGCTCGGCGGCCTCGACGGCCGAGACGAGCGCGCCAGGCTTTATCCCTGCGTTTTCTCACGTATGCGTGACGAACCCTGGCCATAAGGCTGCATGAGGTCCACGACGCGGTCGGCGACCGCGGCGAGGAGGGAGTCGTCGTGGCAGATCGCGAGCAGCCCGAGACCTCCTCGGCGGGCACGGTCAACCAGCACCGACCAGATCTGGGCTTGGGTGATCGGGTCGAGCATGGCGCTGACCTCGTCGGCGACCACGTATGGCGCTTGGGAGAGCAGCGCCCTCGCCACGGTCACGCGCTGCAGCTCACCCCCGGACAGCTCGTGGGGATAGCGGTCGAGCCACGCGCGGTCGATGGAGAGCATGTCGAGGAGCGCGGGGTCGGGAGTTGCCGCCTCCGGCGTCGCCTCGGACAAGATCTCGGCCAGCCGCCACCTCGGGTCGACCGCGAGCTCGGGGTGCTGGGACACGAGCTGCACCGGCTGCGCGCCGGCCGGAAGCGGCGATCCGTCGAGCAGTACGCGACCGCGTGTGGGGACGAGGTAGCCCGCGAGGAGGCGGGCGAGCGTGGTCTTGCCTCGCCCGCTGGGCCCCTTCAAGCCCACGACCTCGCCGGGCTCGACGCTCAAGGTGACGCCCTGAAGCACCCAAGGGCTGTCACGGCGGTACCGGAACCAGAGCTGGGCGGCCTCAAGCACGGATGCACCGGGCCCTTGAGCGGCCGACCCGCCGGAGCGCTGGCCGGGCGGCGCGGCACTCGTCGACGACGATCGGGCACCGCGGAGCGAACAGGCAGCCTGGAGGGAGGTCGGTCGGTGGCGGCTGAGCGCCAGCCAGCGGGTGGAACCCGTGCTCGGGCAGCGCCCGCCACAACGCCTGCGTGTAGGGATGCCGCAGCTGTGTCCCGTCGCCGGAGAACGCCTCGGCGGGGGCCACCTCGACGGTCGTGCCCGCGTAGAACACCGCGATGCGATCGGCGACCTCCAGAGCTCGCAGCAGGTCGTGGGTGATCAAGACGACCCCAGCCCCCTCGTCGGCGGTCCGCCGCAATCCCTGCAGCGTCTCGGTCACGACCTCGGGGTGCAGGCCAGGCGTGGGCTCGTCGGCGAGCACGAGCCGCGGCGCGCCGATCGTCGCCGTCGCCGTCAGCACCCGCCGCGCCATCCCCCCGGACAGCTCGTGGGGGTAGCGCCGCACGGTCTCCTCGGGCAGGTCCAGCCGCCGGAACGCCGCCTTCACCGCCGCGGCGGGTTTTTCGACGCGCGCCAGTACGGCGGCGCGCTCCGCTTGCGGCCCGACCCGGGAAACGGGATCGAGGAACGCGACGGACTGCGGGACCAGCGCGATTTCCCGGCCGCGCAGCGTCTCACGCCTCGCGAGATCCAGTGGCTGCCCATCGTAGGTGATCGTGCCACCCTCGATCGCGTTGGAGGGCAAGACCCCGAGCAACGCGTGGGCGAGCAGGCTCTTGCCTGAGCCGCTGGAGCCCACGACCGCGACCAGCTCGCCGGCCTCCACGTCCAGGTCGAGGTCAGTGATGACGTCGAGCCGCCTCCGGCGCAGCCCCGCCTCATATTGCAGGAACGACAGCGAGAACCCCTCGACCTCGAGCAGGCTCACTCGTGCACGCTCCTTGGGTCGAGGAGCGTGCGGAGATTCCCGCCGACCATGTCGACGGCCAAGACGACGCCGAGCAGCGCCACACCGGGAAGCAATGCCAGCCACCAGTCGCCCGCCGGCAGGTACCGCATCGCCTCGGACAGGATGTTCCCGATGGCCGGTGCATCCGGGGACAGGCCGAAGCCTAGGAATGACAACCCGGCCTCGTGGAGGATCGCGTGCGGGAACAGCAGCACCAAGCCAACGGAGAACTGGGGCACGAGGTGGCGCACGAGGTGACGTCGCGCGACCCACCATCCACTCTTGCCGAGGCGTTCCGAGACGGCGACATAGTCCGAGGCGGACACGCGGCGCGCCTCGCCGCGCAGGACCCGCGTGAGGGTCGGCCAGTGCGTCAACGCGACCGCGATGATCAGCCCCCTCGCGCCGCGACCAGCGGCGAACGCGATGAGGATCATCAGCACCAGGTGTGGCAACGAGAGGTTCAGGTCGATCAGCCACGAGACCGCCGCGTCGACCCTCCGCCCGAGCGCTCCCGCCGCCGCTCCCAGCGCCAGCGCGACGACCGCGCTGATGGACGCCGCCAGGGTCGCGATTCCTAAGCTCAGCCGCAGCCCGACGAGCGTGCGCGCGAGCACGTCGCGGCCCAGCCAGTCGGTACCGAAGGGATGGGCGAGGCTCGGTGGCTGGCGCCGCGCCAGCAGGTTGGTCGCATCCGCGGACGGCGCGGCCAGCGTCGCCGCCACGACGACCACCGCCAGCGCCACGGCTCCCAGGCCGATCTGCGCCAGCGTCCGCGCCCGCCGATCCGTCAGCCTCCCGAGGATCCCCGCGCGTGGCACCAAGGTGCCGCGCAGGTCGCCGGCCGCACCAGAGGTCGCGCTCATGTGGCCCTCCTTGAGATGCACGGACCGCGCGGGGATGGTTGTGCGGGTCGCTGACGATTTCTCACTCGGTGCCTCACCGCTCCAAACCAAAGGATGGGATGGGGCCACGCTGCGCGCTCATGTGGCCCTCCTTGCTCGCAGTGGGACCACCCGGGGGTCGACCAGGCCGTGGACGATGTCGCCCAGGGTGTTGCCGGCGAACACGAAGATCGCGCTGAACAGCACGATCCCGAGTAAAAGGGGGACGTCGCCGCGTAGGCCGGCGGCGGCGGTCGCCTGGCCGAGGCCCGGATAGCTGAACACCTGCTCGGCCAGGATGGAGCCACCGAACAGCTCGCTGAGCGAGGCGAACTGCAGCAGAACCGCGGGCACCACGGCATTGCGCAGCAGCCGGTAACGCACCAGCCCGCCGCCACGCTCGCCCTGTGCTCGCGCGAACGTCACGAAGTCGCTGCGCAAGATGCCCACCGCCTGCTCGCGGGTGTGCAGCACGATGGGCGCGACACCGACGACGCTGAGCATCGCGGCCGGCAGGATCAGGTGGTGCAATCGTTGCCACAGCGTCGCGTCGGCGGGGGCGATCCCGATCGGGGTCGCACAGCACACGGGCGTCCACCCGAGCAGGACCGAGAACGTGGTCAGCAGCAGCAGCCCGATCCAGAAGGTCGGCGCCGCCGTCAGCGTGTAGGCGAACCAGCGGATCGACCGGTCGACGAACGAACCCCGCGTGATCGCCGCCAGCAGGCCCAGCGTGAACCCCAGCACCCCGGACAGCACCCACGCGGTGCCCAAGAGCACGAGCGACGCGCGGAAGCGCGTGGCGATGACGTCGGCGACCGGGGCGTTGTAGATCATCGAGGTGCCGAGGTCACCCCTCAAGATCCGCCCGGCCCACAGCCCGAACCGCACGAGCGGTGGGTCGTTCAACCCGAACCGCTCGGCGATCAGCTCCCGCTGCTCGGGCCCGATCCTGGTGACCTCGGCGCCGACGTAGGCGTTGACCGGGTCGACCGGCGACATCTCCACCAGCACGAAGGCCAGGACCGCGACGCCTGCCACCAGCAGGACGAGCCGCGCGAGCCGGCGGGTCATGGTTTTTCCTTTGGTTTGGAGCGGTGAGGCGCCGGGCGCGCACCCGTCGGCGATCTCCTCCTCACGTCTGTGGGCGATCCGTGCATCAGAGTTAAGGACAGGTCCATTGCCAGCTCGTGATGCCGGCGGTGATCGGGTAGCCGTGGCCGTGGGGCTCGACCTGCGGGTTGCCGACGTCGAGGCACTCGTCGACGAAGTAGGTGTGGTCGAGGTTGACCAGCCACGCCCAGCCGGCCTCGGCCGGGGTGGTGAAGCCGTTGCCCTCCTCGTCCAGCTGCGCGGCGCGCCAGAAGACGTTCGCCTCCGCAGGGTCGGTCGCGCCCATCGCCAGATCGAGGTACGAGTCGACCTGGCCATCCATGAAGTAGCCGGCGTTGTAGAAGTCGAAGCCGGCCAGCGAGCTGTGATAGAGGTTGTACATCTCGGTCTGGTCGTGGCTGCCCCACCCGAACAGCACCGCGTTGGCGTGCATCAGCGGCTCGATCTCGTCGAAGCTGCGTCCCTCGGTGGTGATGTCGATGCCGATCGGGCGGACCATGTCGGACACCGCGAGCGCCAGACCTTGGCGGGTCGAGTCGTTCGCCGGGTAGAGCAGCGTGAACGCGGCGGGGACCCCGTCCTTCTCCAGGATCCCGTCGCCGTCCGTGTCTTCCCAGCCGCCGTCGGCCAGGATCCGCGCGGCCTCGTCAGGATCGTTGTCGGTGATCGCCGAGTCCGGCTCGTACCAAGGGAGCCCGTCGACCGGTCCCGTGGCCGGGCTGCCGTGCTCGTCGAGGATGCCGGCGACCAGCGCCTGCCGGTCGATCGCGTAGTTGATCGCCTGGCGGATCGCCAGGTCTGACGTCACGGCGTTGCCGATCGGGTTGCCGTCCTCGTCGGTCTCGTCGCTATCGGGCTGGTACGGGAACATGATCCCCCGGTTGTCCACCGAGTCGACCGCCACGAGCTCCATCCCTGGGATGCTCTCCGCCGCGAACGCCGGTGAGACCACCGCTACCTGGACGTCGCCCGCGCGGGCGGCGGCCAGGTTGCCGTCGTCCTCGGAGAACTGGAACACCAGCCGCTCGAAGGCCGGCTGCTCCCCGTAGTAGTCGGGGTTGCGGACGGCGATCAGCTGCTGACCCTCGTCCCAGCGCTCCAAGATGTACGGCCCCGACCCGATCGGGTTGCGGCCGTAGTCCGGACCGTGCGCGTGCTCTGGCACGATCCCAAGGGTGATCAGCCGGTTCACGAACGTGCTCTGCGGCTCGGATAGCCGCAGCTCGGCGGTGGTGTCGTCCGTCGCCACCGCCTCGTCCAGCACCGTGACGTCGGTGAGGCCTCCCTGCGTCGCCGCGGTGTTGAAGGTGTAGGCCACGTCGCCCGCGGTCAGCGGCTCGCCGTCGCTGAACTTCACCCCCTCGCGGATCTTCACGGTCCAGACGAGCCCGTCGTCCGACACCTCGTAGGTGGTCGCGAGGTCCGGGACGATGTTCAGCTCCGCGTCACGGCGCAACAGCGTCGATTGGAACAGCGGTGAGCCGTAGCGACCCCACCCGAGGGTCGGGTCGTAACCGTCCTCCGACTCACCGCCGATCGCCAGGCGGATCTCGTTCGGTGGCCCGCTTGCCTCCGTGGCCAGCGCGCTCGCGCCCGTAAAGGTCGCGAGCGCGGTAATCGCACCCACGACGAAGAATGCCCATCTTTTCATGTCCGCCGCCCGTCCCGCTCTTACAAGTCGTTCTCAACAGTAGCCTAGGTCATAGCCGCAGGTCAACCGCTCGACTGGCTCAGCCGGCTCCCGGATCCTGGCGGTGACTGGTCGAGCAACGCAGATCGTCATGTCGCACGCGAAGGGAGCATCGTAAGGACCATGAGCTACAGCGAGTCCCGCGCTCGGTACGCCGAAGTGCTCGACTCCGTCGTAGACGACCGCGAGGAGGTCGTCATCACCCGGGCCGGGCGCGAGCCTGGGGTCATCGTCTCGCGGGAGGACTACGACTCCCTCAAGGAAACCGCCTACCTTGCTCCGCAGCCCGGCCAACGCCCGGCCACTACTCGCCTTGAGCCGCGGCCACAGAGGGCGCTTGAGTAAGCACATCGCACCGGCGACCTCGGGTGAGGGCGAGAGAACTGGTGGGCATCGGGGCTATTTCGTGCGCCCAAGTCATTCGGCCGTGTCGAGCGCCCCGGCGCGGATCTGGCGCAAGGCGTTGCGGCGTCGCGGCTTGGTGAGGCGGGACAGGAACAACCTGCCGTCGAGGTGGTCGCACTCGTGTTGGAAGATGCGCGCCAGTAACCCAACGGCGGCGATCTCGAACGCCTCGCCGTTCACGTCCATGGCGGCGAGCGAGACCCTCTCGTGCCGGACCGTCGGATAGTAGAGCCCTGGGACCGACAGGCAGCCCTCATCCTGCTCCTCCCGCTCGATCGACCTGTCGAGCAATCGCGGGTTGACGCACACTCCCGGTGCCGCGCCGTCGTCGAGCAATTGGTAGACGAACACCCTGCGCGATACACCTATCTGGTTCGCGGCCAGACCCACCCCGCCAGCGCGGTGCATTACGGAAATCATTACCTGACTCAACTGGTGCAACGAGGCGTCGAAGCGGGTGACGTCCTTTGTTTCGACGCCGAGCACCGGATCGCCGAACGTTCGGATGCGATGAAGCGAGTCCACTAGGTGGCAGGTTCGCGGGTTGTGCTTTTTTCCATAGCGCCATAGGCTATCGCGAGCGGTTCGCAATTATCGAATGTGCCCCGAAGAGGAGCTAGCGCGATAGTGGTGCGTGCGCAAGGATTGAGGCATGCATGAGCTGTCCATCACCGAGAGCGTCGTGACTGCGGTCTCCCAGCACGTGGGTGACGCCAAGGTCGCCGCGGTCACGCTGGAGATCGGCAAGCTGTCGGGCGTGGTAGGCGACTCGGTACGCTTCTGCTTCGACCTGTGCACGCAGGGGACCGCCCTCGACGGTGCGCGCCTGGAGATCATCGACGTCCCAGGTCGGGCGCATTGCCGCCAATGCCAGACTGACGTCGATATAGAGGATTTCATCCCGCTGTGCCCGTGCGGCAGCGCTGACCTCGAGATCGTCCAAGGCCAACAACTCAAGATCACTCAAGTAGAGGTGCTCTGACATGTGCGCTACCTGTGGCTGCTCCAGCAAGCGGCGACCTCGCGTGACCAATCTGGAGAGCGGACGCGTCCTGACCGTCGACCACGACCACCCGCACGACCACGACCACGACCACCCGCACGCGCACGACCACGCGCACGACCATGGCCACGATCACACGCATGACCACGACCATCACGACCACGAGCACGGTGAGGTTTCCACCCTGCATGTGCAGGCCGACCCGCCGACGCGCCTCGTGAAGCTGGAGCAGGAGGTTCTCGCCAAGAACGACCTCCTCGCACAGCGAAATCGTGGCTGGTTCGAAGGGCGCGGGATCCTCGCGGTGAACCTGATGAGCTCTCCGGGCTCAGGCAAGACCACGCTGCTCGAGCGGACCATCCGTGATCTTGGCGCCGAACTGACGATCTCCGTGATCGAGGGCGATCAAGAGACGCTCTTCGACGCCGAGCGTATCCGCGCGACCGGCTGCCGGGTCGTGCAGATCAATACGGGGAGTGGTTGCCACCTCGACGCCGAGATGATGGCTCGCGGGCTCCGCACGCTCGACCCCCCCGCGGACTCGATCCTCATGATCGAGAACGTGGGTAACCTGGTCTGCCCCGCGCTGTTCGACCTCGGCGAGCGTCACAAGGTGGTGATCATGTCCATCACCGAGGGTGAGGACAAGCCACTCAAGTACCCCCACATGTTCCGCGCGGCTGGGCTGATGCTCCTGAACAAGATTGACCTGGAGCCCTACCTGGAGTTCGACATCGAACGGTGCATCGGGTACGCAAAACAGATCAACCCTGACCTTGAGGTCATGCGCGTCTCTGCGACCCGAGGCGAAGGGCTCGACGCCTGGTACTCATGGCTCCGAACCCAGTCCACCAGCGTGGGCTGACGCGGCTCTACCCGGCGAGGATGCGGACGGCGTGCTCGCGGACGGCGTCCGGATCGATGCCGGCATCGGCGAGCCTGCGCGCGGCCATCCCGGGAGTCCTGAGCACGGCGTAGAGAAGATCACGCGGGATGATGCACTCATCGCCCCGTTCGGCGGCCAGCTCGCCTGCGGCTTCGAGCATCGCGGTGGCGTCCGGCCCCAGAACAATGCCGGCGGATGCCGACGTCCGGTAATCCCCTACGGTGAGCAAGGCGCACAGCTTGGGTAGCAGGACACCGGTTCGGGCCAGCGCCGTCATGGTCAACCCGTCGTCGCTCTCGATCAGGCTGAGGAGCACGTGCTGCGTGCCGATCTCACGGTGCCCATGCAGTGTCGCTTCGAGCTCGGCGAAGGCGAGGATGCGCAAGGCCTCGCTGGTCAGCGGCATCCCGGCGACGTCCCGGAAGCACCACCGCCTCGCACGCCATGCCTGTGGGGTGGCACTCATGGGAGTGACACACGTCCCGCGACGGCGGCGTAGCGCGCCTGCGCGTCGCGCCAGTCCACCACCTGCCAGAAGGCGGTCACGTAGTCGGCCTTGACGTTGCGGTACTGCAGGTAGTAGGCGTGCTCCCACATGTCGAGCATGAGCAGCGGGTGCGAGCCGGCCGGCAGGTTGGCCTGCTGGTCGTACAGCTGGTGGAGCAGCAACCCACCGCCCAGCGCCTGATACGCCAAGACCGCCCACCCCGAGCCTTGCAGCTGGTTGGCGGCCGCTTCGAAGTGGGCGCGGAAACCGTCGAACGAGCCGAAGTGCTCGTCGATCACTCCCGCGAGCTCGTCGGCGGGCTTGCCGCCACCGTCCGGGCTCATGTTGCGCCAGAACACGGAGTGGTTCACGTGCCCGCCAACATGGAATGCCAGGTCCTTCTCCAGCATCCGTACGGTCCCGAGCTGGCCGGACTCGCGCGCCTCGGCGAGCTGCTCAAGCGCGGCGTTGGCCCCACTCACGTAGGTTTGGTGGTGCTTGCTGTGGTGAAGCTCCATGATCTCACCAGAGATGTGGGGCTCCAGCGCGCTGTAGTCGTAGGGCAAGTCAGGGAGCGTGTAGGGATTGCTCATGCTCGTCCTCCAGCGACGGGTAGATGCCGAGTTTACCGCAAGCCGATCGCAAGAGCGAGGTAAGGGTTTGGACGTGCACCGCCGTTCTGCCGTACTGTGCAGAGTTATGCCGGTATACCGGCATAACTCTGCACAGTGCAGGGTGTGATGGCACCGGGCTGCCAGATCTGGTGGGCGGAGGTGGCCGATGCCCGCCCAGAGCTGGCCGAGCTGCTGCCACCCGCGGAGCTCCAGCGAATGGGCCGGTACCGCAGGCAGGCGGACCGCGACCGGTTCCTCACCGC
>JBOGED010000094.1:0-21827 GCA_050743625.1 Egibacteraceae bacterium | reverse complement strand
CTCCTTCGTCGCGACACCAGCGTCGGCTTTCGGGCCGTCGCCCCCCGCGGCGGCGGCCACTCTGGCCTTCTGCTCGGCGGGGTCGCGGGGACCGAGCGTCTCACCAGCCGCGACCTTCGCCGCTCGGACGGCCGCCGCCTTGGCCTTCGCACGGGCGATGCGCTCGCTCTTCCCCTGGGCGATGAGCTCGTCGTAGACCTTCTGGTCCATCTCCACTTGCTCGGACATCGGTGTTCCTCGTCTCTTTACAGGGGTCCGGAGATGCCGCCGTCCTTACGGATCCGCCAGAAGTGGACCGCCAGGAACAGCACGAGGACAAACGGGAACGCCAGCACATGGAGTACGTACCAGCGCAGCAGAGTCTCGGGGCCAACGACCGCGCCACCCAGCAGGACGAACTGGACCTGTTGCCCGAAGATCGGGGTCCACCCCGCCATGTCGGTCCCCACGGTGACCGCCCAGATGGCCAGCTGATCCCATGGCAGCAGATAACCGGTGAAGGCGAGCAGCAAGGTCAAGAGCAGCAAGATCACGCCGACGACCCAGTTGAACTCGCGGGGCGGCTTATAGGCGCCGTGGTAGAAGACCCGCGCCATGTGCAAGAACACGGTGAACACCATGAGGTGGGCCCCCCAACGGTGCATGTTCCGCACGAGGTCACCGAACTGAACCCCCGCGATGATCTGTTGCATGTCCGCGTAGGCCAGCTCCTGCCCGGGACCTGCCGCCGGCCGGTAGAAGAACATCAAGAAGATGCCGGTGACGGTAAGCAGGATGAACAAGAAAAAGCTCACCCCACCCAGACAATAGGTGTAGGTGAGCTTCAGGCCGTGCCGCTTCACCTTTACGGGGTGCAGGTGATAGAGCACGTTGTTCATCGCGGCGAGCGCCCGGTCGCGCGACGTGTCGCGGTACCCCTTGCGGTAGATCGAGCCGGGCCGGAACATCGACTTCCAGATGACGTTGTCCTGGACCTTCTTCTTCAGCTCGTCCGGCTTGGGCGGCGATGGCTTCTTAAGGATGCTGGGAAGACGGCTCACCGGTCGCAGGTCCTATCTCGTCTCGACCCGGCCGAGCCATAAGGCGTCGGACGGGCAGCGCTCAACACAGATCGCGCAGCGGGTGCACTCGTTGTCGTCGATCACGAAGATCGCCTCGGCCGTATTCGCCAGGGTCATGACCTCGGTGTTCTCGGCGTCCGCGACGATCGTGGGCGCCATCATGAAGATGCACTCCCACGGGCAGACGTCCTCACATGCTCGGCAGAGGATACACAGCTCAGGCGTCAACCCGATATGACGCTTCGGTTTCACGCGCTCTTGCAGCCAGCTGGGATCGACGCTTTCGATCCGATAGTCGTCATAGATCTCCGGATGTAAGCCTTGGTCTGTGAGTCCCACTGCGATGATCCCTTACTTGTAGCCGCCTGACTGCGGTCGTGCTTCCTCGCCCTCCGCCAGCGCGCGCGGGTACTTCTTCTGAACGTAAAGGCCCGCCGCGCCGAAGGCCACCAGCGCCACGACCTGCTCGAGCGCGACGACCCCGTCCCTGACCACCGAGTAGAAGTTGGACGCCACCGTGAAGTCGCCGATCACGATCTGACCGGGAATCATCTGGTCACGGAGCAGGTTCTTCTGGCCATCGACGAAATACACCCAGGCGGAAGGGAGCACCCCGAGCGCCCACCAGATGGCGATGAACGACGCCATCGCCCCGAACAGCGCCGAAACCCAGCCGTAGGTGTCGCGCAGGCGCGCGGCCGCGACCAGGAACAGGGCAGCAGCGCCAAAGCTTCCGGCCGTGACGGCGACGCCCTTCCATCCGCTACCGAACTCCCACAACGCACTCAACGCCGCCGGAATGGTCCGGAAGAACTCGCTTATCCAGTCCACCTTGCGCCTTTCGTCCGGCGGTTCTTTGCTCGCAGGCGCCGGCTCCGGGCACCGCAAACGGCAGTGTCCCCGGCATCTCAGCGGTGACCAACTGTACCGGCGACCTGGAGTAACCGCCAACGGCCGCCTCCTTCGCCAAGATGGTCATTTCGGACATCTCTGAGAGGGTTCGGCCCGTCTTGCGACCGCGCCTGGCGCCGACCCACACGTCTGCGCGGTTTCGCCATTTCGCCATACAGACTCCGTATGTAAGCTCTATATCCGCGAGCAAGCATGGCGGTGGCGGCCTGACATCCTCCTCACTCGGGTTGGTCACAACGCGCGCGGCCTACTGGCCTACCAAGGGGGACACGGGGCGCGTGGAGATTCGGATACTTGGCCCACTGGAGATCGAGATCGGTGGTCGGCAGGTCCGACTCGGTCCACAGCAGGGTGTCGTGTTCGCGGCGTTGCTCTTGGAAGCCGGGCGCGTCGTGCAACGGTCCCGGCTCATCGAGCGGCTGTGGGGAGACCCGGCGCCAGAGGGAGCCGCGATCACCTTGCGCAGCCACGTGCTCCATCTGCGCAAGATCCTGGAGCCAGAGCGGGAGGCGGGGGCTCGGTTCGCGGTCCTGGTCGCTGAGGGCACGGGTGAGGCCGCCGGCTACGTGTTGCGAATCTGTCCTGAGCAGGTCGACGCACTCCAGTTCGAGCGGCTCGTGGAAGAGGCACGCAGCGCACTGGCGGCCAACGATCCCCACAACGCGGTCGAGCGCGCCCGCGCCGCTCTGGCGCTGTGGCGTGGCCCCGCGCTCGCCGACGTCGCGGACCGGGCGTTCGCCGTCCGGGAGATCAGGCGTCTCGAGGGCCTCCGGCGGGCGGCCCAGCAGACCAAGATCGAGGCTGCGCTCGCGCTCGGCCAACACGCCGAGGTGGTTGGTGAGCTGGAAGGGCTCGTCACGCGAGAACCGTACGACGAGGGACTGCGCGGGCAGTTCGCGCTCGCGCTGTATCGCAACGGCAGGCAAGAGGAAGCGGCTCGGACCTGCCAGGAGGGTCTCGAGCTCCTTCTTGATCAGGGTCTTGACTCCTCGAGGCTGCGGGCTCGGCAGCGAGACGTCCTCCGTCAAGCACCCGAGTTGGACTGGGCTCCGGCCAGGCCGGCCCGTCCCTTCCAGCTGCCTCCCGACATCGCTGAGTTCACCGGCCGCGAGGTCGAGCTGGCGGCCCTGCGGGCGCATCTTACGCTGACCGGCGTGGGCCCGGACCCGACGCTGGCGGTGTCGGCGATCGATGGCAAGCCCGGGATCGGCAAGTCCGCTCTCGCCATCCACCTGGCCCATGAGCTGGCGCCACGGTTCGATGACGGGGTGCTCTACGCGAATCTCCGTGGCGCCGAGCCGCAGCGACTCGCACCGATACAGGTGCTGGGACAGTTCCTCCGCGCCCTCGGTGTTCCCGATGGGGATATTCCCGCCGATCTCCAGACAGCATCCGCTTTGTACCGAACCCTCCTCGCCGGCAAACGCGTACTCGTCGTGCTAGACAATGCGGCCGACGCCGGCCAGGTGCGCCCGCTGCTGCCCGGAGGCCATGGATGCGCCGTCCTGATCACGAGCCGCAGCCCGCTCGTGGATCTCGAGGGTGTCGGACCCTTGAGCTTGACCGTGCTCGGCGAGGACGAGGCCGTCGAGCTGCTGGGCCGGCTCGGGGGTCGCCGCCGTATCGAGCGGGAGCCGGCTGAGGCACGTGTCGTCGCGCGACAGTGCGGGCTGTTGCCTTTGGCCGTCCGGATCGCGGGAGCGCGGCTGCGCGCCCGTCCGGCCTGGCCGGTCGCCGCACTGGCCAACCGCCTGGCCGACGAACGCCGCAGGCTCGGGGAGCTGCAGGTCGGGGACCTTGCGGTCCGAGCGAACTTTCAGCTCAGCTACGGCATCCTCGCCCCGACCGAGGCACGGACGTTTCGCCTGCTCGGACTGCTTGAGGGTCCCGACGCGACGCCGGGAGTGGCCGCGGCGTTGGTCGAGATCACCGTTCCAGAGGTCGAGGCGATCCTCGAGCGGCTGGTAGACGCCCAACTGTTGGAGACGCCGTCCCCGGACCGGTACCGCTTCCATGACCTGCTCCGATTGTTCGCCCGAGAGCGGGCGGAGCTCGAAGAGGACGAGAGCCAGCGGGCCGCGGCGCTTGAGCGGGGGCTTCGCTGGTACCTGCGCAACGCTGAGGAGGCCGACGAGCTACTCAAACCGGTCTCGATGCGCACCAGCGGCGGCGATGATCAGAGCCGCGGGCAACCGTTCGCCGACCAGCCGGCCGCGCTGGATTGGCTCGAGGCTGAGCGAGCCAACCTCGTCGCCGCCGTCGCGCAGGCCGCCGCGCACGCGCCAAAGCCTGTGGCCGCTGTTGCCTGGCGGCTCAGCGACACGCTGTTCCGGTTCTTCTACCTGCGGAAGCACTGGTCCGACTGGCAGAAGGTCTGTGAGGCCGCCCTTCGCGCCGCTCAGCGTACCGGCGACCGTGCGGCCGAGGCCGGACCACGCAACAGCTTGGGCGTGATCTGCTACGACCGACAGAATTTCGAGGAGGCGGTCGCACATTACGAGCGCAGCCTGGCGGGCTACCGGCGAGCCGGCAATCGGGAGCGCGAGGGCGCTGTCCTCAACAACCTCGCGAACGTCCGCGCCGCGCGAGGCTGCTTTGACGAGGCGATCGAGCTGTTCGAGCAGAGCCTCGCGATCACGAAGGAGCTTGGCGACCCCCTCGGCGAGGGAGGAATACTCAACAACCTCGGCGTCGTCCATCGGGAACAGGGCCGGTTTGACCGGGCGATCAGCTGCTTATCGCAGGGTCTGGTCATATGGCGAGCGGTCGGCAGCCGCTCGAATGAGGGCCTGGCCTTGAGCAACCTCGGCGACACCTACCGAGAGCAACAGCGGTTCGACAAGGCCTTCGCCAGCTACGAGCAGGCCCTCGAGATCTTTCGAGAGCTGAGCTCTCGCTACGACGAGGGGTTAACCCTCCGGGCGCTTGGTCTGGCGGTCGAGGCCGCGCGGGGTACCTCCGCCGCCCGCCCGCACTGGACCCAGGCGCTCGACATTCTCGCGAGCCTCGGAGCTCCCCAAGCCGACGAGGTGAAAGCACTGCTCGACAAGCTCCCACCGGATGACGGGTAGTTGCCCCTTCCCGCCTACGCCCGGCCAGCTCCTGGCGCAACTGGCAAGAGTTGGCGCGCGCCAGCTCTTACCAACAGATCCTCGGGCTGCACCAGAGGGACGAGGGTGCCGCTGACGCTGCTGGCGCCATGCCCACTGTAAGGAGTGCCGCGGTCAACGCCGCGATGGCATGTCGCCTCAATCTCCGAAACATCGACCGCTCCTTACGCGTTCACGCAACCTGTGGGTTCCTGAGCCCTTTGTCCATCACCGGTATACCGCCCGGCGGGTTGTCCAGCAGCGGTAGAGGCGGCTGAACAAACAACGGCGGACAACCGGCCCGCCGGAATATCGGACAGGCCCGGGTTGGGCCCGCGTCACAAGTGCCGGTCAGGGCTCGAGGAAGCCGATGTCTTCGTAGACGACGCTCGCCGGGCCAAAGGCTCCGTAGTTCGCGAGGCGCGACTTTGCCGCCACGATCGCGGGACGCTGAAAGAGGGGCAGCGAATGTACCTGTAGCCAGATCAACCGGTCGATATCGTTCGCGATCCCAATCGCCTTCGCGGGGTCGAACTCGGCGGTCGCCCGGTCGAAAAGCTGGTCTATCTCGGGTGAGCCGATGCGCGCGAAGTTCAGTCCCACGTCGTGCGGTGAATCCGCCTCGACGCTCGCATAAATTGCCTCCGTCGTGCTGATGGAAAAAGTTAAGCCAAACCAGTCAAACGTTGTGAGCTCGAAGTTTCCCTGCTCGATGTATTCCCGGAACGTGTCGAGCGGTACCGCCTCGATCTGTACCTCAACGCCAAGCTCGTCGAGCATCCCCCGGACGAGCTCGGCGACCTGCCGGTCCGCCGCCACCTGCGCGCGGATCACGTACCGCAGGGAAAGGTTCTCGCCATCTTTCGCCCGAGCGTCGCCGGCGAGCCTCCAGCCAGCCTCGTCGAGCAACGCGCTGGCCCGTTCCGGCAGGTACATCCCAATTTCGCCAGAGTTATCTTGATAGCCGGCTTGGTCCGCCATCAGGATGTGGTTCCCCAACGGAGTTGTGGAGACCCCAAGAGGTCCGAGAAGGGCTCGGGCGATCGCGCGGCGGTCGATGCCCATGGCCAGCGCACGCCGCAGCCTCACATCCTGGAGCGCCTCGCTCGCGCCGTTCATCGTGATGTGGGCAAAGTCCGGCGCGCTGGCCTTGCGGACGCTGATGCCTGGGCTACCCTCTGCGCGTCGGAGTTTGTCCACATCCGATCCGATATCCACGAAGTCGATCTCGTCGTTGGCCAGCGCGTCGATCTGTGCACCCGAGTCCATGGCCCGATAGACGATCCGCTCAAGCTTCGCCGGTTGACCCCACCACGACGCGTTGCGCACGAGAATGATGGTCTGCGCTGCCGGGTCGATGCGCTCGAACGCGAACGGCCCCGCGGTCTGGAGCGGCCGATCCCTCCATCCCGCGTTGAATAGAAGGGGATCAGCGTTGGACGAAGCGGGGTACAGCGGATTAAAGAGGACGCGCCAATCAGCGTAGGGCTCCGCGAAGGTGACGACGACCTCTCGGTCACCCCTGCCCCGTGCCACGCTCTCGATCTTGTCGTAGCCCTGGGTCGTGGCAACCCTGTACGCCGGATCGGTCCCATTGAGGGCCCTCCACTGCGCCTCGAAGTCCGCCGCGGTGATGGGCGTGCCGTCCGACCAGAAGGCGCGGGGATTGATGCGGTACGTCACGATCTGCTCCGGGCTGGTCGCGGTGAGCTCGGCGAGCTCCACATACTCGGATCGCAGGATCGGTCGACCGGCGGTGTCAAAGGCAAACACCGAGGGCATCAGGGCACCCATGACGGCACCGTTGCTGATGTCTGGGCCGTCGAACGCATGGATGTTGAAGTTCGCGGGCACGCTCCCCAGTGGCCACCGCAGGGTCCCGCCATCCGGCAGTTGGGCGGGGGGAACCGGGTTGATGTCGTTGCGGTACGGTGACGGAGCTTCGCCCGAAAGGGTCGCATTGTCGTTGCCCACGCGACAGGAGGACGCGGAGAGCACTAGCGCGAGTAGTGCGACGAGGATCGCCCATTTAGGCATGAATCGCACCATAGGACGCGGAGAGGGCTGGCCGATTCGCGGGTGCATTCCGTTCCATTCACATTCGAGCCTTCACGTCACCATTCGGTGCGCCGGTAGTTGACCGCGACTCTGCCAGCAGCGGAGTTGAAGGCGAGTTGAGTGCGTGTTGAGCGCCGTCGGCCGCGGCGACTAGACCTGGACGGCGAGGTGCTCGGTGATGAGGCGGCGGAGCTCGTCGGACTCGAGGGGACCCCGGTGGCGGTACACGATCGTGCCGTCCGCGTTGACGAGCAGGGTGGTCGGCATGCCAACCGCACCGATCGAGATGGCGAACTCTCGCGTGGGGTCGATCGCGAGGTCGTAGGTGATGCCGAGCTTCTCGACGAAGGGCTCCGCCCTGGATGGCGTGTCCATGACGTCGACGCCAAGGAACGCGACCGTTCCCTCGGCGGATGACGCCACCTGCTGGAAGGCGGGCATCTCCTCCACGCAAGGAGCGCACCACGTGGCCCAAAGGTTCAGGACCAAAGGCCGGCCACGATAGCTGGCGAGCGCCACGTCCGGCCCACCACCGAACCCGGTGAGCGTCACCTCTGGGAGCGGCCTTTGCGCGGTAGGCGTCAGGTCCAGTGAGGGTGCGCTCGTCCGCCAGCCCGCGCTGTCCTCCTCTGGGGGGCGCCGGCTCGCCGTGAGCAAGGTCGGAACCGCGAGGCCGACGAGCACCGCGGCGACGACGGCCACGCCCAGCCGTACTGTCCTTCGCGTCCCGCGTCTCACTATCTGTGAGAAACGCCGCTGCTCGGGGCGGTGTTCCGGGTCATCGCTGGCTCCTCCACACAACCTACGTCACAAGGTCCGCGGCGACCTCGCTGGCGGCGGTGATGGTGGCGTCGAGGTCGTCCGGCGTGTGCGCGAGGCTTACGAACAACGCCTCGTAACCTGATGGCGGCAGGTACTGACCGCGAGCGAGCATACCGTGGAAGAAGCGGGCGTACCGCCCGTGGTCGGCGGCCCGCGCGCCCGCGAAGTCCACGACCGGCTCGGAGGAGAAGAAGACGCCGAACAGGCTTTTGACCCTTGGGAGCCGGGCGGGGACTCCGGCTTTGGCGAACGCCTCGCCGAGGCCGGAGACCAGCTGGCCGGTGGCGGCGTCCAGGCGCGCGTACGCGCCTGCGTCGAGATGCTCGAGCTGCGCGAGCCCGGCGGCGACCGCGACGGGGTTCCCGCTGAGCGTTCCCGCCTGGTAGACCGGTCCCTCGGGGGCCAAGTGGGCCATGATCGACGCCGCACCGCCGAAGGCGGCGAGGGGGAAGCCGCCGCCGACCACCTTGCCCAGCGTGACGAGATCAGGGGTGACGCCGCTGATCTCGGCCACGCCCCCGCGGGCGACACGGAACCCGGTGAGGACCTCGTCGAACAGCAGCACCGCGCCCCAGCGCCGCGTGGTGTCACGCAGGAACGCCAAGAATCCGAGCTCGGGAGGGACGACGCCCATGTTCGCCGCGACCGGCTCGCAGATCACGGCGGCGATCCGGTCACCATGAGCGGCGAAGACGCTCTCGATGGCACTCCGGTCGTTCCAGGGCACGACCAGCGTGTCCGCGGCGGCCCCAACCGTCACGCCGGCCGAGTCCGGCTGGGAGAACGTCGCCGCTCCGCTCCCGGCCGCGACGAGCAGGGAGTCCGCATGACCGTGGTAATGGCCGGCGAACTTGACGATCTTCCCACGCCCGGTCGCGCCTCGCGCGAGCCTCAAGGCGCTCATCGTCGCCTCGGTACCCGAGCTGACCAGCCGCACCCGCTCGACCCCTGGGACGGCCTCGCGGATCACCTCGGCGAGCTCGACCTCGCCGGGCGTGGGCGCGCCGTAGCTGGATCCGCGGCCCAGCGCGGCACGCGCGGCGGCCAGAACGGCGGGATGGGCGTGGCCAAGGATCAGCGGTCCCCAGCTCATCACATAGTCGACGTAGGTGTTGCCGTCGACGTCGACGAGGTGCGCGCCTTCGCCTCGCGCCACGAAGCGGGGGGTTCCCCCCACGGCGCGAAACGCTCGGACCGGAGAGTTCACCCCGCCGGGGGTGACTGCTCGGGCCCGCGAGAACAGCTCCTCCGAGCGGCGTATCACCCGGTCGGGACGACGTCGAAGTTGCGCTCGTAGAGCTCGGCGACGCGGGCCAGCTCGTCGGGGTCAAGGTCCCGGCAATCCGAGGCGCTCGCGAACTCGGCGATCTGCTCAACGCCGTAGATGTTCGGCAGGGTCGAGGCGACCCCAGGGTCGGCGAGGACCCAGCGGAGCGCGGCCTGGCCCAGCGTCATGTCGCGGGTAAGGAAGTCGAGCCGTGAGATCTTCTGGACGCCCTCGATCAACCAGCTCCGCGAGCGGTGGCGCCGGTGGTCGTTCTCGGGAAAGACCGTATCGACCGTGAGGTTGCCCTCGAGCATGCCCGACGAGTGCGGAACCCGGACGATCATCTTCGCGCCGGCCTCGTCGGCGACCCGCAGGAGCTCGCGGCCCGGGTCCTGCTCCAACGCGTTGTAGATCATCTGCACCGCTGGCACGCGGCGGGACCGCATCGCGTGGACGCCCTCCTCCAGCCAACCGATCTTCGGCCCGAGCGCGATGCCGTACGCCCGGATCTTCCCCGCCTCTCTCGCGTCCTCCAGGAACGCGAACAGCGAGTCATCGTCGATATGCGCCATCCGCGGGTTGTGCAACTGGTAGAGGTCGATCGTCTCGACGCCGAGGCGTGACAGGCTCGCGTCCAGCGCCGAGGACAGGTAAGCGACGTCGGTCCGGTGAGCGCGCTCCTGCTGACCCCGGCGCTCGTGATCGCTCACAATGTCGTACCCGAACTTCGTGGCGATGACGACGTCGTCCCGCACGTCCGCGAGTGCCTCGCCGAGCACCTCCTCGCCGTAGCCCTCGCGATACGCGTCCGCGGTGTCGAACAGCGTGATCCCCGCCTCGTACGCGCGGCGGTGCAGGTCAACCGCCTCTTGCCGGCTGTACGTCCCCCACCACCCGGTCGTCACGGTCCAGTTCCCAAACCCGACCTCACTGATCTGTATCCCCTCAACCAGCCTTCGATACCGCATACGACCTCCTGTCCCTCGGCCGCCGATCCTAGCCGGGTGTTCCGCACATGGTGGGCCGTAGGGTGTCCCGCGTCCCTACGTTGCCGGCGGAGGCATCGCCCCTGGTTCACCGAACTCGGTCCAGCTGGCAACACGCTGGTGCGATCACATCAAGCACACGCACGAACATGCACCACGCCAGACCCACGCCGCGCGACCGGATGCGTACCGATGCGCCCTCAACTCCGAGATCCTGCGTCCACCGCAGCGCCGCATTTGTCCAGCCAACCTTATGCGCGGAAGACGCCTAGCCTGAGTTCCTAAGCGATGAGCCACGACCTGACCGAGAACCTCACCAAGGCCGCGCGCCTCGCGCGCCTCCTGCCGTCAAGCGCGAAGGCAACGGTATGTCGACCGAACCGTCGATCGGTGGGGAAGACGACCGAGCCAACGCACGCGCGATCCCAGGGTCACCTCTCCGGTATGGCTGACGCCCCTTCCGCTTCCTCGCGAGTCCCTATGGCAGGCAGGACATCGGTGTGGCCGAAGTCGTCACCTTTGAAGAGCAGCGGCTGCTCGGTGGTCTTGGCCAGCGCGTACGCGAAGCAGTCCCCGAAGTTCAGCTGAGCCGGGTGGCCGCTCCCCTTGCCGAAATCCCGGTACGCGGCGCGCGCAACCATGGCTTGGTCGGCGGTGACCGCTTCGATCTGCAGTCCGGCTGCCGAGACGAGGTCGTCCACGTGACGGCTGGCGATCGGATCCTTGCTGGCGTCGATGACGATCGCGGTCTCGAGGTAGTTCGCCGCAGAGATCCGCGGAGTGTCGGCCGCGGCAAGGGCGCGGGCGTAAATCTCGGCGTCGGGTTCGTCGCGCAGGATTGCGACCAGCGCGGAAGTGTCGACGATCAACGCGGCAGCCCGCGCTCGTCGTAGAGCAGCTCTCCGTGGTCCAGCGTGCGGCTGGCGGCTGTCAGTCGCGGTGCGGTGTCACGACCGATCGCGAGTAGGGCTTCTGCCCTGGAGCGAGCGTGGTTCGGTGTGCGACGAATCCGTTCGAGCCGTTCGCGGACGGCTGTCGTTACTGCCTCGGTCAGGCTCTCGCCGGTGAGCCGAGCGAGTTCGCGGGTGAGCTGGTGTGCTTCCTCGCTCTTGATATTGAGGCTCATCTCGATCGTGTCTCCCATGGTAGAAACAGCAGTCTCCCACGGGAGAAGACCGGCGGCAACTGCCTTCTGGTGCTCATCATGGCGGCTATGCGGTTTGGAGCGAGCACGTGGATGCCGAGAGTGGGCTGGCTTGGTGCGGCAAGGTGCGCCGCGGTCTTGAGGTAGCTATGCATCTTCACCGGTGGGAGATGGGAAACGCCTTGCTCGCAGGCGAACCTATCCGTCAGCTGACGGAACCTCCCCCCGCTCCGCCGTCTGAGCTGCTCTTGGACCGAAATTGTTCGTGTAGCTCGTTGACGGCGGCGGTGAGTTCGTTTTCGAGAGTACTCGGGTTGTACTTCTTTTGATATCTCGCGGGCGTACTTGAGGATATCCAAGTCGAGTTCACGGACCACTGGATCACCAGGCTCTCCGTCGGTGGTGGTAGCGCAGCAGGTACTCTGCGTCGCAGTGAGCTTGCGATAGTGCTCATCCCGAAGCGCGATCAGCCATAGACCTGAGCTTCGACCGGTCACGCCGCTCAAAACTGAGCATCGCGGTACTCAGGAGTTCGGCGGCTCCCCGCCCTACTGTTGGAGGGTGGATCGCACCCACGCCATGCGGCTGTTGCCGGAGGCCTACGCCCGAGCCCTCGCGCTGCGCGATGAGGGCTGCGATGCCATGGTTATCGCCCGGGAGCTGCAGATGCCCATCGAGTCCGTCCCTCTTCTGCTCCGGATCGCCGAGGCCAAGCTCGCTCGGCTGGTCGCCAGCCAACCCTCACCGCACGCGGCGAAGGCCGGCCACTAGCGCTTCGCCCGATCCTGGCGGCGCAGGTGCCACGACAGCCAGGCGTGAGGGACGCCCGCGCCGATCAGCAGGATGCCCGCCAGGGTCTGACCAAGGACGAGCGCGCCGATGCCCGCGAGCACGGCACCAACCACCAGCAGGATGCGCAGGGTGTTGACCGACTCCATGGCTCGCAAGACTATCTGCCGCCGTGATGGGGCGCGCGGGACATGCCCGGCGTCGCTCCCAAACCCTAATCGAATGGCAACAGTCCGGAAACCACGGCTCGCGACGCCGCTTGATATGCCTTTGCCTTGAATAACCGAGAGGAGGCTTCGATGCAATCCAGCATCTACGAGCGGATCGGCGGCGGCCCTTCGGTCACCGCGGCGGTCGATCTTTTCTATCAGAAGGTGTGGTCGGACCCCACGCTCGTGGGCTACTTCGGCGACGTCGATCGGAGCCGCCTCAAGGCGCACCAGCGGGCGTTCCTCTCCGCCGCGCTCGGAGGGTCAGAGCGCTACGAAGGGCGAGGAATGGGCGAGGCTCACGCCGGCCTCGGCGTCACCGACGCCGCGTTCGACAAGGTGGTCGCCCACCTCGCTGCCACGCTCGCCGAGCTAGGTGTAGACGAGGCCACCATTGGCGAGATCGCGGGCGCGCTCGGCCCGCTGAAAGCCGACATCGTCCAACCAGAGCCCGCTCCTCTGACCGAGGCGCGCGGGCTCCGACGGCTCCTCCGGATGCCCCGCCTGAGACGACCCGCTTGACCCGGCGTGCCGTGAGGCCGTCGCGGGTGACGGCCCGCGGTCAGTTCAGGGTGGGGTTGGTGGAGACGGTGGTGAAGAGGCCGCCTTGGCGGCGGAGGACGCCGCGCCACAGCTCGTCCGGGTCGCGGCAGAAGGGGTCGTCGTGCCCCGCTTCGATCACGAACCAGGCGCCGCGAGAGATCTCGGACTCGAGTTGCCCGGCGGCCCAGCCGGCGTAGCCGGCGAACACGCGGAGGTCGGCCATGTCGGGCGTGACGATCGCCGGGTCGGCGTCGAGGTCGACGACGCCGAGAGAGCCGAGCACGCGCTGCCAACCCGATGGGGCCTCGGTGTAGCTGCGGGCGACCGCGATCACCGTGTTCGGCTGGACGGGGCCGCCGTGGAATACGACTTGTGGCTCGCTCACGGCGCCGGACCAGTCGGGAAGCACCTGGTCGACCGGAATCTCGCTCGGGCGGTTGAGCACGACCCCCAGGGCGCCATGCTCGCCGTGCTCCAGCAGCAAGGCGGCCGTGAGATGGAAGTTCGGGTCGACCAGTGACGCCGTGGCCACGACCAGGCGCCCGGCCAGCGACCCCGACTTCACCGGCTCCATGGGTCTGGCCACTATCCCGCCAATCGCCGGGCCATCCAGCCGGCGGCGTACGTGATGACGAGGTCCGCGCCCGCTCGCCTGATGGACAGCAGCGTCTCGGCCATCACGCGATCGTGGTCGAGCCACCCATTCGCCGCGGCGGCGTGAACCATGGCGTACTCACCGGACACGTGGTAGGCCGCGAGTGGCATCCCGGTCGCGTGTTTCACCCGGTAGACGACGTCAAGGTAGGGGGTGGCCGGTTTGACGAGAAGGATGTCCGCGCCCTCGGCGACATCGGCCAACGCCTCGCGAACGGCCTCACCCGCGTTGCCGGGATCCATCTGGTACGTGGTGCGGTCACCGAAGCGCGGTGCGCACTCGCCGGCGTCCCGGAACGGCCCGTAGAACCCGCTCGCGTACTTGCTGCAATACGACATGATCCCGGCGGTCTCGGCGAACCCCGCGCTGTCGAGCGCGGCGCGGATGACCCCCACCTGCCCGTCCATCATTCCAGATGGAGCGACGATATCCGAGCCGGCCTCGGCCTGGCTGACCGCTGACCGCGCGTACGCGGCGTTCGAGGCGTCGTTGTCGACCGTCCCGTCGGGTCGGACCGGGCCACAGTGCCCGTGGTCGGTGTACTCGTCCAAGCAGGTGTCCGCGATCAGGACGACCTCGTCGCCGTGGTTCTCCCGCAGCGCGGTGAGGGCTCGCTGCACCACCCCGTGTGGGTTCCACGCCTCGCTCCCCTCGGCGTCCTTTCGCTGCGGGATGCCGAACAGCAGGAACGTGGTGATCCCCGCCGCCCGCAGCTCCTTTACCTGGGCGACGAGGCTGTCCCGCGTGTGCTGTACGACCCCAGGCATCGAGCGGACAGGCTGCGGCTCGGCGATGCCCTCCTTCACAAAAAGCGGCGCCACGAGCTGTGAGGGCGTCAGGGTCGCCTCACGCACCGCGGTACGCAACGCCGCCGTCCGCCTCAACCGCCGCGGTCTCGCGATGGGAAAGCGTGATGGCTCCATGGCCCCCAAGGATAGGCGCGTCAGCCGACCCAGACGGGTCCCCCTCGGGCCTATTGTGCAGAGTTATGCCGGTGTACCGGCAGAACTCTGCACAGTGCAGGAAAAGGCCGGCTGCGTCACGAGGTGCATCACGAGCTGCGGATGGAGCGGAGGTGGTCGGCGAAGTCGCGGGCGGCGGGGAGGTCGTGGTAGCGCGGGTCCAGGGCCGTGAGCAGGTCTTTTGCCTGTTGCAGGTTCGGCTCGACGTGACCGCGGTCGACCTTGAGCGCCTCGGTGGCGAGGCGGAGGCCCTCTTCCGGCTGACCTTGGTTGACCATGCAGATGGCCAGGTTGATCTCGGCTTGGGCGTGGTTGGCGGGTGACTGGAACAACGGAGGCGCGGCCTCGTATAAGGAGATCGCCTGGCGGACGTGTGGCTCGGCCTGCTCGGGGCTGCCGAGCCACAGCAGCGAGATCCCCGTGTACAGCTCCAAGGCACCAGGGCCGAATACCGTCCATCCGTCGCCGGACTGGTCGCTGGGCAGGGCGCGCTCGGCTCGCCCCAAGGCCTCGAAGACGCCGGGACGGTCACCCAGCCGCGCGCAGGCGCGCGCCTCGCCCCTGCCGGCGAGCTGGGCATACGTGGCGCCGTCCGTGGCGTAGCGCTGGCCGTCCCGCGCGTAGTGCAACGCCATGCGGTAATCCCCGTCCCACAGGGCGACCGTGCTTTGCCGGACCCGGATCGCGGCGAGCAAGTCGTGATCGCCGACCTCACGGGCGAGCTGCTCGGCGGTCAAGAGATGGGAGTACGCGCTGGGGAAGTCACTGAGGTCGAACGAGGTCTCTCCCAAGAAGGCGGAGAGCTGCCCCGCGATGCGGTGCAGCGCCGACCGTTGAGTGAGCGGCTGCTTGCCGTCCAACAGCGTCTCGACCTCCTCGCGGAGAGCGGAGGCGGGACTGACCAGCTGCGCCTCCGGCGTGTGCTGGAATCTTTGCCGCAGGTTGGCCACCCGCAGCTCCAGCTGGTCGAGTGTGATCGGGCCGACGTTGGACTCCTCGGACTTGCGGGACAGGCGCATCGAGGCCAGGCCTGTCTGTTCGAGCAGCGTGGCCAATCCGGTCACCCCCGCCGCCCGTAGGAATTGGCTGCGATCCGTGGCTGCCTCCTTTCCATCCGGCTCGTGGGGGGAGCTCCCCCCGACCGGTGTCGCGCTCACCACGTGGTCCGCCTCCGGCGGGCCGGGCGCATAGTCGCGGCCGAACCCCAGCCTGTCCGGGCGGGACTCGTACACCCGGCAGAGGCGGTCCAGGTACTCCTCGCCCGGATGGCTTTTTCCGTGCTCCCAGGCGCAGAGCCGCTGTGGGGTCAGCGAGGGCCGTCGCAGCCCTTCGCCGTCATAGGTGAGGAGGATCTCCTCGACGGCGCGCGGGCGGGTCCAGCCCCGCGCCAGCCGCTGCGCCTTCAGCGGCGTCACGTCGAAGCGGGCGACGATCTCCTCAGCCGTCCGCTCACAGGTCCAGCCACACGCCAGCCCATACGCGCGCAGCGTCGCGATCCGCTCAAGCTCGTCGTTGAAGGTCATTTGGTTTCCCACTTCAATCGAGCGTAAGCGAAAGGCGGGATCTGTCGAGTTTCTACCCGAGCGGCGGGGAGCCGCTGATCATCACGCGTACCCGGCTCGCCACGCCACGGCAATGGCATATGACAAACGCCAGAAGGAACCGGTGACTTCTTGATCTACACGCCGCCTCGCACGCTCGGCATGCTCATTAACGCAGGGTGTCAATGTCACGGGCGTACACATACAAGTCCCACAGAGGGAGGCGGCACATTGAGCGCGCAAACCCAGATACGAGGCGTGGAGCTGTTACGCATGGCGGATGTCGTGACGCCGATGGCGCTGCGGGCGGCGGCGACGCTGCGGCTGGCCGATCTCATCGCCGGGGGAGCGCACGAGGCCGGGGAGATCGCCGCGGCGACGAACTGCCAGCCGCGGCCATTGCGCAAGCTGCTCGAGCACCTGTGCGCCCTGGGGGTGCTCCGGGAGGAGCCGCCGGGGAGCTACGAGGTCGATGAGCTTGGGTTCCCGCTGCTCAGCGAGAACGACCACTTGGGTGTGCGGCCCTTCCTCGACATCGATCACGTGGTGGGTCGAGCCGAGCTGAGCTTGGTGGAGATCCTGCATACGCTGCGTACCGGCGGTCCGGCATACGAGGGGGCTCACGGTCGCAACCTGTGGGACGACCTCGATGGCGGCGTAGCGGTCGGCGGGATGGAGGCGTTCGTACGCACCAACCCTGGCTTCGATGCCGACCTCATCGTCGACGGCTACGACTGGAGTGCTGTCGAGTCCGTCGTCGACGTGGGGGGGAACAGCGGCGCGCTGGTCTCCGCGTTGCTGCGGGCGCACCCTCATCTGCGGGCAACGCTGGTCGATCTGCCATGCTTCGCGCGCATGGCCGAGCGGAGCCTAGAGCTGGCTGGGCTGGCCGACCGGTGCCAGGTCGTGGGGAGCAGCTTCTTCGATCCCCTGCCGCCAGGTGCGGACGTCTACCTGGTCTCGGCGATCCTGGCCGACTGGGATGACGATCGGGCGATCGCCATCCTCCGCCGCTGCGCCGAGGCCGCGGGGGACGGGGGCGTGGTGCTGCTGGCGGAGGTCCACCTGTCCGCGGCCCACGCCGATCCCGTCGAGCGCACGGCCGTCGCGCTGCGCCTCGAGGCCAGCATGGGCAACCCCGACCGGACGGTGTCCGACCTCGAGGCGCTTGCCGCCGGGGCGGGTCTCGAGGTCGCGTGGCGCGGCCTCGACAGTCCGGTCCGGTCCGTGATGGCCCTTCGACCGGTCCAGGTGGCGGCCGGGCGGAGCGCCCGATGACGGCGGCGGTCGCAGCCCCCGCCGCGGGCGCGGAAGCATCGGCGCGGCGCATGGCTCCGCGAGATCTGCGGGAGGTGCCTGAGGTCGGCCGGTTTCTCACCGAGTTGGGCCTGGGCGCCTTCATACCCGAGTCCGTGCATGGCCTGGTAGGACGGAACGACGTGTGGGCCGGGACCACTACGAGCGGCAAGCCTGTCCTGGTCAAGAAGCTGAGCGGGGATCCGATCCACACCGCCGCCCGGATGCGGCGACTGCTCTCCTACGAGCGGTTAATCCGCGCGAGGGCGGCATGGACCTTGGACGCGCCCGGATGTTTCGGCTGGGACGTCCAGGAGCGGCTCATCGCCTTCGAGTACCTGCAGGGCGCCACCTCGGGAGCCGAGCTCATGGTCGCCGAGCGCTTCGACGACACGGTCGCCGAGACCATGGGCGCGGGGCTGGCGCGCTTGCACGACACACCCCACCAGACCGAATGGGGGCTCGAGGCCCTGCCTCCGCCCCTGCCGTCGCTGGAGCTGCTCGAGGGTCTGCCGGAGGCGTTCTTCTTCAACTGCTCGGCGGCCGAGTTGCAGGCGTGGTCACTGCTGCAACGCGACGCGGAGCTCCGCGGGGCGATCCGATCCTTGGTGGCCCGAGAGCGCGGCGCGGCGCGTGTCCCCGCCCACTGCGACCTGCGGGTCGACCAGCTGCTGCTGCACGACGGCCGCCTTTATCTCACCGATTGGGAGGAGTTTCGGTTGGCCGACGGCGCGCGCGACATCGGGAGCTTCGCCGGCGAATGGCTCTACCGCGCCATGCTGGACATCGTCACCAGCCGCGGCGACGAGCGGAAGCGCTATGTCCAACTGGTCGCCGCCGACATCCCAAGCCGCGGGGTCGAGAAGCTGGAACGGCTCCGACCAAAGGTCCAAGCCTTCTGGCGCGGTTACCGGCGCGCAAGGCAGGCCGTCGACGACGAGTTGGCCGTCCGCGCTACCGCGTTCGCCGGATGGCATCTCCTCGATCGGCTCCTTGCGGGCGCAGCCAATACCTCGCGCCTCCAACCGATCCAGCGCGCCGCAGCGGGCGTCGGTCGCACGGCCCTGCTCACACCGGAGCGGTTCGTGGCCGTACTGGGGCTCGACGACGGGGAGCCGCGGTCATGAGCGCCGCCGCCTTTCCCGAGCTGGCCGAGCACTGGGTCTCTGGAGACCTCCGGCGCGCGCGCGTCGCCGGTCGGACCTTGGCGGAGAAGGAGCCGCGGGACCTGGAGGCCCGGATCGGGCTGGCGTTGTACGAGGTGCTGCACCTCCGCCGCGCCGAGGAGCTCCCGGTGCAGGCACGAATGGTCCGTGATCGGCTCTTCGAGGATCGCCTCACGGCGGCGGTGCCCCACGGCGAGGTCACGGTTCCCACGACCCTGTCGCGCCGAGACCAGGCGCGGGGGCTCGCGCTGGTCGAGTGGGCCGGCGTCAACGTCTGGGTTCCCCTCGACCGGCTGGTAGGCGGGGAAGGCGCTGCCACGGATGTCCGGGTCCGTCCTGAGCACCCGGCCGTCTCACCCGGGTTCCTCATGGTGCAAGGCTCGCGACCGAGCCCGTCGCAGGGTCCGCTGCTCCGCGCCTACGTGCATATTGCCGACGCCGACGGCGCTGGCGCGGTGTGGGGAGTCGTCCTGCGGGCGCTGGAAGCCTCCCGAGCACCCTATCGGGCGAAGATCTCCTCCGTCCGGTGGTTCTACCCGCGCACGGACGCCCTCACGGTCTACTTGCCGCGCGGGTCGTGGCACGCTGCCCGCTCGATAGCCGAGGCCGTGGACGGCATGGCCGAGGTCTCACCGCCCGTCTCGGCATTCTGCCGCCGCTTGGCGGACGGCGTCGCCGTGGCCTGGGAGCCCACGGACCGCCGACCCGGTCGGCAGCGCCTGAGCTTCGGAGAGCACCGGTCGAGCGTGGTGGCATCGGCGCTGATCCAGAGCGTGCGCGCCGGCCTGCCGTGGGACGACGTGCTGCGGGACGTCTGGCGGGCCGCCTCGGTCGACCCTACCGCCTCTTGGCGCAACGACGACTCGCCAGATCTCGACCTAGACCAAGAAGCCGCCCTCCGCGAGAGCGGCGCCGTTGTCCATGACCGCCCCGCCGTGTCCAGCGGCGGTCCGAGAAGGAGAGGAGGGAGAAATGGACGCGAGTGAACTGATCGCCGGCTACGAGATCTACGCCGACGCCGATGAACTCAACGTGGCAGCGATGGTCGACGCCCCCGCGACGACCGTGCCGTGCACCGTGGCGAGCTTCGCCACCGGTTTCTTCAGCTGCTGAGACAGTGACGCTGGGGTGCCCGGGGGCTCTCCCGGGCACCTCGTGTCCTACGAAACCACAGAAGGCGTGATATGGCAACTGTGGGAATCGCACCCGACGGACGGCTGAGGCTCTTGCGAGACCTCAGCGAAGGAAAGACGCCGTGGCTGGTCGCGGCGTCTCTGACGACCATCGTGGCGGCGGGAGCCGCGTTGCTCCTGCCCTTGGTCGTCGCTCAACTCATTGGCGCTATCGAGCGGGGCGCGAGTACGACCGCTCCGCTCATCGGATTGCTCGTGCTCTCTCTCGTGTCGGCCGCCACGAGCGCGGGCTCGACGATGATGCTCGCGAGCTTGGGCGAGGACCTCCTGGTGGGCTTGCGGTCCCGCGTGATGGGCCAGGCGCTGCGCCTGCCCCTGCGCGAGGTCCGCAGGTTCGGCGCGGGAGACCTGACCTCGCGAGTCACCGCCGACACCATGCAGCTGCGCAGCGCGTTGGACGTTGGGCTCGGTCAGTTGCCGTCCGCGGTGCTTATGGTCGTTGGGACGGTTGCGATCATGGCGTGGCTGGACTGGGTCCTGCTCGCCATCACCCTCGGCGCATTCGCCGTCGCGGCGGCGGCGATCGCGGTGGTGTACAAGCGGCTGCAGGTCACGGCACTGGAGTACCAGGGATTGCTGGGGCTGCTGGCGCAGCGCTTCAGCTCGGCACTGATGTCGCTCCCCACGATCAAGGCCTACCGTGGGGAGGACTGGGTGGCGGGACGCCTCTCCGGTCTGGCGCTCCAGGCCCGCGCCACGGGGGTCGCCTTCGCATGGCGGCAATCCTTCATCGGCCCCGCCACCGCGCTCGGCCAGCAGATGGCACTCGTCGGCGTGATCGTCGTCGGCGCGGTCCGGATGCGGTCGGGCGAGTTCGACGTTGCCGCACTTGCGGCGTTCCTCCTCTATCTGGTGCAGGTGATCACTCCTGTCGCGGTCGTGGCGATGGGTCTGGGACGGCTCAAAGCGGGCCTGAGCATGCGTGAGCGGTTCGCGGAGGTCCTTCTGGCCCACCCTGAGGGCGGGGATCGCCGAAGCCCAGGCACCACTGGACCACGTCCCACCCAGCCCGCCGCCATCGGCTTCGAGGACGTGGAGTTCGCCTACGAGGGAGACCCGGTACTGAGACGTGTGGGGGTATCCCCTCGCTCGCTCACCGCGCTCGTGGGTCCCTCCGGGGCGGGCAAGACCACGATACTGAAGCTGATCGAGGGCTTCGAGCGGGTCGACGGTGGCCGGATCATGGTCGACGGCCTGGACGTCGCGGGCGGCAGCGACCTGGAGGAGCTGCGAAGACGTCTCGCCTACGTCGACCAGGACTGCACCATGCTCGAAGACACCGTGCGCGCGAACCTGATCCTGGGGCGCGGCGACGGCGTCTGTGACGAGACGCTGCTCCACGCGCTGGACGAGGTCGGCATGCGTCAGGTGATCCAGAACCTTCCGGCCGGCCTCGACACCGTCTTGGGGGCTGGCACGGAGCTGTCCGGTGGGCAGCGGCAGCGCCTCGCCCTGGCCCGCGCCCTGCTGAGCGACGCGCACATCGTGCTCCTCGACGAGCCGACGTCCCAGCTCGACAGCCTCAGCGAGGCCAGGTTCCGCGACGTGATCGCGCGGATCGCGGCTACCCGGACGGTCCTTGTCGTGGCGCACCGGCTCTCCACGGTCCGCCACGCGTCCCACATCGTCGTCCTGGATCGCGGCCAGGTCGCCGGCGAGGGACCCCACGAGCGCCTGCTCGACGAATGCCCGCTGTACCGGCAGCTCGTCGCCGGGCAGCTCATCGGCGGCGAAGCCGCCGCAATGGCGAATGGGCATGCCGCCGAACCGATCGCGATGAAAGGAGGAAGAAATGGACGCTAGCGACCTGATCGCCGGCTACGAGGTCTACACCAACGCCGACGAGCTCAACGTGGCGGCCACGGTCGACGCGCCAGCGACGACGTTGCCGTGCAGCATCTGCAGCCCGCTCTGCCCACCCATCCATTCCATCTGCTGCTGAGAGAGCCGAGAGCGAAAGGAGGGAGAGATGGACGCGAGTGCACTGATCGCCGGCTACGAGGTCTACGCCAACGCCGACGAGCTCAACGTGGCCGCCATGGCTGACGCCCAGGCGACGACGTGGCCGTGGAGCATCTGCAGCCCGTATTGCCCACCCATCCATTCCATCTGCTGCTGAGAGAGCGGGTAGAGG
>JBOGED010000093.1:0-5682 GCA_050743625.1 Egibacteraceae bacterium | reverse complement strand
ATCGGTGGGCAGAACATGGCGCCGATCCTTCCGATCGAGGCGCGCGACCTCGAATCCGCCGAGGGCGTCGAGCTGCTCGCCGGCGACCCGGACGACACGGTGATGCTCGCGTTCAACCCGGACGGCCCTCTGGGCGACCGCGCAAGTGCGGGTCGCCGTAACCCAAGCGATCGACCGCGAGTCGCTGACCAGCGTCCTCTACCCCGGCTTCGGTCAGCCGGCCGGCACGATGTTCCCGCCGTCGGTCCCTGACGCGGGCGAGGCGATCGCGGCGGACTTCGACCGCGGAGCCACCCGTGCCGCGTTGGACGGCGCCGGCTGGGTCGTCTCCGGCGACAGCCGAGCCAAGGACGGCGAGCCACTCGAGCTCGACCTGCTCGTCTCGCCCTCTCCCGCCCACGGCCCGACGGGCTCTCAAACGGCCGCCGAGGCGATCGCCAGCGAGCTGGGTGAGGTCGGGATCCGCGTGACGATCAAGGATGTGGACAGCGCCGTCTACCTCGACGAGCAGCAGGCCGGCAACTGGGACCTGAGCTTCCTGGAGACGTTCGGCGCGCCGTACGACCCGGCCGCCACCGCCACCAGCTTCCTTACTACCGGCGCCGGTGGCGTCCCGCTGTGGGTCAGCCCCCAGCTCGATACGCTCGTCGACGCCGCGGTCTTCGCCACGGACGAAAGCGAGCGGGCGCCGCGTTCGTGCCCATCGTGCACCCACCCCGGTTCTGGGCGGTCGGGCCGGCCGTGTCGGGCTTCGACGTGCCCGTCACCGAGTACGACATGGACCTGACCGCGGTACAGGTCACCCGATGACCCGCAAGAGCCTGCTCATCGTCGCCGCCGCGCTGCTCGCCGCGCTGGACGCCCTGCCGCGGGCGCGACCGAGTCGGGCCAGTTCCCGATGACCATCGAGAACTGTGGCCGCGAGGTCACGATCCCGCAAGCTCCCGAGCGTGTCATGGTCATCGCCGCGGAGGCCGCGAGCCTTATGTGGGCCGCTGGCGCCGCTGACCGGATCACCACCTACGCCCAGCTACGGAGAACCGCTTGGCCCGGCCGAGGACGCCCTGGACGCCGTGCCCGCCGACAACCTCTCCAAAGAGATCGTCATCGGCCAGCAACCCGACGTGGTCATCGCCTGGGGGTTCGACGCGACCACCCCCCAGGAGCTGGCGGAGGTCGGCATCCCGACGATCAACATCTCCGGCTACCACATCGACGAAGGCGACCCACAGTCGGAGGGCGACTTCGGGGCATTCGAGGGCATCTACACCGACATCGAGCTCTACGGGCGGCTGCTCGACACCCAAGACCAGGCCGCCAAGGCCGTAGCCGACCTACGCGAACGCGTCACCGCGATAGAAGAGCGGCAGAGCGGCTTCGAAGACTCCGACATAGCGGTCCTCCAGTCTACGACCAGGACCCGCAGGCAGGCTACGGCAACCGCAGCATGGGTCATGCCCTGATGAGCAAGCTCGGCTTCACGAACGTGTTTGCCGACGTCGACGAACGCTCCTTCGAGGTCAGCGTCGAGGAGCTCGTCGCGGGGGATCCCGACGTGCTGGTCGCCCTGTATGGGTTCGGGGACAGCACCGCGGACAGCGCCCGGGACCGACTCCTGAGTACGCGCGAGCTCAGCGATGTGACCGCCCTGCAACGACCACCTGGTTGCGCTCGCCTACGACTATTCGGGTCACGGCTACCTGGCTGTCGAAGGCCTCGAGATCATGGCCGAGCAGCTTGCCGCCCTGCAGTGAGGAGGCCGCGGCAACACGGCGGCCCTACGCCGGCTTGGCCACCATCACGAACACGGCCGACGTCAAGATCAGGAGGTTGATCCAGTTGAGGCGGGCCATACGCCGCCGCGCCTCTGGCACCCCCGGATCCTCCGGCCCCGCGGTCGCGAGCAGCCGACCGAGCCGCTCGCCCGCGCGGCGCTGCACGGTCGCGCCCATACCCGCCGACAACAGCAAGGCCGCGAAGCCCCACAGGATCCACAGGCTGGTGATCGCCAACCGACCCGTCACCATCCCGGCGACCCCCGCGAGCAGCGCGAGCCCGGCGGCCGGCCCGGCGACGTTCTGCCCAAAGAAGCCGGCCGCCCGACCGAGCGCGGCCGCGCCGGCGGGATCTCGCTCACGAGCGCTCCGGGCACCCAGTACCGTCAGCGTGAGCATGCTGCCGACCCACACGATCACCGAGGCAACGTGCACGAACTTGAACAGGGCATAGAGCATGATCTGCCGAATCCCTTTCATTCAGTAATGCAGAAACCGCGATCTCAGGACGTGCCTACTGCCAGCGTTCTCCGGCTCCGCAGGAAGCGTACGGCGCGGACCCCTGGGCGTCCGGCTCGAACAACTCGGCCAGCGCCACCGATGTCATTGGAACCGAGCGCTCGAGCGAGGTGATGCGGCTGATGCTCGAGGGGTTCGAAACCGCCGAGGTCAAGTCCAGGGAGACCCGCATCTTCGGGATCCTTTGGAGAAGGGGTGGGTCTGGGCCGCCCATCTTGCTCCTGCACGGCTTCCCGCAAACACACCTGATGTGGCGCTGGGTGGCGCCGCTGCTGGCGCGACGGTTCACCGTGGTCTGCGCCGACCTGCGTGGCTACGGGCGCAGCGGCTGTCCCGCCTCCACGCACGACCACTCTCCCTACTCGAAGCGAGCCATGGCCGGGGACGCGATCGCGGTGATGCGACATCTCGGCTTCCCGCGCTTTTCGGTCGCCGGGCATGACCGAGGCGGCCGGGTCGCCTATCGCCTGCGCTGGACCACCCGCATCGGGTCGATCACCTCGCGGTGCTCGATGTCGTGCCAACCGCGGACGTCTGGGAGCGGGCGGACTCGAGGTTCGCGACTGCCTTCTGGCCGTGGTCGCTCCTGGCGCAGCCCGAGCCCCTGCCCGAGCGCCTCTTGTCCGCGGCTCCTGACGCCGTCGTGGATGACGCCATGGGTGGATGACGCCATGGGTGGATGGGGATCCGCTCCCGAGGCGTTCCCTCCTGAGGTCCGCGAGGCCTACATCCGAGCGCTGCGCGATCCCGCGCGGGTCCATGCGATCTGCGAGGAATACCGGGCGGCCGCAACGCTCGACCGTGCCCATGACCTCGCCGACCGCGAAGCCGGCCGGCGCATCGCCTGTCCTGTCCTCGTGCTCTGGAGCGGCGGAGGACCGCTCGACCTCTGGTACCAGGCGGCGGGAGGACCGTTAGCGCTCTGGCACGCTTGGGCAGACGACGTCCGTGGCTATCCCGTCCGGGCAGGTCACTTCTTTCCCGAAGAGCTGCCCGAGGAGACAGCGACTGCGCTGAGCCGCTTCTGTGCGCCAGACCACTGAACCCCACCCGTCCGAGGAAGAGGCCTCCGGCAGGCGAGACGTGGGCTGGCCATACGCCACAGATGGACCCCCGCCCACCGGTGCAGGCGGGTAGGCTGGACGCCTTCCCGCGGTGGTGCGGCTTCGGCAATCTACACGTACAATATGGCAGCTCTTACCCCAGTGATGGTTCTTGGCTTTGATGGAGGAAAACGGCGCCATCTCGGAGCTCGGTAGCGTCGACGGTGGTAATATGCAGACGGATACCAACGAATTGGAGCGGGAGCGGGGCATCACCATCCGTTCGGCTGTGGCGTCGTTCGCTCTCGGTGACCTGCAGATCAATCTCGTGGACACGCCGGGCCACCCGGACTTCATCGCCGAGGTCGAGCGTGCCCTGTCCGTGCTCGACGGGGCCGTCCTGGTGATCTCGGCAGTAGAGGGCGTTCAGGCCCAGACCCGAGTGCTGATGCGGTCACTCAAACGCATGCGCTTGCCCACGCTGATCTTCGTCAACAAGATCGACCGGATGGGCGCTCGGCACGACGACCTCCTGGCGGAGATCCGCAAGAGATTGACCCCGGCCATCGTGCCGATGGAGCGGGTCAGTGAACGAGGAACCCGTGGCGCCTCCGTCATCACGCGGTCGTTCGACGACGAGACCTTCTCCACCGAAGTGGCCGAACTCCTCGCGGACCACGATGACGAGTTGCGAAGACACATCGTCGACGAGTCCGTTCCTGCGCGCGAGGATCTCCGCGAACTGCTCAAGGAGCAGACGAACGCGGGCCTGGTACACCCGGTCTTCTTCGGGTCCGCACTCTCGGGCGCGGGCACCACGGAACTCACCGACGGAGTGCGTGCCTTCCTCCCGGTTCACCACCGTTCGGCGCCAGACGACGGCCTCTGCGGCACGGTCTTCGCCATCGAACGTGGCAGCAAGGGGGAGAAGATCGCCTATCTGCGGCTCTTCTCCGGAAACTTGCACGACCGGCAACGGGTGACCTTCCGGCGACGGGAGGCCGGTGGCGCGGTCCAGGAGTACCGCGGACGCATCGCCGGTCTGGAGGTCATCGGGGCCGGCAGCACGGGAAGCGGCGTGCGGTCTCGACCCGGACCACTCACTCCGGGGAGCATTGCCAAGCTGCGCGGCCTGCCCCAGGTCCGGGTCGGCGACCAACTGGGTGAGCCGGACGGAGCGGAACCGCAGGCCCATTTTTCCCCACCGATCCTTGAATCGATCATGCGGTCGCAGCAGCCCGGGGAGGAGCCAGAACTCCACGCGGCCCTGACCCAACTCGCCGACGAAGACCCATTCATCCGGACGCGCACGGCTGGCGGCGGTGCGACCTCGGTTCTCCTGTACGGAGTGGTACAGAAGGAGGTGATCGCAGAACGGCTTAAGCGCGAATTCGGGGTCGAAGCCGTCTTCGAGCAGGTGCAGCCGGTCTCCTTTGAACGACCGATCGGTGTGGGAAATGCGCTCTGGGAGTTCGAGCCGCGCGGGCCCAATGAGTTTTGGCAGACGGTAGGACTGCGGATCGAACCTACACCATTCGGCGTGGGCAACACCTTCACGCGCGAAGTGGGATTGGGCTTACTGCCGCGCGCCTATTACCGCGCCATTGAGGACGCTGCGATGGCGACGCTCCAACAAGGACTGCACGGCTGGGAGGTGACCGATTGTTCAGTCATTCTCACGCACGTCGGCTACGAAGCTCCGATGACAGGGGCTGCCGATTTCCGCAACCTGACACCCATGGTACTGATGCAGGCGTTGGAGATGGCGGGAAGTGATGTCTACGAGCCGAGTTACACCATCGAGGTCGAGGTTCCGGATGATGCCCTGAGCGGCGTCATCGGATTTCTTCTGTCGCTGGGGGCGGATATCGGACAGTCAACAGAAACAGGATCAACCTGGGTCATCCCGGGTGAGATCCCGGCCAGATTGCTCCAAGACCTCGTCATCGCGCTTCCCAGGCTCACGCACGGCGAGGGGACGATCTGGTACGAACCCGGGCACGACCGCCAGGTCTGCGGCCCTGTCCCGGTCCGGGAGCGGTTCGACGGCAACCCGCGAAACCACGACGAGTATGTGCGTTTCCTAGCCAACCGTAGTCCCGGCCACACGGCCGCCCGGTGAGCGAGACACACCACCGGACGTCCTCCTCGACCTCTCGTCAAGGAAAGTTGTCCCGAGATGTCGAGGTCCTAGCTCCGGCTCCGACGTCTCCTGCGAGTGGCGCCCACACCGGGCGCTCATCACGAAAGGAGCAAGGGAATGTCGAAGTATCTGGTCATGATCTATGGCAGGCAGGCCGACTACGACGCGATGAACGGCAAGGCCAGCGAAGGCACCCCAGCCT
>JBOGED010000092.1:0-3420 GCA_050743625.1 Egibacteraceae bacterium | reverse complement strand
GCGGTATACCGCCGGGATCCAGCACACAACGGGCGGCCGCTGCCGCGACGGTCAGACCGAACCAGGACAAACCACAACGTTATTCCTGCCCAAGCCCTAAGTAGGGCGGACGTCGCTGCCACCGTGGCGCCATCTGCCTGTTCGAGCCCGCGACGGAGCGCCTGCACGAGGTTGTCCTGCTCCGCCAGGATCCGCTCCGCGGACGCGAAGGGGTCCGGGCCGAAGACCGACTCGTGGTGCGCGATACCGAAGTCGCGTGCCCACGCGAGGAAATCGGCGGTCACGCGGTCGGTCTCCCCGGCCGCCTCACGGTGCGCCGCACTGAACTCGCGCACCGTCTCCAGCATCCGGAAGCGCGTGCCCGACGGCGCGTCAGCCACCTTGAGCAGCGACTGGTCGACTAGATGCTCCAGGACCCGCAGCACCTCATCGTCATCGCTGCCGACCAGGTGCCGCGCGGCGTGCGCGGTGAACCCTCCCGGAAACACCGACAACGCTCGCATCGCCGCCTGCCCGGACGGCTCGAGGAGGTTCCAGCTCCAGTCGACCACGGCATGCAAAGCGTGGTGCCGCTGCGGCGCGTCCCGCGAGCCGCCCCGCAGCAAGCCGAAACGGTCGTCCAGAGCGCGGGTGATGTCGGCGACCGACATGACCCGCACTCGCGCGGCTGCCAGCTCGACCGCCAGCGGCAGTCCGTCCAGGCGGCTGCACAGCGCCTCCACGACGTCGGCGGGTAGGTCGATGCCAGGGCGGGCCGCCCTGGCGCGCTGCTCGAACAGCTCGACGGTCGTCGGCAGGCTCAGCTCCGGCAGCAGGTACACCGATTCCGATGAGAGCCTCAGCGGGGCGCGGCTGGTGGTGAGCACCCGCAGGTCCCGGGTCATCGACACCAGCGCCTGCACGAGTTCGGCGGCGCCGCGGATGACGTGCTCGCAGTTATCCAGCACCAGCAGTACGGGTCCAGGGCCAAGTGCGTTGACGATGCTGTTGAGGACGTCCGCCGGACTGCGCCGTGACCAACCAAGGTGTGCTTGGGCTCCCCGACGCCGAGGACCGAGGCGACCTCGCCGGCGACATCGTCGTGGGTGGTCACCCCGGCGAGCGCTACCAGGTGCACGATGCGCTGCTCGGCCCGGCGGCTCACGGCGTGCGCAAGGCGGGTCTTGCCCAGCCCACCGGCGCCGACGATCGAGGTGACCCGGGAGCTGCGCAGCAGGTCCGCGACCGCGGCGATGTCATCGTCGCGGCCGAGCAAACGGTTGGGCTCGTGCGGGATGCCGTGCCGGACCGCGGGCGCCTCTCCCTGCAGCAGCTGCCGGTGCGCGGTCTGGAGGGCGGGCCCAGGGTCGCTGCCGAGCTCGTCGCGGAGTGCGCGGCGGTAGGTCTCGTACCTGGCCAGCGCCACGGACGGTCCCACCGTCGCCGCCTCACTTCGCAGCAGCTCCAGCAGGACCTCGTCCCGCGGGCGCTCACGGGACAGCTCGGTGAGGGCCTCGACCGCCTCGGCATGGCGGCCCAGCCGCGACAGCGCCAGCGCGCGGGCACGCAGCAGCGACCGGTAGGTCGTTGCCCGTTCCGCATGCAGCGCGGACACCGGGTCGCCGAGCCCGGTGTCGTTGCTCTCGTCTCCTTCCCACAGGGTAAGCCCCGCCTCAGCGTGCTCGAGCGCGGCCGCGTGGTCCCCGATACGGGAGGAGCGGGCGGCCGCAGACGCGCTGAGCAGGACCGCGGAGGCATCGACCTGGTCCTCGCCCAACGCCAGGCGGTAGCCAGTGGGGGTCGTGGCGATGACATCGGAGCCCAGTTGCCCTCGGGCGCGGGAGACGAGGATCTGAAGCGCCTTGGTCGGGTTCTCAGGCTGCTCGTGTGGCCAGAGCTCGTCCACCAGCCGGGCGGTGCTGCAGCCGGTGCGCAGGTCACTCGCAAGGAGGGCGAGGAGGCCGCGCAGCCGGGGACCGGTGATCTCCTGGCCGCGGTAGGACACCCGCGACAGCACGGTCAACGCGGTGGTCACCGAAGATTCGGCAGCAGCCTCAGCCATCAAGAAAGTATGAACTTCGAAGTGTCAACCCAACCTTGCCAGTCATGGCGCTTCGCCGTCTAACCGCGGTGCGCCAAGCCATTATCAGGGCGCTACGGGACATCCTCATCCATTCCCCCCAGGCCACACCGCCGTACACCGCCGTGTACGAAATTCACCTACCCGCTCCCGAGGTTTGTGCCAACCGGTGCCCTTTCCGCTACCGGGGGCTGATCCACCGGCTCCTGCGGGGAGTGTGCGAGATCTGTCAGGGCACGGACGACATCCAGGTCCACCACGTCCGCAAGCTCGCCGACCTCACCGCACCGGGAAGGGCCGACACACCCGCATGGATGAAAACCATGGCCAGAATGCGCCGCAAGAGCTTGATCGTCTGCGGCTGTTGCCACGATTTCATCCACACCGGATAGCCAACCGCGTCACACGGACACGGCCACCGGAGAGCCCGTTGCGGTGAAAGCCGTACGGCGGGTTCGGCAGGAGACCGTCGGAAAAGGGCCAACCTGACTTGGTACCTCGCCGACGGTCTACCTCACCGTGGCAAGGGTGGCTGTACCTGGCCACGGAGATCGATTGTTACTCCAAAGCGGGTGATCGGCTGGTCGCTGTAGGACAGCCTGCACACCAACCTGGTGTGCGCCGCCGTCGACGCCGCCGCCGATTACATCAAGCTGCAGCCCGGCTGCATCTTTCATTCCGACAGTGAGTATGTGCCTGCGGCTGTTCTCGGACTGCTTGACCTGATAAGGGGCAGTTGTCCGGGAGGATGTCGGTGCTGGACGCCCCCGGGCTTCCTGACCCTCACTCCGATCGACGCAATGTCTTTCCTCGGACCTGTCGGTTGCCCGCTGGAAGACAATCCTCCAACCGCTGGCTCTCAGACCCCAGACCTCCTCGATAATCACCCGCTAGTCCACCTCGACCCCGAGGAGATCCCCGCCACGATGCTGCGAGCACTCTTCGAAGCCTTCCGCCTCGAAGTCTGCTACGACAAGCCAGCCAACCGCGCCAGATGCCGGGTGACCCTCACCGACGACACCGCGAACACCATGCACACCGCCATCAACAGCAACACCTCACCGCACGAAGAAACCACTCCCGCGGCTCAAGCCGCTCCCCCTGTTTCCCATGCTGTGCGTGTCCCCGACGGGATTCGAACCCGCGCCGCCGGCTTGAAAGGCCGGTATCCTGGACCGCTAGATGACGGGGACGCCGTTTCGCAACCGCTGACCTGCGGGAACTCCGACCGACAGCTGCGCGGATCACCAGTCTAGACGCCCAAGGAACCGTGATTTGCGAAAGCCGGTGTCCTGGCCCTTCTACCTTGCTTTCCGCACTTCTGGTCGGCGTTTAGCTCCCCCACTTCCGCACTTCCCAGC
>JBOGED010000091.1:0-4454 GCA_050743625.1 Egibacteraceae bacterium | reverse complement strand
AGCTGCGGGCCGCTGCGGTGGTAGCCGCTCGCCACCAGCGTTACGTGATGCTGCACGTCCCAAGAGAGCGGCTCGACGCCCTGAGTGCGATGTTCCCCGGTCTTGCCTCACCGACGGTCCTGCCCCTGGCTGGGCGGGAGGACCTCGTCGCCGTCCACTTCGTCGTAGCCAGCGACGACCTGTGGTCCCGCCTCGGCGATCTTCGCGCCCTCGGCGCGACCGGCATCGTCGCGCTGGAGCCTGAGGCCGTTCTGCCGTAAGCCAGCGAACTCTAGGGCTCGAGGACGATCTTGCCGAACAGCTCACCGCTGTGCATCTGTTGAAACGCGGCCTTGGCCTCACGGAGGGGATAGGTCGCGTCGATCACGGGCCGGACGCCGGTGTCGCGCAGCATGCGGATCAGGTCGCCCAGCTCGCGGCGCGTGCCCATCGTCGAGCCAACGATGCGGATCTGGCGGTAGAAGACCCGTTGCAGCTCCGCCGGCGGGTTAGGGCCTGACGTCGATCCCGCGCAGACGATGACCCCACCGGCCTCGACGCTGCGCAGCGAATGCCCCCAAGTCGCCTCGCCGACAGTCTCCATCACCCCGTCAACCCGCTCGGGCAGTCGTGCTCCCGCCTCGAACGTCGCATGCGCTCCGAGCTCGGCCGCGCGCTTGCGCTTCTCCTCGGAGCGGCTGGTCACGTACACCCGCAGGCCAGCCGCGCGCGCGAGCATGATCGCCGCGGTCGACACACCGCCACCCGCCCCTTGGACCAGCACCCGTTGCCCTGGACGGAGGTCGCCTTGCACGAAGAGCATGCGATAGGCGGTCAGCCATGCGGTAGGGAGGCATGCGGCCTCGGCGAAGGACAGCTCCGTGGGTTTGTCGAGCAGGTTGCGGCTGGGTGCGGCAACGAGCTCGGCATGCGTGCCGGGGTACTCCTCCGAGAACAGCGAGAACTCCCGCGATGGCTCCTCGATCCCGCCCTCACCCGAGATGACGGCGTGGACGACCACCTCGCGCCCTTCGGCGGTAACTCCCGCCGCGTCGCATCCCAGAATCATCGGGAGCCGGTCTCCTCGGAGCCCCACCCCTCGAAGAGACCACAGGTCATGATGGTTCAAGCTCGTTGCCCGGACCCGCACGATCTCCCATCCCTGGGCGGGTGGTGCAGCGTCCGAGCGCTCTCCGACCTCAAGGCCTGAGAGCGGATCCTCGTTTGAAAAGCGGACAGCGGTCGCGGCGAGCATGTGCCCGAGCCTACCCGTCGGCGATCAGCCAGCGAAGAAGGCATCGGCCACCCTGGGATCTTCAGCTCCCGCTGCTTACGATCCCAGGGTGGCCGGCCCGCCTGATCTAGACCGTCGCGTTCGCGATCTCGATCACCGAGATGAGCGGCATGAGCAATCCTGGCACGAGCATCGCCCGCAGCCTGTGCGGTTCCTAGTGCGATGCATCGTTCCGCCCCCTAATCGCCGTGGACGTTTCGTGTCGCTCAAAGGGGTCAGCGCGCGAGCGGGCGGGTTGGTTACGGTCCCCGCCGACTTTCTGGGGATATTCGGCACACCCGATCGGGGGAGACTGAGCATGTTCTTCAAGGCGCACTTGCACAAAGGGCTCGCCGACGGCACCGTGACCGTCGCGTTCCGACGCTGGCAGCGCCCCAGGGCCCGTCCCGGCGCTCGTCACCGGACCCCGGTAGGCGTCCTTGCGATCGACACCGTCACCGTGGTGACTGTCGCGGACATCACTGAGCGAGACGCGAATCAGGCGGGGCTCCCATCTCGAACAGCGCTCCTCGAGGAGTTAGACGCCTATGGGGCCGGTGACCTGTACCGGATCGACTTCCACTTCGCCGGACGCGACCCTCGAGAAGACCTCCGCGAGGTAGACACGCTGTCCGACGGCGATGTGGCCGACCTGACACAGCGTCTGGCACGACTCGACGCAGGCCACGGCGGCCCATGGACGATGACGCTCCTGCGCCTGATCGGCGAGCGGCCGCACACGCGCGCCGCGGACCTCGCCGCCTCACTCGCCCGCGACACGGCCTCGTTCAAGGCCGACGTGCGCAAGCTCAAGGAGCTAGGCCTCACCCCAGAGCCTGGACGTCGGATACCAGCTCTCCCCAAGAGGCCGTGCGCTCCTCGACCGCTCGCAAGGTGAGCTTCTCGGGGCACTGAATGTTGAAGTTCACCGGGGGCCGCACACGCGAACAGCCAAGCCTGCGCGTCTCCTCAGATTCCTGCGAGGCTGGCTTTGCCCCAGGCGAGCCGCTCGTCGTGAGCGAAACGGGCGGGAACCGCTCGCTCGCGGCGCGGGCCGGCCCGATAGCAGGCGACGAAGTCGTCCAAGCCAAGAGACCGTTGTGGCCACTGCGGACGGCTCTGGCACGGGCTGTCGATAAAGCCGAAGGCCCTCCAGGTGGAATTCGATCGCCTCGCGCATTTCCTGGAGGACCTGATCGAGCGTAGAGCCAGTAGCGGCACAGCCAGGAAGGTCCGGGCTGTAGGCAGAGTAAGAGCCCTCGTCGCCCTCGATCACGACCGCGTAACCCTTCATCATCCAGATACTTTCAGTCCCGCTTGTTTGAGGATACTCGTCAACGTGCCTGGTTTGAGGGCATGGTGACTTTTGCGTGCGTGCGCGCAAAGTCACAGGCAAACGGCTTGCGGGACGCCGGAAACACATGCTGATCGCTGCTTTGCGCGCCAGCGCGCGAAAGCTGGCAGGCGCACTGGCAGCGGACAACAGTTCGTGGGGACTCGGATCCCCCGACGGGGCCAGCGCGGCGCGTTGGTCGCCTAAATTGGTGGTCCATTGCTCTTCGCCGAGGTCACCGCAAATGACCGTTATTCCGACACGGACCCTCACGATCACCGACTGCTTCATGATCGGCGTATGAAGGCCTTTTGCTGCAATCTGGATTCGCTACGGCCGTGCAGTTCGCAGAAAGGTCGCGCCACGATCGGCGTAGACGTCCGGATCCGCTCTTCCGGTGATCAGGCGGGCGTGAGCGTCAGGTCTCGTGTGCAGACGAAGCCCAGCGTTGCCAGTCCTTCGGACATGTAGAGACGTTCAGCTGCGCTACCCGCGGAGGCTTGGAGGACTTTGTATTCCGCCCCGTTGCTTCTCCCCCAGGCCATGGCCGCGCGCCAAAGGGCGCGCCCATGGCCTCGCTGCCTGTAGGCAGGGTGGACCGCGAAGTATTGAGGCGGCTGAGTATTGGCGCCGCCCGCGTCGGTGAGGGTGCTCGAGGGGCCGACAGCGCCGACGATGCGCCGGTCTTCTACCGCGACCAAGATCGGGCCGTCTGAGTGCCCGGCCTCTGGTGGAGGAACGAGAAGCCGTCCACTCCCAGTTGTTCGGCGAAGGCGGGGAAGGTGTCGGCTACCGCACAGTCCTCAAGCGTGCGCACTCGGTCACTGACCTCCAGGTCCCGATCGCTGAAGATCTTGAGCATCAGCCGCCCGCGGGCTCCTTCGCCAGACTCCTGGAACCACAACAGCTTGCCGCTCGCCGTGCCGTACGTGGTGCACCATTGGTGCGCCCAGTTGGCGACTTCGCCGACTTCAGGTGTGCGGGGGCTGTAGTGGTAGATCTTGATCAGGCCGCGTCCGGCGCTGGAGGAGGTGGGTACGACAGTGCGGTCCGGCGTGTGGATGATCTCGTCTACGAGGAGCCGCTCGTCCTTTCTGCCGAACCAACGCCGGTCCTTGTCATAGGGCAGGAACTCGCCAGTGTTCGCGACGTCGGCGACCGCGTTGAAGAGATCGGCGGACAGGGCGCCAGGGTGGACAGGGCCGAGCGCGGGCACGTACGGAACCGAGACCACCGGATGCAGCCAGTCCCATCGGAATCGCATGTCCCGCACGATAACAACGTTCACCGACGAAACAGGCCCGACGCCGCAACGCGTCGGGCCTGTGTACGCGCGGGTTAGAAGGGGTTGTCGTCTCCGGCCGAGCAGGAGCACACGTCTGCCTCAGACAGGACGTCGAGGTTCGGGACGAGCTCGATCTCCGTCGTCGGCTTTGGGCGGGGCTTGTCTGGATGTCGTCGGTCATGCGGTTGCTTCCTCTCGCTCCTGGTGCTGGCAGTACCTTGCCAAGGGGGCCTTGGCCTTGCGGTAGAGCGTGACCAGTGGCATGCAGGTGCCGCAGGTGCCGCTCAGGGTGCAGCCGGTGCAGCCGCCCTGACAAAGGGGGGGCTGGGCATAAATGACGTTGCTGTTTCCGACCGCAGCCGCCCACCCGCTCGCCTCGCGGCGTTCCCGGTGTGATGTGCCTGCTCGGGCGCATCCCCGCCCGTAATCGCACACCCGCCCTGCCAGGCGTGTGTTGTGTGTGGGATATCGGCGGAATACAGGCTGTTGTTGAATCTCGCGGTACCGCCGGTCGGGGGTGCTCGAGCCTGACCTGCAGTTTTCCTCCGGATACGAGGGAAAGTCGCGCCTCAAGCTTGACCGAG
>JBOGED010000090.1:0-14741 GCA_050743625.1 Egibacteraceae bacterium | reverse complement strand
CTCTAAAGCTCCTGCGCTCACGCTCGATCGGGTGACCTTCGCCTACCAACGGATTCCCGTGCTGCGAGACGTGTCGCTCCAGATCCGCACGCACGAGTTCGTCGCCGTCGTCGGCGCCAACGGGTCGGGCAAGACCACGCTGACGCGTGTAGCCCTCGGCCTGCTCCATCCCACCCAAGGCGTGGTTCGCCTATTCGGTACCCCGATCGACAGCTTTACGGACTGGGGGCGCATCGGCTACGTCCCGCAGCGCGCGGTCGCGCAGGCGTCCTTACCCGTAAGCGTCGAGGAGGTCGTCGGTACGGGGTTGGCGGGACAGCTTGGCTTGATCCGCCGGCCGTCGCGCGCGCAGCGTGATCGGATCGAGCACGTCCTCGACCTTACGGGCCTCGCCGCGGTGCGTAAGCGCCCCATCGGCCGCTTGTCGGGCGGACAGCAGCAGCGCGCGCTGATCGCCCGGGCACTCGTCACCGCGCCGAGCATGCTCCTCCTGGACGAGCCGACGACTGGCGTCGACGCCGAGGCACGCTCGGTCTTGCGCGAGTCTCTGGAGCATCTCGTCCAGGTCGAGGGGGTCGCGGTCGTCTACGTGAGCCACGACCCGGCGGGCTTCGCCGGACTCGCGGATCGCATTCTTACCATCCGCGCGGGGCAGGTGTTCGAGGTGACCCCCACCCAGACGGGGGAACCCTCCGAGCGTGGCACGCGATGAGGGCGCTGGAGTTCACGTTTATGCGGCAGGCGCTGATCGCCTGCGCGATCGTGGCCGCCGTCGCGCCGCTCGTGGGAGCGTTCGTCGTACAACGGGGACAGAGCCTGATCGGGGACGGCATGGGGCATGTGGCGTTCGCCGGCGTCGGGCTGGCCTTCCTCGTATCGGTGAACCCGATCGTCGGCGCGCTCGTGCTGACACTGATCGCCGCCGTGGCGCTGCACCGGCTCGCGCGGGGTGGCCTCCCTCAAGACTTGTCACTCGCGCTGATCTTCTACGGCGGGATCGCGGGTGGATTCCTGTTCGCCAACCGGGCGGGAGCGGGGGCGGCGGGACTCTTGGGTTTCTTATTCGGCAGCCCGCTGAACCTGCGATGGACCGAGGTCGGGACGATCGCCGTGCTCGCGCTGGCTGTCTGCGTTGTGGTCATCCTGCTCTACGGCCCGCTCGTGGCCATCGCGTTCGACGAGGAGGCGGCGCGCGTCAGCGGTGTCCCGACAGACGGGCTGGTGCTGGCGCTCACCGTGGTGGTGGCACTGGTGGTCGTGGGGGGGATGTCGACGATCGGCCTGCTGCAGGTATCGTCGATGATGATCATCCCGGTTGCGACGGCTGCCCAGATTGCGAGCAGCTACCGGGGTACGCTGGTGCTCGGATCGGCGGTAGGGGCATGTAGCGCGATCATCGGGCTCTTTACCGCCTTCTACGCTGATCTCGCACCAGGAGCGGCGATTGTTCTGACCGCCATCGCGTTGTACGCGATCGTGGCGCTAGGACGGAACGTATCCTCACGCCTCTCCGCACGGTCCGGTTGACGTTTCGGTGAAGAAGGGACGGCCGTGGCGATTCAGGCCGCGCAAGACGCGCTCCGTGGAGCAGGGCTCCGCGCGACCCGCCAGCGTCTCACCGTGCTCGAGTCCTTGCGCTCGCGCGAGGCCTCGGTCACCGCGCAAGAACTCCATATGGAGCTGCGCCAGGCTGGCGAGCCCGTGGGGCTCACGACGGTGTACCGGACCCTGACGGCCCTCGCCGATGCCGGTTTCCTCGACACCTTCAATCGCGACGGCGAGCAGGCGTTCCGCCTCTGCGGGAACGCCCATCACCACCATCTGGTGTGCGAGGTGTGCAACCGCGTCGAAGAGATCGGCGCCGCCGACGTCGAGCGCTGGGTCGACGATGTCGCCATCCGCCACGGCTACCACGTGACTGCCCACCGCGCCGACATCTTCGGCATATGCGCCGAGTGCTACGCCCAGCGATAGCGCGCATCGGCCGCAGTCCCGTGACGGATCCTCGGATCGGCGGCTCGGCACATAGACTTGGCCCTCATGGGCGTTTTCCAGTGGCGCGAGTTGTTTCACGAGGTGGTCCAGACCAACCTTTGCACCGGTTGCGCCGCGTGTGTCATGGCTTGTCCCCGTGATGTGCTCGACTACCGGGTCGACGATTATCACCCGGTTCAGATCGGCGAGGGGATGGGCGTCGACGAGTGCTTCCACGGGGACCGCGGATGCGACATCTGCACGAAGGCCTGCCCGCGATTCCGCGCATGGGAGATAGAGCTCGACGAGACGCTCTTCGGCCGGCCACGCCAACGTGAGGAGGTCTACGGCGTCGCGCGGTCGGTCTTGCTGGTACGCGCGACGGAGGCGGCTGTCCAGCAGGCGGGCCAGGACGGTGGGCTCGTGTCGGCCATGCTCATCTGGGGTCTGGAAACCGGCCGCATTGACGGTGCGCTGACCAGCGACTTCTCCGCGGAGCGCGTGTTCGACGCCGTACCGGCATTGGTCACGGACCGCGAGGGCGTGCTCCGAACGGCGGGGTCTCGGTACACCTATAGCGCCAACCCCCTCGCGATGCGCGAGGCCGACGACCGTAAGCTGCGCAATATCGCGCTTGTGGGGATGAGCTGCCAGGCGTCAATCAATGGCTCGTTGCCGGCTCACGGCGTGCGCAAGTACGAACGGAAGATCGCCCTGACGATCGGCTTGATGTGCTCGAAAACGTTCACGTACGAAGGCCAACAACAGGTGTTGGCGGAGCACGGAATCGACGTGAATGATGTCACGAAAGTTAACGTCAAAGGCCGCTTCATGGTGTGGACCCGAGACGGTGGCTATTACGACATTCCGTTGAAGGAGTTGCACCCGTTCACGCGAGAGGGTTGTAAGACGTGCCCGGACTTCGCCGCGGAGCATGCGGACATCTCGACGGGTGGGATCGGCGCCGACGACGGCTGGACGCTGACGCTCGTACGCACCCAGCGTGGGCAAGACTGGCTTCAAGGCATGGTCGACGAGGGTCTCGTCGAGGTAAAGCCGGGAACCGAGGACCTGATCGCGATGCGGCTGTTAGATCGGCTGTCAGCCAAATCGCGCCAACGCTGGCCCGCTGAGCTGCTACCTGAAGCAGACGGCGCCCCGCGCCTCCTCCCGTTGATAGGGTGACTGAGGCCCGTCCCCTAACTCGGACTTTGGGGCGCATGCGCCCCCTAAGTGGTCCCTTCCGGAAATATCGTTACGTATCGAGGGCGGCACTGCGCCCTGCTCGCAAGGCGCGCCGAGTGCGCATATCCGCAAGGCTCATATGTAAGCGAGGCGCAACGCCGCGAGCGCCGGGCGTGGGATGGCCGTCCGAATACCAACGGATTTCCGGAAGGGACCACTGAGTCAATGACCGATCTCGTACTCGGCGCCCAGCAGCTCGGGCACCCCTACGGTGACGACCTGGGTTCCCAGCGGTGGCCCGGCCGTGATGAAGGTGCGTGCTCCGTCGTCGTGGTCCACGATGATCTCGTGGCGGACGAAGACGAGCGGCTCGGGACTCGTGTACACCCAGAACGTGCCGTCGGGCTGTACGAACACCGCGGCGCTGGGGACCACGCTCCGGTTGCCGTCGGCCTGGACCGGAGCGGTCTGGATGTCGAGCCGCTCGGCGGCCCGCTGAGTCAACGTGACGCGGGCGATGTCCGATCCTTCAACGTGCTCGAGCGTCACCGGCTCGTTGATCTCGTGCTCGTCCGACACCGGGCCGCCACACGCCGGGAGCAGCAACGCGGCGATCATCCAGGAGGCTGCGGCCGATCGGGTCATTGGGGGCCCCGACGCGTCGACAGCGTCGAGGCCCGATTCCCCAGCTCCTGCTGGGGGCCCCCGAGGCTGGACAGCGTCCCGGCGTGGATGGCGCGGAGCTCCTCGTCCTCGCGCCACGCGTCCGCGTCCTGGAACCGCCGCCCGTACCAGAGATAGGCGGCGGGCACGACGACGAGGCTCAGCACCGTCGACGTGACCAGGCCGCCCATGACCGCCACGGCCAGCGGTCGCACGATCTCGAACCCGCTCGCGTCACCGGCGATCACGACCGGCGCGAGGAGCAGCGCCAGCGCGAGCGCGGTCGCGAGGATCGGTCCGAGCCGCTCGCGCGTTCCCCGCTCAACGAGCGGGAAGCCGAAGGATTGACCCTCATGGCGCTCGAGGCGCTGGTAGGTCCTGATCAGCACGACGCCGTTGCTGGCGGCCAGCCCGAGGACGGCGACGAGCCCCACCACCGAGCCGAGCGTGACCTCACCGCCGTCGGCCAGCGTCGCGACCAGGCCTCCCACCAGCGCCATCGGCAGGACGACGAAGAACAGTGCCGCGAGCCGCCAGCTGGCGAACGCCGCCTGGAGCAACAGGAGGATGCCGATCGCGGCGGCGAGCGCCACGCTGAGCACGCGGGTGCGCGCGGCCTGCTGCTCCGCGTACCCGCCGAGGAGCTCCGCGTGGTGCTCGAACGGGAACTCGACCTGTTCCAGCGCCGATCCGACTTCGCCCAAGACCTCGTCGACCGGACGCCCCGCCACGCCGGCGCTGACGTCGATATACCTGGTGACCGACTCGTGCCGGATCACGCTCGCGTTCGGCGCCAGCCGCACGTCGGCGACCTGGTCGAGGCGCACCACCCCGCCCGGCGTCTCGATCGGCAGCCCGCGCACCTGGTCCTCGCTCTGGCGGAGCTCAGGAGCTCCCCACACGACGACGTCGAACACCTTCTGTTCCTCGAACAGGTTTCCGACGACGATGCCCCCGAGCAGGGTGGCGGCCTCCCTGCGGATGTCGCCGGGTTTGACGCCGAAGGCCTGTGCCCTGGCGATGTCCACCTCGACCTCGATGGTCGGCTCGTCGGCCACCAGCTCCACGCGTGGGTCCTCGACGCCCTCGACGCCGGCGAGGACCGCCTGTACCTCGAGCGCTTTGCGCTCCAGGATCTCGCGGTCTTGCCCGTAGATGCGGACCAGGACCTCGTCGTCCTGGCGTTGCAGGACGTCGCCGATTCGCTGCTCGGAATAGGTCAGCACGTTGCTGGACACCTCGCGATGGCCGCCTACCACGCGCTCGATCGCGGCGACCGTGGCGTCGTAGTCGGCCGAGGGCTCGAGGTTGACCCACAGCTCTGCGGAGTTGACGTTGACGATCTGGTCGGAGGACACCGCGCGCCCTACGTGGGCGCCGACCGCCGCCACCCCCGCCAGGGAACGCAGCTCGCCGACGGCCTGCGCCGTGATCTCGTCCATCCTGGGAAGGGATGTGCCGGGGGGCGCCTGCATCTCCACGAGCACGTCCCGTTCTCGCAGTGTGGGGCGCAGACGTTGGTCGAGGAATCCGACCGTGGCGAGACCGATCGCGACGACCACGCCGAAAGCGAGGAGCGCGAAGCCGGTGCGCGGGACGATCCGCGCAACCTTGTCGTAGCCCCGCTGGCCCATGCGCACCAGCGGGGACTCGCGGCGCGCGGGCTGCTTCCCCGCGAGGAGCATCACGGCCAGCGCGGGGGTGAGGGTCAGCGCGACCAGTGTCGACGCCGCGATCGCCAGCAGGTAGGCGACGGCAATGGGCGGCAGGAACGCGCCCGCGTCGCCGGGGAGGAAGAAGAACGGGATCAGCGCCGCGGCGACGATCAGCGTCGCGTAGAGGATCCCTTGGCGCATCTCGAGCAGCCCCTCGACGATCGTCCGCCAGCCCTGCGTGCCCGCGCCGCTCGTCCGGCGCTCACGCAGCCGCCGCCCCATGTGGTCGAGGTCGACGACGGCATCGTCGACGATGACGACGAGCGCCATCGCGAGCCCCGCCAAGGTCATCGTGTGCACGGTGACGCCGCTGAAGTACAGCACGAGCCCCGCCACCACCAGCGACATCGGGATCACGACAGCGCTGATCAGCGCGGCGCGCCACTCGAAGAAGAACGCGGTCAGCAACAGCAGCGCGAGGATCCCGCCGATCGACAGCGCACGGCCGAGGTTGTCGAACGACGCCTCGATGAACGCCGCCGGCCGGTACGTGTACGTGCCGATCCGCATGCCGTCCAGGCCGGGCAAGAGCGCGTTGAGCGCCGCGTCCACCCCGCGGGTCACGGCGGGGGTGTTAGCCTCGGGGAACTTCTCGACGACGAGCAAGGTGCATGGCCCGTCGCTGCACAAGGCGTCGCCGATCAGCGGTTGGTGGTCCTCGACGATCTGGGCCACCTCGCCAAGGGCGAGCGGCCTACCGTCGACGAGCGCCGCCCCGCCCTCCGGACCTTCGACCGGGACCTGAGCGAGCTCCTCGGGCGTCGAGATGGTCTGCTCGTGAAAAACGTGAAGCCGTTGGTTCACCGTGTCGATGAATCCGCCGGTCCCGGGTGACGACGCCTCGAGGAAGCTGAGCGGGGACACCTCGAGCGCGTTCCCCGCGGTGCGGATGACCTGCTCGAGCGAGACGTCCGCGGCCGCCAACCGCGCGGGGTCCACCTGCACCTGCAACTGCCGGTCCCGGAACCCCCAGATCGCCACGTTCGCGACGCCGTCGACGCCCACGAGGCGCGGGACGATCACCCAGCGGGCGAGCAGGGACATCTCGATCGGTGAGAGCTCCTCCGACGACAGCTTGACCATCAAGACCCGGCTCGTCGAGGACAGGGGCTGCAGCATCTGGGGTGGCTCCGCCACCTCTGGCAGCCCGGCCACCCCGACCGCTTGGGTGAGCCGCTCGGCCACGACCTGCCGGGCGTCGAGCAAGCTGGTCCCTGGCTCGAAGGTCAGGACGATCGACGACAACCCGGGAAGCGACGCCGACTCGATCTCGTCGAGGAACGCGACCCCGTTGAGCAGGTCCTGCTCGAGCGGGACCGTGATCAGCTGCTCGACCTCTTCCGCGGAGAGCCCGAGGGCCTCGGTCTGAACCTCGACCCTCGTTCGAGCGAACTCGGGAAGCAGGTCCACCGGTGTCGCGCCGAGCTGTGTGATGCCGACCACCATGAGCCCCGCGGCGAGGGCGATGATCAGACGTCGAAACCTCACGCTCGATCCGATAAGCCAACGCATCGTTGCCCACCCCCGTCGCCACTATTTACTCAATTGAGAAATCGCGAGACTAAAAGGTTCGAAAGGCCAGATCTTCCACCCACTCGCCGTCTGGAACCCCTTACCGACGACCCCTCTAAAAGCGTAGCCTCACTCGCCAGAGCCCGGAAGCTGACCAACCCACGCCCCGACGGATAACGCAATCATCCGCCCGGATTACTTCAATGTCTAGCCTAAAGGTGGAATGCTGTAGTCCTTTTGATGACTATACGCGTGGTAAGCGCACCAAGAATCGAGCGCCGCCTTCCGGTGCCGTGGACAAGGTGACCGTCCCGCCGTGCGCGGCGGCGACCTCTCGGACGATGGCCAGCCCGAGGCCGGCGCCTCCCGCGTCGCGGTCCCGGGCGTCGTCAAGCCGGGCAAAGCGCTGGAAGACCTGCTCGCGGCGCTGCTCAGGTATGCCTGGCCCGTCGTCGTCCACGATGAGCACCGCAGTGCCGTCCTCCCCCGAGACCGTCAGCCTGATCAGGCCGCGCGCGTGACGCCCCGCGTTGTCGACGAGGTTTCGGACCAGCTGCTCGAGCTGGAAGGCGTTGCCCGGCACCTGGGCGGGTGCGACCGCAGACGTGTCGATGACCAGCCCGGCTCGAACCTGCACTCGCGACCTCGCAACGACCTCGTCGACCAGGTCGTCGAGGTCGACCGCCGTCCAGCGCGCGCCGGGATCGTCGTCGGCACGCGCGAGCAGGAGGAGCTGCTCGGTCAGCCGCTGGATCCGCAGCGTCTCGTCCAGCAGCTCGCCGCTGACCTGCCGCCAGTCCACCCCACGGCGCGACTCACGCGCGGTCTCAAGCTGGGCTCGCAGGCTGGCGATGGGGCTGCGCAGCTCGTGAGCCGCGTCCGCCACGAACCGTCGCTGCCGCTGCGCGCTGCGCTCCAAGCGCTCGAGCATCGCGTTCATCGTGCGCGCGAGCCGGCCGATCTCATCCAGCCGGAGCGGCTCGGGTACACGCGCGGAGAGACGGCGCTCACCGATCTCGTCGACCTCCCGGCGGATCGCCTCGACCGGGTGCAGCGTCCGGCCGACCGCAACCCACATCACCGCGGACAGGGCAAGCACGAACAGCGGGAGCCCCACGAGGCCGAGGGTGAACACTGCCGCGACCGTCTCGTGAACCTCCTCGAGTGGCACCGCGACGTAGACGGTCGCCGGGCCGCCGGGCGCGCGGGTCCCCCTGGCCACCACCCGGAAGTCGTCGTCGTCGACTGGGAGCCGGCTGACGGCCCAGACCTGTTCCTCCCCTGGAGGGACTGCGGGCAGGCTGAGGGCAGGCTCGTCCTCGATGTTCTCGCTGGCCGCCAGTACCTGACCCGAAGGGCCGACGACCTGGACCAGCGCCTCGTCGTTCCCCGCGATGGCGATCGGGTGAGGAAGGCGTTCCTGCGCGGCGAGCGCGGACAGGTCACGCGCGCGGAGCCGGCCAGCCTCGACCGCGTTGCCGGCGAACACCGCACGCAGCCCTTCGCCGAGCAACAGCCCTCCCACGAGCAGCACCCCGGTCACGGCCGCGGCGGCGAGCACGACCATGCGCGACCGCAGCGAGGCGCGCCGCCACGGAAGTCTCCGCTCACTCATCGGTGACGCGATACCCATGGTTGCGGACGGTCTCGATCATCCGCGTCCCGAACGGCGCGTCGACCTTGCGCCGGAGGTACCCGACGTACACCTCCACGACGTTGGGGCCGCGATCGAAATCGGCACCCCACACATGGTCGAGGATCTCGTGCTTCGAGCGCGGCTCACCGGCGTTGCGCATGAGGTATTCGAGCAGTGCGAACTCTCGCCGGGTCAGCTCGATCGGCGTCTCACCCCGCTTGACCGTACGCCTGGAGGGGTCGAGGACCAGATCGCCGACCCGCAGCTGGGCTGGCCGCTCGGGCGCGCCGCGCCGCAGCAGCGCATTGAGCCGCGCGATCAGCACGACGTACGAGAACGGCTTGCGAAGGTAGTCGTCGGCTCCCAGGTCGAGCGCGTCGGCCTCGTCGTACTCGCCGTCCTTGGCGGTCAGCATCAGGATCGGGGTCCACACCCGCTCGGCCCTCAGCCTCTTACAGATCTCGTACCCACTCATATGGGGCAGTTGGATGTCGAGGACGACCGCGTCGAAGCACTCGTGCCGCGCCAGCCAGAATCCCGCCGCGCCGTCGTGCGCCACCTCGACGGCAAAGCCGTGGTCCTCCAAGCCTCGCCGCACCGCAGCGGCCAGACGGCGCTCGTCCTCGACCACCAGCACGCGCATCCCCGGGCTCCCTGTCCCCGGGGACGGTACACCCAGGCGCGAGCGCAGGTGAGGCCACTCAGCGCTCACCGAGCACGCGGTTGCGCCTCATGGAAGCTGCCTCGTCGCTCTCCCTGCCGGACGAGCTTCCCCTGAGCGGCCAGTCGTCTAAGGAGGCGGCTGGCCTGTGCCGGAGAGATCGCACATAGCTCCGCAGCCTGTGCCCGAGTGATCCGGCCGTGCGCTCCGACATAGGCGAGCACCATCTGTTCCTGCTGCAGCGGCTCAAAGCCCCGCACGCGCACGTACCCGGCCGGCGCCTCCAGCGCGCGGTACAGGGCGGCGGACAGGTGCCACGTCCGGCCCTTGCGTTCCCCACGCGCCTCGACCCACCCGCGCTCCACCATGCGTGCGAGGTGGTCGCGAGTCTCGGCCTCGGTTCGCTGCAACGGCAGCTTTCCTCCGCATGCGAAGGAAAGCGGGAGGTCAAGACCCGCGCGCCGGGCGGAGGACGCAACAATCCTGCGTATACGGAGGAAACCTGCGTTGTACACGCCGGCAGTGGTGGATTCAGGCGTAGGAGGTCCCCGCCTCCACCACGCCGACGCCTCCCGAACAGGGATTTCGGGGCACATACGCCCCCAAATCCCTGTTCGGGGAAGACCGGGCCTACACAACCCGCCTTTTTCGCCGAACTCAGTCCAGCGCAGCAAGCCGCGGTGCGATCACCTCACGCACACGCACGAACCTGCACACACCACCCGCGAACTACCGGACACCTACCGCTGCCGTCCACCGGGGCGCTGCCTTTGTCCAGCGAGCCCTATGTGCGAAAGACCGGGCTAGCGGCCGTAGACGCGGGTGACCACGCTGTGGTCGCGGAGGACCGCGCCGGGCACGAGGACGGCGCGGGCGGCGATCTGGACGCGTTCGCCCAGAATTCCGCCGCTGATACAGGCGCCACCTCCCACGTTGACGCGGTCGTGGAGCACGGAGTCGACGATGCGAGCTCCGGGGCCGATCATGCAACCGGCGCCCACGACCGCCATCGGGCCGAGCGTGGCGGAGGAGGACACGCGTGCGGACTCGTGAATGGCCACGAGGGTCGCTTCGAAGATCCGGAGCCCGGGCGTTAAGGGCCAGGCGCAGCGGCCCTCGAGCACGGCACGGTGGCCGTCGAGGTACCGGCGCGGGGTGCCGAGATCCTGCCAGTACCCCCGTGCCTCGACCCCGAGCACGAGCTCGCCAGCATCGACCAGGCCGGGAAACACCGCCCGCTCGAACGACAGTGGCCCGTCGCCGGGAAACTCCGAGAAGACACTCGGATCCAGCACGTAGGTCCCGCCGTTGATCGTGTTGGCGGCAAGCGTGCCGGGCGGTGGCTTCTCGACAAAGCGGGTGACCCGGTCTTCTGCGTCGCAGACCGCGACGCCGAAGCTGGAGGTGTCCGGGACGGGCACGAGATGGATCGTGGCCACCGCCTTCGCCTCGCGATGCTGCCGCACCAGGGCGGCGTAGTCGAGGTCGGTAAGGATGTCCCCGTTGCACACGAGCACCGGACCGGTCCTGCCAGTGCCGCTCATGCTGTTGAAGAGTTGGCGGCACGCGCCCGCCGTATCGAGCGGAGTTCGCTCGGTCTGTATGCGCACCTGCGCGCCCAGCGACGCGCCGGCCTTGACGAGCGGCTGCCAAGCCGACGCATCCGAGCCGACGAGGATGGTCGCTTGGTCGACTCCGGCCTGGACAAGCTGGCGAAGGAGCCCGATCACGAACGGCTCAGCCATGAACGGGATCAGCGGCTTCGGACGGGTGTCGGTCAGCGGCCGTAGCCGGGTGCCCCGCCCGCCAGCCAAGATGACGGCATCCACCGCTACCCACCCCGCCGCAGCGCCGTCACGCCGTACTGTGCAGAGCGGCTCGGGTCCAAGTATTACTCCTCCATCCACTGACCCAGCTCGGGTTCGGTGCCGTGTGGCGACGGGCGGTAGACGTCGCCGCGGTCCAACCCATCGGGCAGGTACCGTTGCGCGACCCAGCCGCTGGGGTCGTCGTGAGGGTAACGATAACCGGTGCCGTGGCCGAGGCGCCTCGCCCCGCGATAGTGCGCGTCGCGCAGGTGAGCGGGGACGGGGGCGTTGCCGAGGCGGCGAACGGCCTCGCCTGCCCTGCCCAGGGCGGTGGTGACGCTGTTCGACTTCGGGGCGAGCGCCAGGTAGAGGGCGGCCTCCGCCAGCGCGAAGCGCGCCTCGGGTAACCCGACGAACTCCAACGCGTGGGCGGCGGCGACCGCGACGCCCAGCGCCGCCGGGTCGGCGAGGCCGACGTCCTCGCCTGCGAGGATCACCATCCGCCTGGCGAGGAAGCGTGGGTCCTCGCCGGACTCCAACATCCTTACCAGCCAATACAGCGCGGCGTCGGGATCGGATCCTCGCATCGACTTGATAAACGCGCTGACCTGGTCGTAGTGCTGGTCCGCCGCCTTGTCGTACCGCAGGTGGGGCGAAGCCAACGCGGCTTGGACGTCGGCGGCCGACACCGCCGCAAGATCTCCCGCCAGGATGGCCGCCGCCTCCAGCCCACTCAGCAGGACGCGAGCGTCGCCGTCCGCGGCGGCCACGAGCGCCTCGACGGCGTCAGGCTCGACCTCGACGCCTGGCAGGCCACGCGGGTCGTCCAGGGCTCTGCGCACCAGGATCCGCAGGTCGTCCGGCTCAAGCGGCTCCAGCCGGTAGAGCAGGCTGCGCGACAGCAGCGGCGCGTTCACCTCGAACGAGGGGTTCTCGGTTGTGGCCCCGATCAGCACAACGGCTCCGTCCTCGACGCCAGGGAGCAACGCATCCTGCTGCGCCTTGTTGAAGCGGTGGATCTCGTCGACAAACAGGATCGTGCGCTTCCCCGCCAGCCGCCGACGGTTGCGAGCCTCCTCGACGAGGGTGCGCACGTCCCGCACCCCGGCGGTCACGGCGGAGAGCTGATGAAACGCGGCCTCGGTCGAGGCCGCGACGACATGCGCGAGCGTCGTCTTCCCCGTTCCCGGAGGCCCCCACAAGATGACGCTGGAGAGCCGGTCCGCCTCGATCGCCGCGCGGAGCGGCCCACCCGGCCCGACCAGGTGCGACTGCCCTACGATCTCGTCCAGCGAGCTCGGCCTCAGCCGTGCCGCGAGCGGAGCGCCAGGGTCAACCGGAGGCGGCTGCCCCGAACCCCCAGGATCGAACAGCGTGCCCACTATCCCGGAGGTGGCGGTGGGAGGGGAAGCGGGGTAACGGACGGCCGTGGCACCGGTCTGATGGGTCTCGGTTGGATCACTGGCTCGCCGGTGCCCCGCAACGAACCCGAGACTTGACCCACAGGGTCCGAGACGACGCACAGGATCTCGCGGTCCCCGGCTGCCCAGCGCGCCTGGCTTGGGTAATAGGCGACGGCCTCTAGGGAGGAGAGGAGGTAAGACTGGCCGATGTACGCCTCGAACGGGTCGGCTTGGCACTCGCCGTCAGCGGTGGCGCGCATCTGCAAAGGTCCTGGGTACGGCGCGCCTGGGCCCTCTTGGACGATGAGGATGGCGTAGACCTCGTTGTCGTGGGGCTGTGCGCATGCGACGATGGGCACCGCATCGACCTCGGCGCCCCCCACCGGATCCTGGAAGCAGCCCCCGATCTGGAGCGCGTCGATCGCGGTGGTCGGACCGGTACGGTCGATCTCCGCTCGAGCCTCGCGCGCGAGGTCAGGCACTGGCTCGACGCGCCACAGGGTCGTGATCGCGATCGCGAACCACAGGCACGCCGCGCTCAAACTGACGAGCCCGATGATGAAGCCGGTGATCGCGGCGCCTTTTCCTTTCGCGCCGCCCCTCGCCTTGTAGAGGCCGATCAGGCTCAGACTTAGGGCGAGGACGGCGAGCGCTGCCCCGAAGGGTGCCGTCAACGGCAGGATCCCGGCGATCAGGGCGACAACGCCAACGACGATGGATGCCACCGCGGCAGGGTTCGCGATCCGCCCTCCTGGGACGACTACTGGGCGCGGTGCGGACGGCTTCCGGGACGCTTCGAACGGTTGCGGAGGCGCGGCGACACCCGCCCCGGCCTCAGCCGGTTCCGGTCCTGATCCAGACGGCACCGAGGGGCCGGGCGGAGGCGGCGGAGGCACCGGCTCACGCGGCGTCTCCGGATCGTCGCTCATCGTTTGGTGTCCCCTTGTAGATATTCGCTAGCCTGAGCGCTCCGGAGCGCTCAACGTTGCGTTGCATAAAGGTAGTAAGCCTCGCTTGTACTCGTCCACGCGGCCGAGGGCAACCATCTTCTGCTTCTACTAACCTTGAACAGCCGTGTTGCAAGGCTAAGGATCCATTGGGATGTCGTTACGCGCCTCAACCTTGTTGCGAGCCGCTCGCGAGCGTGTCCGTACACCAGGCACGACCGCCGTGCTAGTTGGCTCGCTCGCGTCCGGGTTGGGCGCGTACCTGTTTCAGGTGGTGGGGACCAGAGCGCTCGGTGACGAGGGATACGCGCCGATCAGCGTACTTTGGACGATCCAGTACCTCGTCTTGACGATCGCGCTCCTGTCGGTCGAGGCCTACGTCACCAGGGCGGTCACGCTTCATTCCGATCATTCTGGCGGCGCGGATGCGTTGCGCCGGGGCGTGAAGGGTCTGGTCGCCTGGACGGTCGGTGTCTCGGTCGTGCTGTGCGCGGCGACGTGGATGGGGCGAGACGCGCTCTTTCATGGCGGGGGCGACGAAGACTTCCCGCTCATCACCGGGTTGACCGTCCTGTCGTTCGGCGGCTATGTGATCATCCGAGGGTGGCTGGCAGGGTCGTACCGTTTCGGCCAGTACGCCGTCGCGACCGGTATCGAGTCGATGGGTCGGGTCGCGCTGGCGTTGCCGATCGCGCTGTTGCTGCCCAGCCCCCGGTGGATCGCGTGGACGCTCCCGCTGGGGCCGATCCTGGTGGTGGCATGGTGGTGGTCCACCGTGCATAACCGGCCCTACGCGGGCCCTGGACGACCGCCCGCGGATCACTCGCTGAACCGGGGCGCTGACGTACCCTCGACCGGCTCGACGAGCAGGTACCTGACCGCGACGACGATCGCGAACGCCTCCTCCCAGACGCTGCTGGCCGCCGGACCGCTCGTGCTGCTCCCGCTTGGGGCGAGCGCTGCCGAGACCTCGGTCTTCTTCGTGACGGTCACGGCGGCGCGGGCGCCGATGGTGTTCGCGATCGGTGGCGTCCTCTCGCGGATCCTCCCCCCGCTGACGCGCGTGGCGCGGGCGGGTCACTACGCTCGCCTCCGTCGCATCGCGATGGCGACCGTCGCCAGCGCGGTGGCACTGGCCGCGCTGGGAGCGGTCGCGGGATCGTGGCTCGGTCCTACGGTGATCGCGCTGCTCTTCGGCGCGGACTTCCGCCCGGACAGTTGGTTCGTCGCGCTGACC
>JBOGED010000089.1:0-2975 GCA_050743625.1 Egibacteraceae bacterium | reverse complement strand
CCGTCGCCTGCCCAGCCTCACCCGTGGTCGGTGCCTGCGGCTGACCGCAACCGACCGCGACCAACACCAGCACGACCACCGCGCCACCCGCTCGCCGCACCGTACCCGCCCACCACGTCCCGTCCATGCCCGTCTCCCGCAGTGGCCGCCCACCAGCCATTTACCCTAGTGTGCCCTTGCTGCAACCGACTCGCAATGGGTTGGCCGCGAGCTTCCGGCAAGGTGGGTGTGCGATTGCGGGCAGCATGCGCCTGAGTGAGCACATCGCGTCAGCGACCTCGGGCGAGGGCGAGAGAATGGGTGGACATCCGGGGAAATAGCGCCCTTATTTGTGCGCGCGCTAGCCCGCCGCTTGGCCGTCCTGTTGTCCACCCACGACATCGAGCAGGCGCTGCGCAACGCCGACGTCGTCAGGTTGGTCCTGCCCACCGGCGAGCTGGTCGCCGGCGCGCCCGAGGACCTCATCCTCGCCGGCGTCTTCGAGCGCGCCTTCGACGCGCGCGGCTACGCCTTCGATCCCCTCGCCGGAGGCTTCCAGGTCCGCACCACCCCCACCCGGCGCGCACGTGTTACCGGCGAGGGCGTCCCCGAGCTGTGGACCCGCCGGGCACTCCAACGCTGCGGCTACCTGATCCTCGACCCCACCACCGACCAGTGCCAGACCTAGGCCTTCCCCCGAACTGGCCGTCGGCGCCGGGCTCGCGGTCGTCGGCACGGTCTTGCAGGCCGTGGTCCGCAACCCGCTGGCCGATCCCTACCTACTGGGGGTGTCCTCGGGAGCGTCGTTGGGCGCGGTCGCGGTGCTCGTGCTCGGCTCGGCCGCCGTCGGTGGGTTGTCGCTGTCGGCGGCCGCGTTCGTCGGCGCGCTGATCGCCACCGGCGCGGTGTACGTGCTGGCGCAACGCCGCCGGCGTGTCACCCCGACCCGGCTGATCTTGGCCGGGGTCGCGATGGGCTACCTGTTCCAGGCCGGCTACAGCTACCTGCTGCTCACCGCGGCCGACCCGCAGGGCGCGCAGGGGGTGCTGTTCTGGCTGCTGGGCAGCCTCGGCGCCGCCCGCTGGGACGTGCTGGCGGTGCCGTGCGCCGCGCTGGCGGTGGGCGTCGGCCTGCTCATGACGCAGGCGCGGCAGTTGAACGCGCTGCTGGCCGGGGAGGACAGCGCCATCGCGCTGGGGGTCGACGTGCACCGGCTACGGATCTGGCTGCTCGTGTTGACCTCCCTGCTCACCGGAGTGATGGTCGCGGTGAGCGGCGCGGTCGCGTTCGTCGGCCTGATCGTCCCCCACTTCGTGCGGCTCGTGGTCGGCTCGCATCACCGCCGGGTCCTGCCGGTCGCCGCGCTGACCGGCGCGATCTTCCTCGTCCTGGTCGACCTGGCCGCCCGGGCCGCGAAGCCGCCAACGGAGCTCCCTCTCAGCATCGTCACCGCGGTGGTCGGCGTGCCCTTCTTCCTGTGGCTGCTGCGCCGCCGCGACCGCAGCGACCAGGCGGCGGCCGGGTGAGGATCGACCTCGCCGGCGTCCGGGTCGAGATCGACGGCACCGGCATCCTCGACCGGGTCGGCCTGTCGGCCCAGTCCGGGGAGTTCGTGGCTCTGGTCGGACCGAACGGCTGCGGCAAGTCGACCTTGCTGCGCACGATCTACCGCGCGCTGCGGCCGTCGACCGGAACCGTCCGTGTCGGGGACGCGGACGTGTGGCGGTTGAGCGCGCGGGAGTCAGCTCGGCGCACCGCGGTCGTCGCCCAAGAGGCCCACGCCGAGTTCGACTTCACCGTGTCCGAGGTCGTGCTGATGGGCCGGACCCCGCACAAGGGCCCGCTGGAGGGCGACAGCGGCGAGGACCTCGAGCTGGCCGACCGGTCCCTACGGCGGGTGGGCATGACCGAGTTCGGCGAGCGGATCTTCGCCACCCTGTCCGGCGGGGAGAAACAGCGCGTCCTGATCGCGCGGGCGCTGGCACAGCAAAGCCCGGTCGTCCTGCTCGACGAGCCCACCAACCACCTCGACATCCGCTACCAGATCGAGATCATGGCCCTGGTCCGCAACCTCGGCGTCACCGCCCTGGCCGCGGTACACGACCTCAACCTGGCCGCGGAGTTCTGCGACCGGATCTACGTCATGCGGCACGGGCGCATCGTGGCCGACGGCCCACCCGCCGACGTCCTCACTCCCGAGCTGATCCGCACCGTGTTCGGCGTCCAGGCTCACCCGATGGTCCACCCCGCCACCGGCCGGCTCCACCTGGCGTTCACCGCGCCCGACGCCGAGCCGGCCCGGGCCATAAACGAGCGGCCATGAGCGACACACCCTCCCACGTCCTGACTCAGCAACAGATCAATGACCAGTGGAACAGGGGCGCGGGCGTCTACGACAGCTGGCTCGTCGACGACCGCAGCGGCCAGCTGGGCCGCTCGCCCGCCGAGATCAACGCGTGGCGGCTGCTGTGGCAGCGGGTGCTGGGACCCCCACCGCTGCGGGTGCTCGACGTCGGCACCGGCACCGGCATGGTGGGGCTGCTGCTCGCACTGCTTGGCTATGAGGTCACCGCCGTCGACGCGGCCGAGTCCATGCTCGACCAGGCCCGCCGCAAGGCCGGCGCCGCCGGGCTGACGGTCACCTTCCAACACGCGCTCGCCGACCGGCTGCCCTACCCCGACGGCGCGTTCGACGCTGTGGTGTGCCGGCTGCTGCTGCAAACGTTGCTCGAGCCGGAGCGGTGCGTGCGCGAGTGGCGGCGATGCGTCCGCCCCGGCGGCCGTATCGCCGCGGTCAACAACCGCTACCACGGCGCCAGCGCACCAGCCCGGCTGCACCGGCGGGTCGGCAGCATCCGCCGGCGTACGGCCCGTGGTGGGTTTCACCGCGCACCGGAGCGAGCCGCGCAGCTCCCGCTGTGGCGCGCCCACCCGACGCCTTCCGCAACGTATTCCACCGCGCCGGCCTACAACAGGTCCTGGTCGAGGACCTGACC
>JBOGED010000088.1:0-15048 GCA_050743625.1 Egibacteraceae bacterium | reverse complement strand
CCTGGACGTCGCCTGGGGGGACGAGATCGTCGAGGAGGTCGCGGGCGCCGCCGGAGTCTGTGGCCACGACGGCCAGGCCCATGCACAGCGCTTCCGCGGCGACGAGCCCGAGCCCCTCGCGGTGCGAGGGCTGGGCGACGACGCCGGCGCGGGCGTAGGCGTCGCGCAGCTCGTCGGGTGTGCGGCGGCCGGGCAGGTCCAACCGCACGCCGAGCCGTGCCGCCAGGGCGGCGAGCCGCTGTCGCTCGGGGCCGTCACCGACGATCTCCACGACCACGCCCGGGCCCAAGAGCCGGGCCGCCTCGACGAGGTCCGCGAAGCCCTTCTCCGGCACGAGCCGCCCGACGGCGAGGATGCGCCAAGGCGCGCCGTTGCCTGCCGTAAAGGGCAACGGTGACAGCCGGTCGCCGGGTACTGGCATGGGGTTGACCGCGTCCGCCGCGTGGCCTGTTGCCCGCTCTAGCCGCTCGGCCAGGTCGGTCGAGACGGCCTCGACCCGATCGGCGCCCGCCAGGGCCCAGCGGGCCAGCGTGGCGAGGTGGGGCTGGTGGTCCAGCAGGGCGACGTCGGTGCCGTGCACCGTGACCACTACGGGCACGTCCACGCACGCCAGCCGCACGGCCAGCGCGCCGGGCAGCCACCAGTGGGCGTGCAGGACGTCGGGGCGGTCCCGCCGCACCTCCTCGCGCACGGCGCGCGCAAGACACATGAGCAGCGCGGCCACAGCGGGCGGTCCCGCGGGGCGGCGGGCGAGCAGGTGCATCTCGCCTTGGTAGGCCAACCGTACTGGTCCGTACCGGACGAACCGGACCGGGACGCCGCTAACGGTTCCACGGGTCGGCAGGCCGGGGTCCCAGGGCGCCAGCACCCGGACCGCTTCACCCGCCGAGGCCAGCGCTTGTGCCCAGGTCAGCAGGAACGGAGCGGATGGGTCGCTGTCCCAGCGCGGGAAGACGTGCGTGACCGCCAGCGCCTTCATCCCCCAGGAGCCTCGAACACCTCGCGGATCCGGTAGGGCTGGCGATCGCGGGCCGTCGTGTGGCGCAGGACGTCGCCGATGAAGCCGATGCCGATCATCTGAAGGCCGACGAGCAGCGAGAGCACTCCCAGTGTCAGCAGCGGCCGGGAGCCGATGCCCGCCCCGGTCAGCAGCTTGAGGCTGGAGAGGTAGGCGAGCATGGCGACGCCGGCGGCGGACAGCGCGACGCCCAGCCCGCCGAACAGGTAGAGCGGCCGGTCGGCGAAGCGGGTCAGGAGCAGGACCGTCAGCAGGTCGAGCAGGGTCTTGGGGAACCGCATGAGCGAGAGGTATTTCGACCGGCCCGCCGACCGGGGACGGTGGGTGACCGGGACCTCGCCGACCTTGAACCCGAGGTCGTGGGCAAGGACCGGCAAGAAGCGGTGGAACTCGCCATAGAGCGGGAGCTCGTCGGCGACCTCGCGGCGCATGAGCTTGAGGCCGGTGTTGAAGTCGTGGAGGTCCAAGCCGGTCAAGGTCCGCGTGGCGGCGTTGTACCAGCGGGACGTCCAGCGCTTGGCGGGGCGGTCAGCGCGGGTGCTCCGCCACCCACCGACCAGGTCGTACCCGTCGGCCTCGACCAGCATGAGCAGCCTCCAGATCTCGGCGGGCACGTCCTGCCCGTCCGCGTCGATCATGCACACCAACGAGCCCCTCGCCCTCGCGAACCCCGCCGCCAGCGCACCGGACTTGCGGAAGTTGCGCCGCAGCACGACGACGCGGACGAGCTCAGGCGCCTCCAGATGGAACTTCTGGAGCAGCACGGTCGACCCATCCGTCGATCCGTCGTCGACGTAGAGGATCTCGACCGTCCGGCCGAGGTCCCGTACCGCGTCGACCAGCTCGGCATGGAACGCAGGCAGGCATTCGACCTCGTCGAAGACGGGGACGACGATGGAGAGCTGGACCTGCGCGCATAAGACCCTGGCCATGAGAGAACGGGAGCCTACCTGTGGGTATGGCACACTCGGCCTTCACGCCAGTACAAGACCCGGCGTCAAGGACACCCCCGATGCGTGCACCCCGTCGTTGGCCAAAGGTCAGCGTCGTTGTCGTCAACCTGAACGGCAAGGCGTACTTGGAGCGCTGCCTCGCCAGCCTCCGCGGGCTCGACTACCCGCAGGACCGGCTGGAAGTCATCCTGATCGACAACGCGTCCACCGATGGCTCCGTCGAGTACGTCAAAGAGCAGTGGAGCCGCGTCCGGCTCGTTCGCAACCGCCATAACACCGGGTTCTCGCCGGCCGTGAACCAGGGGGCCAAGCTCGCCAAGGGCGACTACCTCGCGCTGATCAACAACGACGCCGAGGCCGACGCCCGGTGGCTCCGCGAGGCGGTGGTCGTCCTCGAGATGCACGACCGGGTCGCCTGCGTCGGCAGCAAGATCCTGGGCGAGGACCGGCGCTCGATCGACTACGCCGGCGGGCAGATGGCCTTCTACGGGCACGGCTACGCCAGGAACCACAGCCAGGCCGACGACGAGCGGCCCATCCACCGGCCGACGCTGTTCGCGTCCGGGGGCGCGATGGTCGTCCGCGCCGAGCTTTTCCGTGCCACGGGAGGGTTCGACCCCGACTACTTCGCGTTCTTCGAGGACGTCGACTTTGGGTGGCGCCTGTGGCTACTCGGCCACGAGGTCGTCTATGTACCCTCTTCGAGGGTGTACCACCGCCACCACGGGACGATCGAGCGGTTCGGCTACGCGAGGGAGCGGTACCTGCTCGAGCGCAACGCGCTCATGACGGTGTTCAAGAACTACGGCGACGAGACGCTCGCCTCCGTGCTGCCCGCCACGCTGATCCTCGCGCTGTCCCGGGGGCTGCACGACCTGGAGCAGCCGCTCCCGGACTACCGGATCACCGACGACGCGACCCCGATGGGGAACGTGGAGATCTCCGCGGTCACGGGTGCGCATCTCGCCGCGATCCGCGACTTCATGCGCGACCTCGACCGGCTACGCGCGAAGCGCAAGTGGGTGCAGACCCGCCGCGTGCGGCCCGACCAGACGGTTCTCCGCCTGTTCGAGGAGACCTTCCGGCCCAATGTCGACGGCCAGGAGTACCTGGAGACGTTCCAGGCGCTGATGGCCACGTTCGACCTCCGCGCCAAGCTCCATGCGCCGAACCGTGTGCTGATCATCACCGAGGACACCATCGGCGAGAAGATGGCGGGGCCCGCGATTCGCAGCTGGGAGATGGCCAACCTCCTCTCCCGCGAGCACGACGTCACGCTCGCGTCGACCCAACACATCGGGCTGTCGACCGACCGCTTCCGCACCGTCCAGGCGTCCGGTGGCCTGATCACCGCGTTGCTAGGCGAGACCGACGTCGTGATCTTCCAAGGCTTCGCGATGCACTCGTTCCCGCAGATCGGCGAGTGCGACGTCCCCGTGGTCGTGGACATCTACGACCCGTTCCACCTCGAGGCCCTGACCCTGCGGAAAGACGATCCGCCGGTCGAGCGGTTCATCTTGTCGCGCTCCGACGTCCAGGTCCTGAACGCGCAGCTCGAGCGCGGGGACTTCCTGGTCTGCGCCTCGGAGAAGCAGCGGGACTTCTGGCTTGGCCAGCTATCGGGGCTCCAGCGCATCAACCCGGCGACCTACGACCACGACGAGTCGCTGCGCTCGTTGCTCGGCGTCGCCCCGTTCGGGCTGCCGGACGAGCCTCCGGTCAAGGTTGACAAGGTGTTGCGCGGCGTCGTGCCGGGCATCGACGAGGGCGACTTCCTCTTGCTGTGGGGCGGCGGGATCTACAACTGGTTCGACCCGCTGACGCTCATCCGGGCGATCGGCGAGGTCGCCGCCGAGTACGCCGACGTGAAGCTGTTCTTCATGGGCAGCGGGCACCCCAACCCCGCCGTGCCGAAGATGAAGATGGTGGGCGAGGCATACCAGCTCGCGGAAGCGCTCGGGTTGCTCGGCACCCACGTGTTCTTCAACCCCGGGTGGGTGCCGTACGAGCGGCGCGCGGACTACCTCCTCGAGGCCGACGTGGGCGTCTCGACCCACTTCGAGCACATCGAGACGGCGTTCAGCTACCGCACGCGCATCTTGGACTACCTGTGGGCCGGCCTGCCGATCCTGGCCACCGAGGGTGACTCGCTGTCCCGCATGGTCACGACTCACTTCCTCGGCCTGGTGGTGCCACCCGAGGACTCCAGCGCGCTCGCGACCGCGATCAAGCGGCTGCGCAACGACCGTGACCTGTTCGAGACCTGCAAGACGAACGTCGAGCAGCTCGCCCCCGAGATGACGTGGGAGCGCTCGCTCGCCCCTATCGTGGAGTTCTGCCGGTACCCGCGCCGGGCGCCCGACCGCGTCGGCAAGCCGTTCCGGTACGTCTCGGTCGACGACGTCGTGCTGACGAAGACCCCGTGGCACTACACCAAGCGGATCGTGCACTACTACCGCAGCGGCGGCCGCAAGCTCGCCCTCCTCCACATGCGCAACTTCGTGAGGACCAGGCTGGGCAAGGGGAGCAGGGATTGAGCACTGCAGCTTTCCTCCGGATACGGAGGAAAAGTGAAGGTCAAAACCCGCGCGCCGGGCGGAGGATGCAACTTTCCCGCATATTCGGAGGAAAGCTGTGGGTACCGGGCCCGCTGCGGGACCCGGCGGCGCGGGGGGCACTGCTCGGCTGGCTGGGAGTCGGGCTGGCGATCCGGTTCCTGCTCATGCCGTTCGCGGTGAACCCTGACCTCCTCGCGGTCTACTGGCGGGCGCATCTCATCGCCTACGACGGGCGCCTGTTCGGCGAGTACCTCGTGAACATGGGCGCGCACTACGCCCACGCGGCCTGGCTGCTGCTCGCCAGCCCTTTGCTTCCCCCACCCGACGTCATCTGGAAGGACCCTTGGTTCTTCGCGGACTGGGGTGCGCTCGCCCCGCAGGTCACGCGTTGGTTCTCGACCCAGCCGTGGACCTACCAGTCGCTGTTCGTGCTGAAGATCCCCTACCTGCTCGCGGACCTCGGCGCGGGGCTGCTGCTGTTGGCGCTGGCCAGCCGCGCCGAGCCGCGGTTGGTCAAGCGGGCGTGGGCGTTCTGGATGCTCTCGCCGATCGCCCTCTACGCCTCCTACATGTTCGGCCGGTACGAGATGTTCCCGGTCGTGCTGGTCGTCGCCGCGCTGCTCGCGTGCGAGCGGGAGCGGCCGTGGTTGGGGGCGCTGCTGCTGGGTGTGGCGATCACGATGCGGACCTACCCGCTGCTGCTGATCCCCGTGTTCGCGCTGATCGTCGCGCCGCGCCCGTCGAGGTCGGCGGCGTGGGCCGCGGCGTCGCTGGCGCCATTAGGCCTGGTGATGGGGCTGAACCAGCTCTTCGCGGGGTCTGCGGGCGAGCTGGGACGATTGAAGGACTTCGAGACTGGGTCGACCCTGTTCTCGTACGCGATCCCCGTCGAGGGACCCGGAGACATCTACCTCTTCGTACTGTTCGCGCTGGTCTTGTACGGCATCCTGTGGGGCCGGTCACTCCGGTGGTGGGGATCTCCCGTGGCCCTGGAGCAGCTGTGGATATGGCTGCTCGTCTTCCACGCCGGCTTCTTCGCGTTCTCGACGTTCGCCGCCCGCTACTTCGCGTGGTTCACGCCGTTCGTCTTCCTGGCGTTGGCGCGCCGCCCGGCCTGGCGCGGCACCCTGCCGCTCTACCTCTTTCAGTGCGTCGCGGTGCTCGCGCTCGCCGACCTGATCCACGGCGGCCCCGTCATCTTGCTCGGCCTATTCGAGCCGATGCACCCCGACCTCGCCACCGCCTGGCCCAACCTGCAGGAGGCCTTCCTCACCTCACCCCAGCTCGGCCGCCAGGTCGCGGGCGTCCTGGCGAGCGCCTTCACCGCCCTCTCGGTTCTCGTCGTCGTGCCCGCCGTCGCCGAGCTAACCAGGCCCGGGCTGACCACTCCCGCTGCCCCTCCTCCCGAACAGGGTTTTCGGGGCACATGCGCCCCGAAAACCCTGTTGCGGGTGCAGTCCCGGAACTCGCGCTAGGCCGCTTTGTGGCGGAACCCGACGATGGCGAGGGCGATCGCTCCCGTCAGGAGCGTGAGCCAGACCACCGTGAAAGGCAGCTCGTCGTGGATTAACCGGTCGCCCGCTGACCTGAACATGCCGGTCAGCTGGGTGATGGCCTCGCCGGTCCCCCCGGTGCCGAGCACGCGGAACGCGAGATCGCCATAGGCCGCCGCCCCGTTCCGCCGCAGCTGCCCGCCTGGGTAGGGGTTGTTCGGGTCCTGCTCGCGACGGTCGAAGCCGCGCGGCGGGACGTTGGCGCGTAAGCCGAGCGGCGTGTCGCCTTCCCAGGTCACGGTGAACTCGGCGATCTCGGGGGCGGGCACGGGGGGATCGAACCGCAATGGCACCCAGTCGTTGTCACCGATCCGGTCACCGCTGACGGTGGCGGTGGCAAGCCTCTTGCCGCGCTGCCCGTCGAAGAGCGTGACGCGCAGCCGCCCATCCGGGTCAGGGTCCTGCCCGTACGTCGCGGTGAGCAGGTCGAGTCCCCGGACGGCGCTGGTCACAGGCCGGAACGTCTGACCGACCGTCGCGCCGAGCAGCACCGCGTCGGAGTGGCTGGCCTGGAACTCCTCCCCCCCAAGACGCGCGCAACCGGTGAGCAACAAGAGCCCGGCGAGCGCCGTGAGGAAGCGATTCATGACCTGACGCTAGCGCTGTCACAGCCCGCTGGCCTGCTCCGTCAGTACGGGTGGAGGTGATCAAGATATGGATATCGCAGTGGTAGGTGGCGGTCTCGCCGGGTTGACGGCAGGTGCGCTGATCGCAGCGCAAGGCGCAAAGGTCACGGTGTTCGAGGCCGCCGGGGAGCTGGGTGGCGACGCCAGGACCACCGTGCGTGACGGGTATTACTTCAACCTCGGCGCTCATGCCCTGTACCAGGGTGGCGCCGGGGCCAGGGTGCGACGGCGGCTCGGCGTCGAGGTGACCGGTGGGCGTCCGGCGGCAAGCTCGCCAGCCTTCGCGCTCGAGGGGCGGCTTTACCCCCTGCTCCGCGCCCGTGGGGGCCTGCCGGTCCGTGACCGCGTCGAGGCCGCGCGCCTGCTCGCGGTGGCGGTTCGCCAAGACCCGGCTCGGGAGTCGACCAACAGCGTGCGCTCCTGGCTCGACGACCACGTCCGCCGACCCGGCGCACGCGCGATAGCCGAGGCGGGCTTCCGCGTCGCGACGTACTCCGCCGAGTACGACCGGCTGTCCGCTGGCGCCGGGTTGGCGCAGGTTACGGTCGCCGTACGCGGTGGAGTGCGCTACCTGGACGGCGGCTGGAGCTCGCTCGTCGAGGCGCTCCGTGCCCGCGCCGTGCAGGCGGGCGCCGTCATCGCCGCGGGGGAGCGGGTCGCCAGCGTCGAGCACGACGACCCAGCCAAGGGTGTCCGGCTGGGTGTCCGGCTGGGTGTCCGGCTAGCATCCGGCCGCGCGCTCCCGTTCGAAGGGATCGTGCTGGCGACCGGTGGCCCTGGTGAGGCCGCGAAGCTGCTGGACGGCCCGGCCGCGGAGCATCTCGCGGCATACGACGCGGCGCGAGTGCCGGTCCGCGCGGCATGCCTCGATCTTGCGTTGTCCCACCTGTCCAACCCGGACCCCCCGTACGTCCTCGGGTTGGACGAGCCGGTCTATCTCTCGGTCCACTCGCGCTACGGGAAGCTCGCGCCCGATGGCGGCGCGCTGGTCCACGCGATGTGGTACCTGCGCGACGGCGACGATCCTCAGGCGGCGCGCCACCGGCTCGAGGCGCTCCTCGACCTGGCACAGCCAGGGTGGCGTGCGCTGGTCGTGCACCAGCGGTTCCTGCCGCGCCTGGAGGTCGCCTCGGCGCTCCCGACCGCGGACACCGGGGGCTTGGCGGGCCGGCCGGGACCCGTAGTACCCAGCGTCGAGGGGCTTTTCCTCGCCGGCGACTGGGTCGGCGGCGAGGGCCTTCTCGCGGACGCCAGCTTCGCGAGCGCCGAGCAGGCCACCGACCTGCTGCTCGCCCGCTTGCGCGGCCACGGGCGCCGCCCCGCTACCCTGACGTCCAGATGACGACCGTCGAGGTCTTCGAGGAGCACCGCGAGCGGCTGTTCGGGCTCGCGTACCGGATGCTGTCGAGCGTCTCGGACGCTCAGGACGTCGTCCAGGAGGCGTACCTTCGGCTCGAGCGCCAAGGGGTCGCCTCGCTGGAGACGCCTGGCGCGTGGCTGACGACGGTGACCTCGCGCCTCTGCCTGGACCGGCTGCGGTCGGCCCAGGCGCGGCGCGAGACGTATGTCGGGCCCTGGCTCCCGGAGCCGCTGATCGATCGGGCCGGCGGCGCGCCGGATCCCGCCGACCGCGTCACGCTGGCAGAGTCGATCTCGATGGCGTTCCTCGTCGTGATGGAGTCGCTGAGCCCCGCCGAGCGGGTCGCGTTCGTCCTCCATGACGTGTTCGGCTACGGGCACGGCGAGGTCGCGCAGGTGGTCGGGCGCAGCGAGGCGGCGTGCCGCCAACTCGTCAGCCGCGCCCGCCGGCACGTGCGGGAGCGGCGGCCCCGCTTCGAGGCCGATCCCGGAGCGCGGGATCGGGTCGCCGAAGCGTTCCTCCACGCCACCCTCGGTGGAGACCTCGACGCCCTGCTCGCCGTGCTCGACCCGGAGGTCGTCCTGCGCTCCGACGGCGGTGGCCTCGTCACGGCCGCCCGCAAGCCGATCCACGGCGCCGATCGTGTCGCCCGCTTCCTTCAGGGCTTGCGCAGGTCGCTTGCTGGCCTGGAGATCGAGCCAGCCCAGGTCAACGGCGGCCATGGGTTCATCGCCCGCAATGATGGTCGCCTCGTCGCCGTGGTCGCCTTGGGCATCGCGGCCGGTCGTGTCACCGACCTCAACATCGTCGCGAACCCGATGAAGCTGGCCGGCCTGCTGTAAACCGGCCTGTTCGCACGTGCTAATATTTGCTCATGCAAGCAAGAAGAGCGTCTGGTGAGCGGACGTTCACCGAGGAGGCGCGGCGGGCTCAGATCGTCGCGGCGGCGATCGAGACCGTCGCCGAGCTAGGTTACGCGCGGGCGTCCTTCACTCGGATCGCGAAGCGCGCGGGGCTGTCGAGCACCGGGCTGATCTCGTACCACTTCGCCGGGAAGGACGACCTCGTCCGCCAGGTGGCGACCGATGTCCTGAACGAGTTCGCCGCGTTCGTGCGGCCGCTGGTGAACGCGGAGACCACCGCCGCGGGGGTGCTCCGGGTCTGGTGGCAGGCCAACGTCGCGTTCATGCGCGACCATCGCCGGCCGTTGATCGCTCTGCTGGACATCATGAGCAACGTCCGGGTCGAGGACCTCGGCGAGGTCCCCGACTCCTACGAGTCGGACCTGTCGGCCCTGGCGCAGCTGTTCCGCGACGGCCAGGCGGCCGGCGAGTTCCGCGCCTTCGACCCGTCGGTGATGGCGGTGGCCGTCCGGTCGGTCCGCGACGGGCTGCTCCGCCAGCTGGCCGCCCACCCGGACCTCGACCTCGACACCTACGCGCGCGACCTGGTCGTGCTGTTCGATCTGGCAACAACAGGGGGGTAGGCATGTCAAGGTTCGCGGCGGTGCTGCTCGTGGGCGTGGTGATGATCTCGGCATGCGCGACCGCGCCCGAGCAGCGGGAGGGCGGCACGACCGGCGGCGGAGCGATCGTGCAGACCGACAGCGGCCCGGTGCGGGGCGCCGTGCACGACGGCTACCGCAGCTTCTGGGGGATCCCCTATGCGGCGCCACCGGTGGGAGCGCTGCGGTGGCGTTCGCCGCGGCCGCCTCAGCCGTGGACGAGCCCCAGAGACGCGACGCGGGCGGGGAGCCGCTGTCCCCAGCTGGCCAATGCGCTGTCCAGCGCGCAGGGAGGAGGCGAGGAGGACTGCCTGTTCCTCAACGTCACCACCCCCGACTCCGCGAGCGTCGATCGCGTGAAGCCCGTGATGGTGTACCTGCACGCGACCGGGCCGAGCGACGGGGCCGGCAGCGACTTCGACCCGCACCGGCTGGCGGTCGACGGGGACGTCGTGGTCGTGACGCTGAACTTCCGGCTGGGGATCCTCGGCAACTTCGGGCTCCCCGGGTTGGCCGGCTCCGGCGGCTTTGGCTTGGAGGACCAGCAGGCCGCGTTGCGCTGGGTGCAGCGCAACGCCACCGCGTTCGGCGGGGATCCCGGCAACGTCACGCTGTTCGGCTATTCCGGTGGGGGGTTCGCGGTCTGTGCCCAGCTGACCTCGCCGCCGGCCGCCGGGCTGTTCCACCGGGCGATCATCCAGAGCGCTCCGTGCCCGATCAGCTACCCCGCCGGTGCCCTGGAAGGCATCACGGAAGCCGTGCCGTCGGTCTGGCGGTCGCCCCAGGAGCTCGAGGCGCTGGGGTCGGCGGTCGCGGCCGGTCTGGGCTGCGCCGACCCGGCGACGGCGCTGGAGTGCCTGCGCGCCCTCCCGGCGGCGCGGCTGATCGAACAGAACCAGGTCTACTCCTCGATGGGATACGGGGCTCCCGTCCTGCCCTCCGACCCCGTCACGGTCCTGCGCGAGGGGCGCTTCCATCCCGTTCCCGTGATCTCGGGCGCCACCCGGGATGAGATGCGCTTCTTCGTGGCGTTCCAAGCCCTGGTAGGCCAGCCGGTCACGCCGGACGGGTATCCCCAGCTGCTCCGGGAGGCGTTCGGCGAGGCCGCCGACCAGGTAGCGGCCCGCTACCCGCTCGACGGCTATCCCTCTCCTGGGCTGGCGTGGGCGACGGTGCTGTCCGACCGCGTCTACGCGCACCCGACCTTCGCGCAGAACCGGGCGCTGGCCTCGCTGGTCCCGACCTACGCGTACGAGTTCGCCGACCCACGGGCCCCGGCGCTGACCTTCCCGTTCCCGCCGGACCTGCCGGGCGGAGCGTTCCACGGCTCGGACATGCTCTCCGTGCTGGACAGCACCGGAGCGGCCGAGCAGGCGGGTCAGGCACCCGACCAGCAGCGCCTGTCCGATCAGCTGGTCCGGTACTGGGCGAACTTCGCCCTCACCGGCGACCCGAACGGCCCCGGCCTCCCACCCTGGCCCCCCTTCGACGCCCTGAGCCCTTCGCCATCGGTCCAATCCCTCGCGCCGGGCGCCATCCGACCCGTGGACCTGGTCGCCGCCCGCAACCTCGACCTCTGGGACACCCTGGGTGGAAGAGCGGGGTGACGACCATCCGCCCACGGCTCCGTACACTATGCGAGGTGGACGTCGACGAGTTCCTTGCCCTCCCGCTGGTCGCCAGGGTCGCCGTCAACGGGCCCAACGGCCCGACCGTTCGTCCCGTGTGGTATCTCTACGAGGACGGCATCTTTTGGTGGCTGACCGGTGCGTACTCCCGGCTCGGCGACTGGCTCAAGGCTGACCCACGGGCGAGCGTGGTCGTTGACACCTGCGACCTCGCGACCGGAGAAGTGTGGGCGGTGACCGCCACTGGGCACGCGATCGTGCGCCCATTCGACCCCGAGCTTGCAACGCGGAAGCTCACCAAGTATCTGGGTCCGGACGCGTCGACAGCGTCCAGGCCCGGATCCCCAGCTCCTGCTGGGGGCCCCCGCGTCGACAGGTGGCCGGACCGCTTCCGCCAGGTGTTCGACGACCCGACAAGCAATCTCATCTCGCTGCGGCCAACCCGACCCCTCAGACTTCGAGACCTGTCCTACGCCTGAGCCCCACGGCGATCTCAGCCCTTGACGACGTCGCCCAGGGTGCGCATCGACGGCTCGACTGCGATCGCGTCACCCAAGACGACCGTGACCATGCCCGATGGTGCGAGGAACCGTCGCGATTGCTCCAGGATCTGATCGACCGTGACCTCGGCGAGGCGGCGAGGGTGCGTCTGGAGCCACTCGGTGTCCAGGCCGCTCGTCGCGATTTCCAGGAGGATATTCGCCAGCCCGGACTGCGTGGCGGTCGCGAGCGCGAGCGCGCCGATGGCGTACTGGCGGGCGTTTTCCAGCTCCTCCGCCCTGACCGGCAGGGTGGCCACCCGACCCAGCTCGTAGCCGATCTCCAACAGCGCCGGAGCGGTAACCTCATTGGCCACGTCGGCCTGGATCCGGATGGTCGAACCGGCGGAGGCGTGGTGAAGCACGCTGTGGGGTGAGTACGTGTAGCCCTTGTCCTCGCGGATATTCTCCACCAGGCGGGAGGAGAAATAGCCGCCGAACACCATGTTCGCCAGTTGCAGCGCGGCGTAGTCCGGATGCGCCCGCCCCAGACCGGGCCCCCCAATGCGGATCGACGACTGGACGGATCCCGGCCGGTCGACGAGCACGGTGGGGCCGGGATCGAGCGGTGGCATCTCGGGGGCCTGTGGAGCGGTCCCGGACGACCCCCAAGCGGCCAGCGCTGTTGCCAACTGGTCAAACGCCGCTGCGGGGGCGATGTCCCCGACCAGCACCAGCACGCTGCCGGCCGGCAGGACTCCGTCGCGGTGAAGCGAGCGCACCTGCTCGGGGGTCACCATGGCGACTTGATCCGTCTCAGGTAGCTCGCGACCATACGGATGAGGACCGAACATCCTGCGGAGTAGCGCTTCCTGGGCAAGCACCGAAGGCTGCGACCGTGAGATCCGAACATCTTCGACGAGCCGGTTCCGCTCGCCTACCACGTCCTCGGAAGGGTAGGACGCCTCGGTCAACACCTCGGCGAGAATGCCCAACAGGTCTGGCAAGCCAGCGGCCAGCGCTTCACCTGAGATCGTGAGCCGGTCAGGGTCGACGCGCGCGGACAGCTCACCGCCCAGAGATTGAATGGCGGCGGCGAGATCGTCAGCGTCGCGGCGCTCGGTGCCGGACAGCATGCTTTCGGCGAGCAGCCGTGCCTTGGCGGGATGCGCCTCGTCGTCACTCGCGAACGGTACAGAGAGGCGGAGATGGACGAGCGGTGCCCCAGCCCTCTGCACGGCCATGACCTCTAACCCCGAGTCGATCCGCCCGCTGGTGACTGACAGCGGCGGTGACTGGCGTGGCTCGGTGAGCGGCGGGACCTGGCGCGCGGTCATGAGGGGCCTCCGGGAACGATCTCGAGGACTGCCCGCCGGTCTGGGCGCAAGGTAGAGGCCGCGTTGATCACCTGCTCGGCGGTGACATCGGCGATCAAGCTGGGTAACTCGCCGACCAGCTCAGCGCGGTCCCGCTGCTGCTCGAACGCCGCCATGTTGAGCGCTCTTCGCAGGACGCTGTCGACCTCGCTGAACTGGCTCACCGCGAGCCGGGCCTGCACCCTGCTCAGCTCACGTGGCTCCAGCCCGTCGGTCGCGAGCCGGTCCAGCTCCTCGTCCAGCGCGGCGAGTACCGGCTCGACCGGGCCCGGATGGAACGCCGTGAGGACCAGCGCCGTAGGATCCCGCACATCGAAGGGGTTCCACATGAACGAGATGGCGCCGGAGATTGACGTGACCAAGCGGTCGCCTCGTACCAGGCGCCGCCGGAGCCGGGAGGCGTCACCATCTGTCAACACCTCTGCGAGCACGACGTAGGGAAGATACGCGCCAAGGTCGGCGAGCGGGTCGGGCACACGCCACGCAACCCCCACGGCGGGGGTGGGCACGTGGGGATCCGCATGCTCAGCTCGGTGCTCCTCGCGTAGGCCCGGCTCGCTGAAGCTCGGCCGGTCGGGCACGGCGCGCGCGGGGATGTCCCCGAACTGCCGCTCCACGAGCGTCAACGCCTCGTCGACGTCCAGATCGCCACACACGCTGAGCACGGCGTTCCCTGGGGCGTAATAACGGTCGAAGAAGGTCTGCGCGTCCTCAACCGTCGCGCTGGACAGGTCGACGAAGTCGCCGTACCCGTTGTGCGCGTTCGGGAAGGTGTCGAACAGGATCGGTGGCACCAGCAGCCACGGAAACCCTCCGTACGGCCGGTTGATCACATTGACGCGGATCTCCTCTTTCACCACCGCGATCTGGTTGGCCAGGTTCTGATCCGTGATCCGCGGCGCCCGCATCCGGTCGGCCTCGAGGAAAAGCGCGCGCTCGAGCGCGTTGCTCGGCAGTTGCTCGTAGTAGCTCGTGTAATCGAACCGAGTCGTGCCGTTGAACGAGCCGCCGGACGCCTGCACGTAACGGAAATGCTCGAGCTTCTCAAGTGACGCGGATCCCTGGAACATCAGATGCTCGAAGAGATGCGCGAACCCCGTGCGCCCCTCGGGCTCGGAGCGGATACCGACGTCGTAGTGCACCGCCACCGCGACCACCGGCGCCCTACGGTCCACGGAGATGACGACCCGAAGGCCGTTGCCGAGCGTCACGCGCTCGACAGGATAGGAAAGCGAGGGAACGGTGAGCTGAATGCTGGTCACCCAGTGACCGTAGCCGGGCCGCGGTCCCCGCGCACCCACGTAGTCTCTAGGGATGAGACAGATCGACGTCATCGCGTTCGACGCGTACGGGACACTATTTGACGTGCACTCGGTCGTCGAGGCCGCGGAGGCGGCCTATCCCGGTCATGGCACCGAGATCAGCGAACTATGGCGAAACAAGCAGCTCCAATACACGTGGCTGCGGTCGATGATGGAGCGATACCGGCCGTTCAGCGAGGTGACCCGGGCTGCCTTGAGATTCACGTTGCGCGACCTCGACCTGCCGGACGAGCGAGACGTCGAGGACCGCCTCATGGACGCCTACCTCTATCTGAACCCCTTCCCCGACACCGTGAAGGCGTTGCCGGCGCTTCGCCCGCGCCAGCTGTGGATCTTCTCCAATGGCGATCCCGCGATGCTGGAGCCCCTCGTCGCCAACAGCGGGCTCGACACGCTGCTCGACGGGCTCATCAGCGTCGACGAAGCCGCGGTCTTCAAGCCCAGCCCCCGCTGCTACGCCCTGATCCCGCAGAGGCTCGGCGTCCCCAAGAACCGCATCCTGCTCGTCTCGTCCAACAGCTTCGACGTCGCCGGCGCCGCCAACTTCGGCCTCGCAACCGCCTGGATCCGCCGCACCCACCGCGTCCCCGAGGCCCTCGACCTCTCCCCCGACATCGAGGTCGACCTCCTCACCGACCTACCGCCCGCCCTCGATGGATTAGGACCCTAAC
>JBOGED010000087.1:0-2074 GCA_050743625.1 Egibacteraceae bacterium | reverse complement strand
ATCCGGACCTGAGCCGACACACCCAGCGCTGGCGCAGCTATCGACAACTTTTTGTCGATCACGGCCGTTCCATGCTGACTAGCACGGCGGCTTCGGTCGGTAGCTTCAGGCGCACCGTCACCGGCGTCTCGGCCACCAGCGCCCACCCGATCGGGTCCAGCACGGCCTCGCCTACCCAGCGTCCCACCCGGTCCACCAGCTCGGCCTCACTCGCCACCCGGCGACCCGGCACCGCATACCTGCGCAGGTAGCCGTACAGGTCGTTGAACGCGTCGTACTCCGATACCGCCTGGTCGAGCCGCACCTCGTGATCAGCGAGAAAACGGCCACCCGGCCCCGTCAGGCGCCACCGCCACCGCGCCGGTCCCGCATAGTCCAGAACCTGGAGTTCCCACACCACCTATCCGCCACCCTCGTCGAACATGTCCTCCAGCATCAGCTTCGCGCGGGCAGGCACGGGTTCGTCGGGGAACACCTCGCCGCACAGATCAAGCACCTGCGCCACGGAGGTCACCGCCCGGCGCTATGTAGACGCTGGCCTGCTCATTGAGCCACCACTGCGGGAGCCCGAGCTCGACCGAGACCGCTCGGCCTCCTCGCCCACGATTCCATGAGGCTTGAAGACCGCGTCGATGTCCCTGGTCGCACGGCGCGCGTCATAGGCAAGTGCCGTCGCGGCGCCGCCGAATACGTAATGTCAGCGATCACCCCACGTGCAGCCAACCGCTCGCCGAGCCGCAGGAGCGCCGCCGCGATTTCGTCGCGGCCGAGGAGCCGGTCGGCCCCCTTCATGCGACGTCCAACTCGTGGGCGGCGACAAACACCCCGCGGCGCCGGAAATGCCGCCGGCGCGTGTACCAGCGCGTCCACGCGTGCCGCCCGTGTATTGAACGGGAACCAGAAACGCCGCAAGCACCGTGATTCACTCCACGCGGGAGCGGCTCGGCCATCGCGTGCGGTCAAATGTTCGGCGAGGGCCGCCAAGAGCACGTCCCACCGCTCATCACCTGTAGGCGGGGGTTCAGCCGCAAGGAGCGTGTGGCGGGTTCGGGCAGGCTCCCAGCGATACTCCTCGAGGAATTCAGCGACCAGCCGCCACCGGGTCGTCTCGTCGACCTCGCCGAGGCTGGAGGCAAGCTCGGCGAGCGTCCATGCTCGATAGGGGCACACCGTCATGGGCACTACCGTAGGCGATCAGACCGTTTGGGGAGAACGGAAGGCGTCGAGGAGAGCGACCCACACCATCAACAACGCCCGACCCCCCATCATGACCTGACGATGCGCGCCGACCGCGAGGCTTACCTCGAGCAGATGCGCCAGACCGTCGCAATGACCGGCAGCTCCGCGTCACCGACATGCTCGTGGCCGCCCTCGACGAGCTGGTCCGCGCCTCCGCCGCCTGCACGGCTCCAAGGCCGGGTGATTGCAAACGCCTACGGCAACGGTGGCCGGGACGCGTAGCCTTGAAGGGGTGGTCGCGGTGATCCTCCTCGTGACAGCTGCCGCCCTGGCCGGGGGTGTCCTGCTTGTTGCTGCGCCGCTATGGCTGCTGGGGTATGGGCTCTACGCTCTGGCGTGGTGGGGCATCTGGCGTGTCGCGCCGGGGGTGATGTCAAGATTACGAGGGATCGGGCGAGGCATCTCCGCGATGGACGACGAGTATGGCCAAGCGCTGGCGGTCGTGGCGGGCGCGCTCGGCCTCGCCACGCTCGTGGTCTTCAACTGGCTCTACATCGGCCCCAACCCCTACCCTGAACGCAGTCTTCTCGACGTACTCAACGCCACCTCCTCGATGATCGCCTCGTTCGTTGTCCTGGGCTCCCTGGGGACGGGGCTGGCGCGGATGTCACGCCTGGCCGTGCTCCGCCGGACCGACGCCGACGCCGACGCCGACTAAGGGGCTGGGCATAAATGATGTTGCTGTTTCCGACCGCAACCGCCCACCCGCTCGCCTCGCGGCGTTCCCGGTGTGATGTGCCTGCCCGGGCGCATCCGCCCGTAATCGCACACCCGCCCTGCCAGGCGTGTGTTGTGTGCGGGATATCGGCGGAATACAGGCTGTTGTTGAATCTCG
>JBOGED010000086.1:0-5618 GCA_050743625.1 Egibacteraceae bacterium | reverse complement strand
GGCCACAAGGAACCTATTGGCGGGTCCTCGTGTTCGCCGTCTTCGCCGTCGGGCTGGCGGGTTGCCGGCTGGAGGTCGGTGTCGACCTGGCGGTCGACCGGGTGGGCGGGGGCTTGCTTGCGGTGGTCATCGGGGCCGACGAGGAGCTGCTTACCCGCGCGGCGGAGGCGGGGGTCGATCCGCTGGAGGTCCTGGTGCGGCAGCGGGGAGGACTCGCGGACGCAGGGTGGAGAGTGTCCGTCCAGCCGCGTGACGGCGGTGGTCGCCAGGTGCGGCTGTCGGCCGGGTTCGACGGCCCTTCCGAGCTCAACGTCTTGACCGTCGGGCTCGCGGATGCCCTCGCCGCGCCAGAGGTGCGGCTGCTCGAGCCGTTCACTCTCCAGCTGACGGACGAGGAGATCGTCGTCACGGGAGCGGCGGGTCTGGAGCTGACGCCCGCGACCATCGCGCTCGGCATCCACCCGGAGGACGCGGTGGAGCTGATCCGGTCCGGCGACGCGGTCGCCTACGACGTGCGGGTGCGCGTCCCTGGAGCGCTGGTGAGCACGTCCGGTACCGAGCGGGACCCCGGGGTCGCCGTCTGGGAGATCGAGCCGGGGGAGCGGGTAGAGATCCGGGTTGTCGGGGAACGTCCCGGTCCGCCGATCCTCCCAACGGTCTTCGCCGGCATCGTGGCACTCATCGCGAGCGCGGTCGCGTTCTTCGCGGTCAGGCGGCGGGCGCGTGGCCGAACTGGGGAGTGAGCTCGACCAGCGTGCACCGCTCACGCCAGCGCTCGAGGGCACCCTCGCCGTCCGGTAGGTTCAATCGGCGGCCCATTCCCATCTGGCCGATGCGGTCGAACAATGGATCGTTTCCCGGTACGACCCGGACCGTGGCGGGCACGCGGGAGACCTGGCTCCGGATGTCCTTGGACCGCGCGATGATCTCGACCGTCGAAGCGCCTGGCAGCCCCGGGACCTCCTGTTCGGTCGGCCCGGTGAAGACATAGACCATCCCGCCATCGAACACGTACCACACGGGCTGGTTAAGCGCCTTCGGCTGGCTCCCTCGCCGCCCGCGCGCGCGTGGCCGCCCCGCGTGGTGCTCCGCGAGGGACAGCCAGATGATCGTGCTCTTCTGGAGGGCCTTGGAGAACGTCTCACGCGCCGCGACCTTCGGGTCCCCGCCTAATCCCGCTTCGACGAACATCGGGATCGAGCCGACCTCGTCGTCCCCGACGAAGAAGACGACCTGGTGTTCCTCGCCGCTCGCGATCTCGGCGTCGGGGATCGTCGTCGTGAAGCGGTCCTCGAACATCTCACCGGTCAACGTGATCCGCCGGTTCGGGGACTGCCACACCCGATGGCCGCCGGGAGCCAGGATCGCGAACCGCTCGATATAGTCGCCTTGGGGACCTTGATAGTCACGGACGACGACGAACGGCCGCGCTGTGCCTGGCAACGCGCCCTCGACCCGCACGAGCGGATCGAACAGCGAGGTGTCCACCTGGCTCGCTTGCCAGATCTCGCTGTCGATCGCGGCGGCATAGTGCAGGTCGGCGCGAGCCATGACGCGAATGTGCTCCTTTTCCCTGCCAGGGACTCATCCCCCCGACGGCGGCGAGTATAGCGGCGCGGGTAGGAGGGTCCTCGCGGGGGTCACTGCGTAACCTTCTGCCCTTCTCGCGCGTTGTGGTCGGTAGGCGTTCCTTGACCATGACAGGCGGGAAGTCCATGATGAATGAAGTCGGGCATTTCAATGAATCCTGCGAGTCTCCCGGCTCCGCACAGGCTCAACGTCTCCGCCTGGTCCGGGCGGGCACAGACCGGTACAAAGATGAACATAACGATCCAGCGGCCCCGGGCGTTAATAGACCCCTCTACGGGGCCACTAACACCCGGGTTGCCCGGAATGGGACCATCGCCGTCGCGTCGCGCTCGGCCCAGCAGGACCGGCTCGCGGCGATGCGCGCACACCCGTCGAACGGTTCCGCCAGGACCCGAGCGCACCTTCGACTCATCACGGGATAGCCGTGCCTATCTGAACGGATAAACTCGAATCATCAGTGAGCTTGGGGTCGCCGTTCCTCATGGCGCAACGCGAACTTGTGCGGTGAGTGATCAACCGGTTACAAGTACCGCTCGTCAGTGACTTCCCCTGACCCCCAGCTCACACCCGATGGGGGTGAACATCATCACCGACGATGAGCAGTTCTGTGAAGTCTCGCCCGGGACCGTGGCGCACCTGAGTGATTTCCGTCACCGACGGGTTTTCTTGTGGCCTTGCTCCGGGGACGAATTGTTAGACCTCGACCTCGTTCGTATCGCGGACGTCCTCGATGAGAAACGCCTGTCCGCCATGGCGGCGCACCCCTCGAATTGGCGTCGGCGATTAACGCAGATGGGAGAGGACTCCATGCTCGGCGAGGAACTCGCGTAGTAACGGGACGACCGGCAACCGTTCGAGCTCCTGGCGATCCGCCCAGCGGACCCCGGCGGCGTCGTCAGCCGCAACGGGAGACCCGCTGGGCACCTCGACCCAGAAGTCCAGGATGACGTAGTGCTGGCCGCCCGCATGACGCTCGGCGATCCCGCAAAGCGGCCCGACGACACCCTCCAGTCCCGTCTCCTCACGCAGCTCGCGCTGCACCGCCGTCGCGAGCGACTCGCCGAACTCGACCTTCCCTCCAGGGACCGCCCACCGGCCCACCGCTGCACCGCGCCCTCGTTTCACCAGCAGCAGCCGCCCGTCGCGAACGCACACGGCGGCGACGGCGAGGACGGGTACGGGATCGGACATCTCCGACATCAGCCGAACGTCGTCGTCGAGGTGAACACGAGGCCCGGCAACCGGACGGCTGGCGCATGGCCGCCTCCGAAGAACAGCTCCGACGAGTAGGCCGTCTCGGAGCTCACCGCGTCGACATGGGCCAGCGCGCGCAGGATGGTGTCGGTGAACCGGAGGTTGTGCACGGCACTCGCGATGCGCCCATCGAGCACGAGGAAGGTCCCGTCCCTCGTCATCCCCGTGATCTGGGTGTCGAGGGCATGCTCCACGTTCGTGTAGTGGAACCGGGTGACCAGCAGCCCGCGCTCCATCCCCGCGATCAGATCCGCCACGCTGCCGCCGTCCCCAGGGGACATGAGCGGGTTCAGGGCAGCCGGTCCGCGCGGGTTCGGGGCTGGCAGGCCATGCCCGGTCGAGCTCACACCGGCTTGCCTGGCCGTGTGCCGGTCATGTACGACGGCAGCGAGCACTCCACGGTTCACCATCGTGACCTGCTGCTTTGGTGTTCCCTCCCAGTCGATCGGTAGCCCGAGCGAGCGCGGCGAGCGCGCGTCGTCGACGATGGTCACAGACTCATCCAGCAGCCGCTCGCCGAGCCGGCCCGCGGTAAAGGTGCGGCCCTCTAACCACCCGCGGCCACCGAAGCCCAGCCAGCAGAGGAACTGCACGAGCGTCGCGGTTGCCGCCGGCTCCAAGACCACCGGCCAGAGGCCGGCTTCAGCCGCCACGGGATTGCTGCCGGCGCGGGCCTTGCCGGTGGCCGTCCGGGCGACACCGACCGCGTCGATGTCCGCGAGGGACCGCCCGCCCGCCTCGCCGTATCCCGATGAGGAGGGCCCGGTCACCACGAGGTTGAGCCGCGCCGAAGAGGCCAACGCGTAGGCACGCTGGCCTTCAGTCGTGAAGACGCCCAGCTCGCAGCCGCTCGTCGACAGCGCTCCCGCCGCCTCCCACCCCTCGCCTACCTCGCCAAGCAGCGCCCGGACGGCGGCGGCCCGGTCCTCGGGCGAGGCGCACAATGTGGCCTCGTCGACCGGCACCGAGCCGGGCTCGGAGAGAGGAGCAAGGCCAGCGAACTCCGGATCGGGGACGGAGCGACGGGCGATGAGCAGCGCTCGCTCCGCGGTTTGGGCCGCCACGGCCGGCGAGTCGGTGTGCGCGACCGCCACGCCGACCCGGCCGTCCAAGGTGACCGCGCGGACGCGGACCTCGACGTCGACGCTCGCGACGTTCTGGTGGACCTGCGAGTTCGCGAACCGGGTGACGCCCTCCCAGCGGTGCTCGACGACGGCTTCGATCCCCGCTGCGCCTCCGGCGCCGCCCAGCGCCGCGTCCGCGAGCCGTTCGATCCCCGTGCGGTGGAGCGGGTTCACGCGGTTGCCGTGGCACGCGGGGTGCCGACGGTGACGTGGCGGAACCGACCGGGCGAAGCGCCGTGGGCGACCCTCGCGACCTGGGGAGGCTGGCCCTTTCCGCAGTTCGGCGTGCCGTAGACGCGCCATTCGCGCGTGCCGGCGATGGCGTCGCATGAGCCCCAGAAATCCGTCGTCCGCCCCGCGTAGGTCGGGTTGCGGTACATACGGCCGAGCCGCCCGCCGCGGATCTGGAAGGCCATCTCGCACCCGAACTGGAAGTTCACGCGCTTGTCGTCGATCGACCAGGATCGGTTGGTGGTCATAAAGACACCCTGTCCTGTGTCGGAGAGCAACTCGTCGAGAGTGCCGTCCCCGGGCTCGAGATGGATGTTCGACATGCGGATCAGGGGAATGTGCGCCCACGAGTCCGCGCGCATCGTCGCGTTGCTCACCGCGCCATTCCCAAGCGCCGGTGCGGTCTCCCTGCTGCTCAGTACTCCGCGTAGTACCCCTTCGACGACGAGGGGAGCTCGCGTGGCGGCGGTGCCCTCGTCGTCGAACCCGAACGTGCCCATGGCCTTGGGGGTCGTCGAGTCGAGCGTGAGGTTTACCAGTGGCGATCCGTAGCGCAACGCGCCGATCGACCCGACGTCCACGAAGGAGGTTCCGGCGTACGCGGCCTCGAAGCCAAGGATGCGATCGAGCTCCAAGGGGTGTCCCACGCTCTCGTGGACCTGCAGCGCGAGCTGGCTCCCGTCGATGATGAGCGTGGTCTGGCTGGCGGGGAGATCCGGTGCGGACAGGAGCGCGACTGCCTCCTCGGCGCAACGAGGCGTGCGCTCGGGCAGGTGGAGGGCGACGACGTCTTCCCAGCCTCCACACCCGCAGTACCCACGGAAGGAGTTGGGGAAGGACCGCCGCTGTACCTCGCCGCCGTCGATCGCGACGCATTCGACCCCGGCGCCGACCTGCAGGATGGTCTGGTCGATCCGCGCCCCCTCCGACGACAGGAACCGTGTCCGGGTCCGCCACGCGTCCGCCGAGCCGACTGCGAGCGCCAACCCGGGCACCGCGTTGGCGGCAGCCGTGCAGCGCAGCAGAAGGTCGAGCTTGTCGTCGATGGACACGTCGAACGGGTCTTGCTCGTGGGGTGTGGCCCACGTCGCGGTGACGGGCACCGACGGCGCGAGCCGGACCGGCCGCCGCTGCACCGTCGCGCTCGCGCGTGCGATGCGCACGGCCAGCCGTGCCGCGGCCAGGACCTCGGACCGCTCCAGGCGGGCCGTGGCCGCGAACCCCCACGAGCCTCCGGCGATCACGCGTACGCCGATTCCGCGGCTCGTCTGCCGTGCGGCCCCCTCGACCCGCTCGTCTTGAACGGTCAGCGACTCGTAGTCCGTCTCCACCGCCCGTACATCGGCGTACGTGGCACCGGCCGTGACCACCTCATCGAGCGCAAGCTCCGCAAGCTCCTCCATGGGTACGGCATCCTAT
>JBOGED010000085.1:0-15775 GCA_050743625.1 Egibacteraceae bacterium | reverse complement strand
ATTCAACAACAGCCTGTATTCCGCCGATATCCCGCACACAACACACTCCTGGCAGGGCGGGTGTGCGATTACGGGCGGATGCGCCCGAGCAGGCACATCACACCGGGAACGCCGCGAGGCGAGCGGGTGGGCGGTTGCGGTCGGAAACAGCAACGTTATTTATGCCCAGCCCCATAGTCGAGCGCGGCCTCCCGTCCACGGCCCTGTGCCACAGAGTTCGTGCCGACCAGCCCGGCGCGGGTGCCGGGCACGAGATGGTCGGCGGCGCGGCGGAAGAAGTAGGCGCAGTAGTCGCGGATCCCGCAGCCGAAGGCGCGCTCCAGCCGCTGGACGTAATCGTCGCCGAGGTGCTGGCGCAGGTGTTGGGAGCCGTTGAACGGGGGGTTGCCGATGATCGCATCGACCTCGGGCCAGGCCCGGTACAACGAGTCGTCCTTCACGATGTTGGTTTCGAGGCTTGGGAGAGGCAGCGGCGGCTCCGGTGTTCCGTGCTGGTCGGCCGCCAGCTTGTGCCCCATCCACAGGACCAGGCGGGCAACTTGGACGGCGAACGGGTCGATCTCGATGCCGTACAGGTTCGTCAGCGGGTACTGCGGCAACGATGCCGGGCCCGGAGCAGCGTTCCCGGTCCTGGTTGCCAACTCCCCGATGCGCTTGCGAGCCAGCTGCTCCAATGCGCGCAGCTCACGGTAGGCGACGAACAGGAAGTTCCCTGACCCACACGCGGGATCGAGGACGCGAAACCGGCACATACCCTCCAGGACGGCGATGGCGTGGCCGACGGTCTGAGTGCCCTCGATCCGCGCCTTCCACGGCGCCACGATCGTGGGGCCGACGATGCTCATGATGTCCGACTCGTGCGTGTAATGGACACCGAACTGCGTCCGAGCGTCCCCGGCCGCGACCGCCCGGTCGCGTGGAAGGAACCCCTCGAGCAGTGAGCCGAAGATCGTCGGGGAAACCTCGCCCCAGTCGTAGCTGGCGACCTGCTCCAACAGCTCCAGCTCCTTACGCACCAGATGGACACGGGCTGGCTCTTCGAATAACCCGCCGTTTGCGTAGATGGACTCGGCGTAGATGCCGCCACGTCCGTGCTGCTCCTCGTCGGCAAGGAGGGTGAACAGGTGACCCAGCTCAGCAGCGCTGGAGCGCACGTCTCCCTGATCACGGAGCAGGTCACGGACGATCCGCTGAATCGGCCAGCCGTCGAGTACCCCGAGGCTTGAGGCGAACAAGCACCACACCAACTGCAGGACAAACGCCTGGAGCACGGGAGGTGGCTCCGGCTGGCGTGCAAGGACCATGTCGTACAGCTCTACTGTAGTTTTAGCGGCCTCCGTCGTGAGGCGGCGGTTGCCCTGGACGAACAGCGGGTCCCGGCCAGCGAGGAACAGCAGCGTGTCGTACCGGTCCGGCAGCTCTTCCAAGGCGAAAGCCGCGCGGGGGCGCAAGGGATAACCCCCCGGCTGCCACACCTCGAACGCGCCGAACGCGCACAACACCACGTAGTTGACCGCCGGGACATCCAAGTCGGCTGAGTGCGCCCAGTAGCTCAGCGCCTGCTGGCGGTGCGCGTCGAGGCGGGAGGCCTCACTGGGCCGCTTCATCTCGATCAAGCACGTGCCTGGCCAGGACGCGTCGAGGAACCCGTGGCCACCGTCGGGACGCGGCTGGTTCCCCTCGAACCGCACCCCGGCGGCGACCCGGTCAGTCCCGTAACAGGCGAACAGCTCGTTGACGAACGTCTGCGCCTCGGCGCGCTCGCTGCCCGAATAGCCCGCCCAGCGCCCTCGCAAGACCATGAGGTTGCGTTGGATCTCCTGTCCTGAGAGCGTCACAGCAGCCGCTGCTGTGGCCCGGCGAAGAAGCCGTCTCGGCGTAGCGCCCGGGCGACCTCGTGCATGCCGTCGAGCGCCCGGCGGGCGGCCACGATCATGTTCGGCTCGGCGTCGAGCTTCTCCAGCTTGCGCACCGCTTTGTCCCCCCTCCACACGACGGCGTCAATGTCAGTGTCCGGAGGGCCAAGCAGCCCTTCACGGCGCAAGCGGCTTGCGGCCTGCTCGAGTGCGATGGCCGCTCGGCGGGTCGCGCCAATCAGCTTCTCGCCAGCGTCACCCGCCTCGAGCTGCCTTAGCTTGATGACTGTTCGCTCCGCCACCGCGTCGATATCGATGGCGGCTCCGGCAAGAATTAACGCGGCTTTTTCCGGCCGGAGCGGTTCATTAGAGGTTTTGCGCGATCTAGTCATGGCGGCAGGATGCCACAGGGGTGTGACAAAAACCGCGAGCCGGTGGGAAGCCTGTGGACGAATATCGCTACAGGCGGTCGCCGATCGTCTTTGCCGCCGACTCGAACGAGGCGATGAACTTGTCGACGCCCTCCGCCTCCAGCTCCTTCGTGACCTGGTCGAGATCGATGCCGTCCTCGGCGAGGCGCTGAAGCTGGGCGCGGGCCTCGTCGGCCGCGCCGCTGATGCGGTCGGAGACCACTCCGTGGTCGCGGAACGCGTCGAGTGTGGACTCGGGCATCGTGTTCACGGTGTTGGGGCCCGCGAGCTCGGACACGTAGAGCACGTCGGAGTACTCCGGGTTCTTCGTCGATGTGGAGGCCCACAGGGGGCGCTGGACGTTGGCGCCGCTGGTGGCAAGGTCGGCGAACTCTGGGCCCCCGAAAGCGTCCTGGAATGAGCCGTAGGCGACGCGGGCGTTGGCGATCGCCGCGGTGGCAAGGCGGGGATGGTCGTTCCCCAGCAACGCGTCGACCTTGCCGTCGACGCGGCTGACGAAGAACGACGCGACGCTGCGGACATGCGCGAGGTCGTGGCCGGCGTCTGCGCGGCGCCGCAATCCCGCGAGATAGGCCTGAATCACCGCCTTGTAACGGGCAACTGAGAACAGCAGGGTGACATTGACGTTGACGCCCTCGGCGATGAGCCGGGTGATGGCCTCGAGTCCCGGCTCCGTGCCGGGCACCTTCACCATGAGATTCGGCCGGTCCAGCTCGTTGAAGAGCATCAACGCGTCGGAGACGCTCTCCTCGGTGTCGAACGCCTTCGACGGGTCGAGCTCGATCGAGACGTGGCCGTGGTCGCCGCCGGACTCCTGATAGCGCGTCATGAACTTGTCGCAGGCGGCCTGCACATCGGCCTTCATGATCGACCACAAGGCGTCACGCGGGTCGCTGCCCGCCAGCTCGGCGATCGCGGCGTCGTAGTCGGTGTCCTCGGCGATCGCGAGCTCGAAGATCGTGGGGTTGCTCGTCAACCCGTTCAGCTCACCCGCGGCGATCAGTCGCTCGAGGTACCCGTCCGGGCCGAGATACGAGCGGCGGATGGAGTCGAGCCACACCGCTTGACCGAGCTGGTGGAGCTGCTGGAGTGGGTTCATGATTAGACCTCTGCTGCTTGGGTTATCTTTTGGTTTGGAGCGGTGAGGCGTCGGGCGCGCTCACGTCGGGTGACGCCGCGGTGACGTCTCCGGGTGATCCGTGCATCCCAGTTTAGGGGTGCTCACGCAGGAGCTGGCGCGCCGCCTCCGCGACATGCTCGGGAGTGAACCCGAACTCGCGGAAGTTCACGCCGCCTGGCGCGGATGCTCCAAATCTATCGATACCCACGTGCGCGTCCGCCCACCGGGACCATCCAAAGGTGGCAGCCGATTCGATCGAGAGGACCGGCACGCCGCGGGGAAGCACCTCGCTCTGGTAGGCAGGGTCCTGGGCCTCGAACAGCTCCCAGGACGGCATCGAGACGACCCGGGCCGGGACTCCCTCGGCGGCCAACTGCTCCGCCGCACCGACCGCGACGTGCACCTCGCTGCCCGTGGAGCAGAGCACGATGCGGGGATCGGTGGCCGGTTCCCAGACCACGTAGGCCCCACGAACGACCTTTTCGGGATCCGTGCCCTCCAGGACAGGAAGGTCCTGGCGGCTAAGGGCGAGCAGCGTCGGGCCCTCCGTGCGGCGGATCGCCTGGGTCCAGGCTCCGACCGTCTCGCGCCCGTCGGCCGGTCGTAGGACGACGAGGTTCGGGATGGCGCGGAGCGCGGCGAGGTGCTCGATCGGTTGGTGGGTGGGGCCGTCCTCTCCCAGGCCGATCGAGTCGTGCGTCGTCACGTAGACCACGGAGCTACCCATCAGGGCAGAAAGCCTGAGCGCGGGGCGGAGATAGTCGGTGAACACCATGAACGTCCCGCCGAACGGCCGTACGCCGCCGTGCAAGGCGAGGCCGTTCATGATCGAACCCATCGCGTGCTCGCGAACGCCGTAGTTGATGTTGCGACCGCTGAAGTCGCCCCGGTGGACTGCGCCGGCGTCCTTGATCGTGGTGTTGTTGGAGCCGGACAGATCCGCCGACCCGCCGACCAGCTCTGGGAGGTGGGCGGCGATGGCGTTGATCACCGCGCCCGAGCTCTTGCGCGTCGCCTCGTTCTTGCCGGTCTCGAAGACTGGAAGATCGACGTCCCATCCATCGGGCAAACGCCCGGCCATAGTCCGCTCGAACTCGGCGGCAAGGTCCGGGTGGTCGCCCCGATAGGCCTCGAACGACTTCGTCCACTGCTCCCTCAGAGTCGCGCCACGCTCGTGCTGGTCGGCGGCCCAGCGAGCCTGGACCGGCACCGTGAATGGCTCTTCGTACTCCCAGCCGTAGAACCGCTTCGCGCCCTCGACCTCCTCCGGCCCGAGGGGAGAGCCATGCGCGCTCGCGGTGTTCGCCTTGGTGGGAGCCCCGTACCCGATCGTCGTCCGCAGCCGGACGAGGGTGGGGCGGCCGTCGGACGTCGCGGCATCCTTAAGGAGCCTGTCCAGCTCATCCAAGTCGTTGGGGTCACAGGACTCGAGGACCCTCCAGCCGTACGCGGTGTAGCGGCCGGTGACATCCTCGCTGAAGCTCCAGTCGGCTGGCCCGTCCAGCGTGATGGAGTTGTCGTCGTAGCACACGACGAGCTTGGACAACCCGAGGTGGCCCGCCAGGCTCGACGCCTCGCTCGCCACTCCCTCCATCAGGTCGCCGTCGCTCGCGATCACCCATGTCCGGTGGTCCACGATCTCGTGTCCCGGCCGGTTGTAGCGGGCGGCGAGGAGCCGCTCGGCCAGGGCAAAGCCAACCCCGTTCCCCAAGCCCTGACCCAGCGGTCCGGTGGTGGTCTCAACGCCCGGCGTCATGAACTGCTCCGGGTGGCCTGGGGTTCGGGACTCGAACTGGCGGAACTGCTTGAGATCATCCAATGTCAGGTCGTAGCCGGTCATGTGGAGCAACGCGTACAGCAGCATCGACGCGTGTCCCGCGCTGAGCACGAACCGATCCCGGTCCGGCCAGTCCGTCACCGCCGGGTCGTGCGCCAGGTGCCGTGTGAAGAGCGTGTACCCGAGCGGCGCCAGGCCCATCGGCGCCCCGGGATGTCCCGAGTTCGCATGCTGGACCGCGTCCATAGCGAGCGTCCGGATGGTCGTGACAGCCAGCTGGTCCACGTCGTTCACGCGCGCAGCCTCCGGTTGTATGCCTGAATCGAGCCGCCGACAGCCTATGTCGTTCTCTGGGTGGCGCTTCCCTCCTGTGGGGGAGCGGCCAGTTGATCTCAGGGTTCCGCCCTGGGGCTCGGGCGAAGCCTCGCTAGACTTATTCCCGAACGCGAATGGGTACCCCCCGCTGTGCGCCACGATGCGCCTGCGAGTGCTGCGAAGTACCGAGACCTTCGAGGTAGTGGTGTCCGATTCTCTGCCCGCGCCGTTCCGGCGCCTGACTATCGCGACCGTGGTAGCGAGCCTTGTATTGGCGGGAATCGGGGGAGCGGTTCGGGCTACCGACTCTGGGCTGGCGTGCCCGACATGGCCGGGATGCTTCTCCGCCGGCGACTTCGTGCCCCCGGCAGACCTGGCCGTGTGGCTGGAACATACTCACCGCCTTGTCGCCGGGATCGTCGCGCTAATGATCGCTGGGCAGCTCGTCTGGGTGCTCGCCCGGTTCCGCCACCGGCCTGAGATCGTCTGGCTGGCGGTCCTCGCCGCTGTGCTGGTCATCGTCCAAGCGCTGCTCGGCGCGGTCGTCGTGCTCCTCCAGCTGCGGGCAGAGCTCGTCACCGCGCATCTCGGTCTCGCGATGGCGCTCGTGGGGGTGCTGCTCTTTCTGGCGGTAGCCTCCGCGGGACGATTGAGCCGGCCCGCCGGGCTCGGCACCACGGCGTGGATCGTGGCTGGGATCACGTACCTGCAGATCCTGGCCGGCGGCCATACCTCAGGGGTCGGATCTGGGCTCGCGTACGTCGACCAGCCGCTGCTCGGGGTGTTCGCCGTGGGGCCGATCAGCGGCGAGGCCGCGGCGTTCAACGTCCTCCATCGAGGCCTGGCCGTCGTGGTGCTCGCGGGGGTGATGGTGCTCGCCGCGCGGGCACGCCGCGCTGGCGCCGCTGGCTGGCTTGCCCGCCTGCCCCGTATCGCCACCTGGCTCGTGGCGTTGCAGATCGCGCTCGGCGTGGCGAACCTCGCGAGTGGCCTGTCCTTCGTCTTCGTGATCCCCCACCTGATGGTCGCCAGCTGGCTCTGGGCGGTGCTCGTGCTCGAGGCGTTGCTGGCGTCTCGGCTCCCGGCCCCGGCGCCGGATGAGGTCGAGCGCCCCGTCGTGGGAGCGACCCCATGACGCACGCGATACCCGCACGGAGCCCGGCCGACGTCCTGCGGGCCTACGTCGGGTTGACGAAGCCGCGGATCATCGAGCTGCTGTTGGTCACCACGGTGCCCGCGATGGTTGTCGCCGCCCGCGGAGTGCCTGAACTGTCCCTGGTGCTCGCGACGCTGGTCGGCGGGACGTTGGCGGCGGGTAGCGCGAACACGATGAACAGCTGGTTCGAGCGGGACATCGACCAGGTGATGCATCGCACGGCGCGCCGCCCGCTGGTCCGCCACACGGTCGAGCCACGCAACGCGCTGATCTTCGGGCTCGTCCTCGGCGTCGCCTCGTTCGTGTGGCTCGCCCTGCTCGTGAACCTCCTCGCCGCCGCGCTCGCCCTGGCCGCGAACCTGTTCTACGTGCTCGTCTACACAATGGGCCTCAAGCGGCGCACGACGCAGAACATCGTGATCGGTGGCGCGGCTGGCTGCGTCCCGGTGCTCGTCGGGTGGGCGGCGGTCACCGGCGAGGTCAGCCTGCCCGCCTGGGCGCTGTTCGCGATCGTGTTCGCCTGGACCCCACCGCACTTCTGGGCCCTCGCGCTGCGCTACCGCGAGGACTATGCCCGCGCGGGCGTCCCGATGCTGCCGGTCGTCCATGGCATCCATGAGACAGCCCGCCAGATCCTCCTCTACACCATCCTCATGGTCGCCGTCACCCTGCTGTTCGGCCCGGTGGGGCAGATGGGCGCGATCTACCTCGTGACGGCCCTGGTCCTCGGCGCGGTGTTCATCGCCCGCGCCGTCCAACTCCTGCTCGCACCCTCCGAGCAGGCCGCCATGCGCCTCTTCCGCTACTCCATCACCTACCTCGCCCTCCTCTTCACCGCCATGGCCGCCGACGCCATCCTGCTGAGCTAACCCGCGCTGTGTCGACTGAGGCCCGGAATCCGGATCTCAGTCGACACACACCCGCGCGAGGGCTCGTCTCTCGAGCTTCGCGCGGTGCTCGCGCTCAATCGAAGTCGATTTGGATGTCAGCCAGGGTCTGCCGTACATCCACCATGTCGTCGAAGTGGAACGGCCCCGAGCAGCGGGACCAGAAATTTTGCACACCCCTACTTGCGGTAGGAATCCCGGACAGCGACGCGGGTGGTGGGTGCGCAAAGGGCGGACTCCCGTCTATCCAAGCTGGCGTTGACTGGAACCTCACCTCGAGACAGAGATAACGGCCGGAGGGGACGGGTGCGCCGAGGAGGTCTGGTGCTTCAGCGTGGTATTAGGGTGGCGGTAGAAGGTGGAGGGGCGTCGAAGGCGGTCGCCAGGTCGGCGGGCTCGGGGTCTCCGATCCAGGTGAGGCCCCAGCCTCCCCTGAAGGCTTCGTCCGCGGCGGTAGCTCCGACGATGAAAAGTTCCCGAACAAGCTGGGAACACTGGCCGGATACCCCAAGACGACAAACATGACCGCTCCGACTACCAGCAGGACCCGCAACAACGACGAAAGGCTCTCCTGGCTCTGGAGCAGGCGCTGCATCCGCTCGGGCGTGACCTCGCCGAGGCCGAGGTCCACCGACGTCTCGTAGAACGCCTGCTCGACCGCTGTCTGGGGTTCACGCTCCGGTATACGGCGCAGAGGCCGTCGAGCGCCGCCGCCGCGCGAGGGCTTTGCTGTCCCGTTCTGATGCTCGGCCACTCGTCCTCGACGACCGCGTGGACGTACTCGCGCGCCGAATCCTTGATCTCCTCGATCTCCTCCCTCGCGTCGGGAAAGACGGTGACGGACTGCATGAGCCGAGCCACCGCGGTCGCCTCGGCTGATACCCGTCGACGCCGCCGCCGGAAAGTTCCCCGACGCATCCGCGATCACCAGGGCGAGCACGATGGTGTAGAGCAAAGCGAATACGTCAGCCCGTAGCACACCGGTCACTTCTTCGAACTTGCACTCGGCCTCGGCCTCGGCCTCGGCCTCGACCAGAGTCCAGGACTCCTGACCCAGAAGGATGAATGTCCTGGTAGGCAAGGTGAAGCCCGCCCTTCCAGCTGTTTTGTGCGTTATTTCCTGCGGAGCCGCACGCGGTTCGCGCCGAACCGTGCCTCACGCGGGTGCGGGATCTGGGCGTGGTCTCAGTAATCCTGGAGCATGCGGAAGAAAACCGTGGTCGAACGGATCGGCCACGTTGCCGACCCGCAACTTTCCTCCGCATACTCCAGGAAAGTTGCGGACCACGTCAATTCACGGCACCGACACAGAACCCCAGCCATCACTACCACGCAACCTGAGGAGACACCGCATCAATTATCGCATCACGTCAGGAGGTCTGGAGTCAGGAACGCCTTACGGACCGCAACCGTCGCGACGAGCGCCAAGAGCGTCGAGCCGTCAACGACAAGCGCGACCAGCCCCGCCGTCGAGAAAGGGTTGAGGAGATAACGCGTCATCGCCACCCACCATCACGACAGGAACCGAACGAGAGCCTACTCGCCGTGTCATCTACACCCTATCGATGGACCGCACCCACGCGCCTGTTTGTGTGCTGGGGTCCGCGACATATGCGTCGCGGATCCAGCACACCTCACACGGCCTCACCCGTTACGACTCGTGGGGCCAGGTGCAGCCCCACTAGTCCTTCCAAGGTATTTCGTTTCTCATTCCGGTGTGGATGGCGTAAGCGTTCTTTACCGCAGCCTTCAATGATCCCTCTACCCAGCGCCGATGACGTCGATCACATGCATCGTTTGCGAACCACACGCGATGCACTGGACGAGTGACGTTTTCGTAGAATTCTCCACTCATCTCGAACGGGCGGAACAGTGGGCCAATGCCGCAAGCATACCAGTCGAGAGCCCAATCCTTTAAAACGCCGTACTCGTACGTGTCCCGAGCCTCAGGATGAATCTTAACTAGGTCCTCCAGGGCCTGAGCGAGGGACTCCTCTTCAGCCATCGGCGTATATGGCATGCTGTCCTGCTCCCAACAGTAAGAGGCAATTATTACCCCCTTTTGGGAGCCGTCGTCTTGCCCGGCAGGCGGGTAGACAACATTGCGTATCGCGAGGTCGGTCACGGTCAGACCCTGAGTGATATCATACTTGGTTTGCCACCAACGCTCGCTGAACTGCATGAAGATCTTGTGGGCCCTGCCGTAGTATGTGTTGCGAATAGCATACCACTTATCCGGATCCAACCTCTCGATCTCCATGTGTCGGAGGCTCGAAAGGGGGACAGTGACAATGCATTCATCGGCTGTGACTTTTTGTGATCTACGGCCCGCCCTGAAGGAGACATGAACTTTCTTGTCCGTTTGCTCAATGGCGTGGACTTGGGCTCCAAATTTGATGTTGTCCATGAGGTGTGGCTCGAAGGCTCTTGGCAATGAGTCCGCCCCATCGACAATGTAAACTAGATCGCCGAAGACGTCTTCGTAGTAATGCGAGAACCACTCGACGAGGGAGAAATGGTAACGGCTTTCCAAATTGAAGAGTGGACCAAGCATGGAGATGGCCCCCTGACTCAGGCCACGTTCCTTCAGGTAGCCGAGCAATGAGTACTCGTCATACTCCTTCAGTAGCTGTTCCCATGCTGCCTCCTGATCTCCTTGCTCCATGATGTTGATGAGTGGTTGCATGGTGTGCCGCAACAGCTGATCTGGTGCTTGTTCGGCCTCGTTGGGCATCAGATTAAAGTCGAACTTGTCAGCATTAAAGTCACTGCGACGGACGGACTTGCCCTGCAAATGTATAAAAGTGTCCTCGTCGTACATGGGGAACGGCTTGACCTGTAGCTGAAATTTATCTTGAATAAGGTAGCGCACTAAGGGATGTTGGAGTGGAAAACGCATCGCGCCGAACTCGCCGAACATATTTCCCGCAAAGCCGCGATAGGTTAGAATGCGCCCGCCCAAGCGATTCTGACCTTCCAAAATGGTGATCGTATGACCGGCCTCTTTTAATAGTAAGCCGGCGGCAAGGCCCGCCATACCAGCACCGACTATTACGACGTGTCGAGGCGGCGTACTACTCTTAGGCAAACCATCCTTGAGTATGTCGAGACACTCGAGTTTCATGGAGTACCCCCTGTCATGGCGACATTTATTTTAGAATTGATTATAAAATGGCGGGCGCCTGAATCTACCATTCGGGGGCAATGGAGTAAATCCCAATTCGGGGGGAATGATGCCTCCCCCGATCGTTCTTGCCGATCCGTATATGCGACAATGGGGGCTCGCCTAGCCGTACGTCTGGGGCTCCGCGTGTTCGATGGGTCCGAGCGTGGCGCTGAGACGTTACGGATGGTCGCGGACGTTCCGGGGTTCGATGGGGCCCAGTCGCGTATAGGTGTTGCGAGATCAGCGAGAGTTGCCCGTTCTCGTCGGCGCCGTCTTTAGTGCCTCTATCCGCTGGGTGAGTGGTCCGCCGCTGAGGTGTCCTGGATATCGGCGAGATATCGCCGATATCCAGCACACATTGCTCTGTGAGCGTTCGAGAGACTCGAGTAACGAGCCACGAGGTCGGACTCACCTTCGTGAGAATCGGCGCTAAATCTTCCGACGTGACCCGACGAACACCCAGCCGTCCTCTTCGCGCACCTCGTAGATCACGATGCCCCTAACCTGTCGGGCCCTCTCGGCGGGGAAGACGCGGCGTGGGAAGCGGTTCTCGCCAGTGCGCGGGTCATAGGTGTAGTGATGGTGCGGGCAGTCGATCTCACCATCCCAGAGCACGCCGCTGTCCATCGGCTTGCCCTGGTGGGGGCAGATCGGGCCGAACGCCACGGGAGTCCCGTCGCGTAACCGGGTAAGCAAGACCGGCCTGCCGGCGACCTCCGCCCGTAGGAAACGGGGACCGCGGACATCCTGGGAGGGAGCGGCGCGCTCAAACGCCACGCGCCGCTCCTTTCTGCAGCCGCGCTCGGAGCGCCTCGACGGCCTCCTCCCGGGAGGCCCCCGCGCCGACGGCGAGGAGTCGGCGGCCCTCGAACGCGACGACGCGGACCTGGCGGTCTCAGCCGGGGTCGATGCGCAGATATAGTGCCCGGCCGTCTACGTCCAGCGTCACCCACTCGATGCGACGGTCTGGGCAGCTCATGCGGTCGGCCTACCGTAGCTCGGCGGTCATGAACCGCGCGACGTAGGGGGATCCACCGGGCGCGCCGCGCCGGAAGTGACCTGATGGGCCCTCACCCAGGAACTCGCTGAACCAGGATTCGTGCTCGATCTCCTCATGGAGGATGGCGAGCGACATGTCGTATGTGCGGTGGTCCTTCGCGAAGGTGTAGTTGCAGATGTCGGTGTAGGTGCGGATCGCGCACCGCTCCGCCTCGACGAGGACGGTGAGGAGATCCCGAATCGGGTCCCCCTCTTCCTCCGGTAGCTTTCCGAATTTGGTCTCACGCACTCCCGGCTGGTCGGCGACGGTGCCAGCCATACCTCGGTATACGCTGTCCGGCAGGTAGGCGTCCGGACAACCGGCCTGGTCGGCGAAGGTTCGGATGTCCCGGGGGATCTCGCCGCCCAGCTCGTAGATGCGGGGCACGAGCGCCTCGAAGTGGTTGCGATCCTCGATGCGGGCGTCCTCGATAATCTCCTTCATGCCCTCGCCTTCAAGCCCGATCGCGTTTACCCGCAGGATCGTGTAGTAATAGAAGGTCGTGAACTCGGCTCCTGCCGCGGCCACAAGCTTGTCGATCAGGACCTGCACGTCAAGCCCGGCTTGCTCCACCATCTCCCGTGCGACTCGTCCCATTGCCGTTTTCCTCTCGTTGAAGCGGCTGAGGAGGGCGTCCTACCACCAACTATTGGCCCGTGTCAAATCTTAGTCGCGGTCTAATTTTCGACCTGCATGCCGGGTTGGCTCTCGGTACGCTTCCGTCAAGCGCACGTGGTAACAAGGGAGATCGCGATCAGCGAGTTGCTGGATCGATTGCGGCGGCGAGGGTGGCGGCTCACTGCCCAGCGACGTGTCATAGCCGAGGTGCTGGCCGGTGAGCACGTGCACCTGAGCGCAGACGAGGTGCTCGCCCGAGCCCGCCGCCGGTTGCCGGAGATGAGCAAGGCGACGGTTTACAACACGCTGAACGAGCTGGTCACGATGGGTGAGGTGCTGGAGGTCACTGGGGGGGCGTGCCCACGGCGGTATGACCCCAACGCCACTGAGCCGCACCAGCACCTTCTGTGCGACCTCTGTGGGCAGCTCCGCGATGTCGTGCCCTCTGGCCAGGACGTCCTCGCGTTGTCATCGGACCAGCGGTACGGCTACGAACTCTCGCACGCGGAGATTATCTTCCACGGTTTGTGCCCCCGCTGCCAGGGTGCCTGACCGGTTCGGAGACAACCGGCGCATCCGCTCTGACCTCGCTCAGCGGTACCCCCGCTCCCAACGCGCGTCGTCCTCGTCCCAGCTCTGGTTGCGCTTCCTCGCCTTCTGCTGCCAGTTGAGCGCCGCCTCGCGTGAGGGGTAGGGACCCATGCGGTCCTCTGGGGGACAACCCGGCCCCTGCTCGGCCCGGCGGTGCCTCAAGCACCAATACCACTGCTCGTCACCATCGTCCATCGCGGCTCCTGTCATCGGCTCCAGACCATCCGGTCTTGCACATGCTCGAGGCGGCGGTATCCGATCACGCGGCCCAGCGCGACCGCGCCCGCCTCCCGCACGAGGCGGCGTACCGTCCCACCCGCGGTGTACGGGCTGGTAGGCGTGGGCGAGGTATAGGCGTCCAGCCCCTCCCCCTTGGCGATGGACTCGATCCGGTACGAGTGCCACGGGTCCGAGACGAGCAGGACCTGGTCGATGCCCTCGTCGGAGAGGAAACGGGCCGTCGCCGAGAGGGACTCCCATGAGCTGCGGCCGTCCACCTCCCGGCGCTGCGCGTCGTCAGGTACCCCACGGGTATAGAGGTACTCCGCCGCGGCCCGCGCCTCCGAGTAGCGGTCGCCAGGACGGCCCCCGCCCGTCACGACGACGATCGGGGCGAGGCCTTGCTCGTACAGCGCCGCGGCGTGATCCAGCCTCGATTGGAACACGGGCGAGGGACGGCCGTCGTACTGAGCCGCCCCCAGCACGACGATCGCCTGTACCTCCCGCGCCTCATCACGCAACGCCGCGACGGCGACCTGTAGGAACGTCACGCATAAGTAGAGCGGCACGGCGGCCATCGCCCAGCCGAACGCCCGGGGGAGTAGCCTGCGCTGGCGTCCTCGCGCGCGGATGCGTGCCATAGCTAAGTGGTCCCTGACGAAGATTCGTTGCGCATCGAGGGCGGCACTGCGCCGCGAGCGCGGATGCAGGGTCGGCCGAATGCCAACGAAGCTACGGATGGGACCACCAAGCGACCATACCGCCGTCTCGCCATCGTGGGGGGCGTTCTTCCGGGGGAGGGCCCCGTGATACCCGTTGCGCTTCGCCTACCGCTCGCGCCGCCTCAAGCCGTCGGCGAGGTCGACGTGACGCTGTGGGAGAATGGCGGTGAGATCGCCGTGATCCTGGCCCACGGGGCGGGGACGGACCAGCGCGGCGTGGTGCTACGGATGGTCGCCGAAGGCATCGCCCGTGCGGGTCATACCGTGCTGACGTTCAACTTCGCCTACACCCAAGCCGGGCGGCGCATTCCCGACCCGCACAGCCGGTTGCTCGCCGCCTGGCGCGACGTGATCACTGGCGCGCGCGACCGGCTCGGCGCCTCTCGGCGGCTTGTGATCGGTGGGCGCTCCATGGGCGGGCGGATGGCGAGCATGCTCGCCGCCGAAGAGGACCTCTGTCAGGGATTGCTCTTGCTGGGATACCCGCTGCATGCGGCCGGGCTGCCCGAGCGCTTGCGTACCGCGCACTGGCCCGCGCTGCGCGTCCCGACCCTGTTCGTCCAGGGAGACCGCGACGCCTTATGCCCGCTGGACGTGCTGGCGCGCGAGCGCGCCGCCTTGCTCGCCCGCGCCCCGACGCGGGTACACGTGGTCGCCAAGGCCGATCACTCCTTCGGTGTCCGGGCGCACGACGGCCGCACCCAGGGCGAGGTGCTCGACGAGGTCATCCACGCGTCGACCGAGTGGCTCGACCTAATGACCTCCGCCGGCTTTCAGCCAGGCGAGGAGGCGTGCGATGTCGGCGCCCAGGGGTCGGTCCTCGTCGACGGGGGGGACGAGCTCTGACAGCTCGTGGGCGATCGGCTGGAGGCCCGTCGCCGTCCCCGCGTCCCGTAGCCACCAGGCTTGGCGGCAGGCGAGCAGCTCGCAGGCCAGCACCTCGCGGGCGAGCCGGCTGGCGTGGCGGAGGTTTCTCGGCGGCGGCGTAGCCGAAGGCGAGCGCGTCCTCCTGGCCGAGCGAGGTGTCGACCAGCCCGACGCTGGCGGGGGTCGCGAGGCGTCGCAGCTCGTGAACCGCGCCGACGGCGCGCTTGTGGACGACGACCAGGCCGCAGGCCCGGCCACGGGCGTCAGCTGGTCGGCGAGCCCGCTGAAGCGCTGGTCGAGCAGGCGGTGGAGGCGGGCGGCGGCCAGCTCGGCGGCCCGGACGTACGCCGCGGTCAGGCCGTCCATCGACGCCGCGACCTCCACGGCGTGGAACGCGCCGGTGGACACGACACCTTCGCTCGTCACGACCGGCGAGTCCGTGACCGCCGCCAGCGCACGCTGCACGTCTTCGTCCAGCCGCGCCACCGCCCGCTCGAGGTGCGTGTGCACCTGCGGGATGACGCGGAACGACACGGGAGCCTGGCAGCGGGGAAGAGCCCTCCAACCACATGCCCAGCCGCGCGAGGACCGCCGAGAGCAGCGGGCCGGGGCGCGAGCCGTGCGACCTGGGGATCATAGGGGTCAAGCGATGCACGCAACGCGTCGGTCGCGGATGCCGCCGACGCGAGCATCTGGCGGGTCAGCACACGGGCGTCGCGGATCCGCCCAATCGCGGAGGCGACGGTGCCGGGCGGACCGGCCAGCAGCGCGATGCCCTCCTTCTCCGCTGGTGCGTAAGGCCGCACCTCGCGGGCGGCGAGCCCCTGCGCCGCCGCCGTCCCGTCTGCCAGCGTCCCGACGCCGACGAGGGTCTGGAAGGCGTGCGCCAGGGGGATCGCGGGAGTGAACCCGTCGTTGAGCCGGTCCGCGATGAAGGTGCTCCAGTCGCGGGGTCACGAGCCGGACGGCGAGCACCGCCCGCGCCTCCCCGGCCGGCGGGTAGGGCGGGCC
>JBOGED010000084.1:0-4406 GCA_050743625.1 Egibacteraceae bacterium | reverse complement strand
GCGGACGCCACACACGCGATGGACCCCGCCTAAGTTGGTGGCATTGGCCTTTGGACAGTAGACGGCACGGAAACTGAAGCGACGATACCCCGCGAGGCATGAAAGGTAGGCAGACGCGCCGAGCCCTAGCGGCGACGATGACGGTCACCGTCGCGATGCTGCTCCCTTCGGCTTGCGTGGCCAGAGCCCAGCGCCTGCAGATCATTACCCATCCCGAAGGCGCGGACGTCGAGGTCCGCCGTGGCGAGCAGGTGCTTGCGCATGCCAAGAGCCCGTTCGACGCCATCGTAGAGGGCGGGGCACTCGACGTCGTGGTCACGCATGACGGCTTCAATCGGCTGACTGAGCCGGTGGTGCTCGACGGAGATCGTGCGCTGGACCTGTGGCTGGACCCGCTAGGGCTGCTGCACCACAAGCTGCGCGAGTTCACGACCGGTGCGGCTCCCAAGCAGGTGGCGTTCACGCCCGACGGGCGGCAGCTGTGGGTCACACTGCTCGGCGGTGAGGGCATCGAGGTCTTCGACCCGGCGACCGGCCAGCGGCTCGCGACGATCGACCTCGGCGAGCACGGCGCCGTCGAGGTGATCTTCTCCCGCGACGGCGCGAACGCGTACGCGAGCCAGATGGAATCCGCGTCGGTCTTCGAGATCGACCGGGAGACGTTCGCGGTCCGCCGGCAGTTCGACAGCGGCGGCGTGTGGAGCAAGGTCCTGGCGCTGTCGCCGGACGAGCGCACGCTCTATGTCGCGAACTGGTCGAGCAACGACGTGTCCGAGATCGACCTGGCGTCCGGAGAGGTGCGGCGCGTGCTCGACACGGTCGCCACGCCGCGTGGGCTCTACCCGACGACGTTGGCTCTGTTCGTGGCTGGGTTCGACTCGGGCGAGCTCGCCCGCATCGACCTGCGTGACGGCACCTCCACGACGATGCTCGACACCGGCGGGGCGCTGCGCCACCTGGTCGGCGACACCCACCGCGGCCTGCTCTACGCCGACGACATGGCCGGTGACCAGACCTATGTCCTGGATCTTGCGACCGGGAAGACGCGCGAGCTCGCCCCGACGGACGAGAAGCCGAACACCATCGACCTCACCCCGGACGGCCGGGTGCTCTACGTCTCCAACCGCGGTGAGAACGGCGAGAACTACTACCTTCCCGGACCTGAGTGGGGCTCGGTGCTCGCGATCGACACTGCCACCGGGGCCGTGCTGGACGCGATCGTCGGCGGCAACCAGACCACCGGTCTCGACGTATCACCCGACGGCCAGTTGCTCGCCTTCTCGGACTTCCTCGACAACCGCGTCCAGATCTTCGCGATTCCACCGACCGACCAACTCGTGAACGGCGGCGGAGGCCGGGCCGGCGCGCATCTCGCCGACATCGCAAAGTAGGACGGGCCTCTCGCTGACACCCCGACCCAGGTGTGAGCGGTCAGGCCGAGCAGCCTACCGGTGCCGTAGAACCGCGACACCCGGGAGATACCGGCTCGCGCCTGCGCGAGCAGCTCGTCCACCCTCATCGGGCTTGCCTCTCTTCCAGGGTTGTATATTCCCTGGTCGGCCGCAGCGGCGGTGAGTAGGCGTGCACGCTCGCCGCGTTGCGCGTCCCGAGGTTCCGCACCTGATGAGACCAACGGGGCCGAAGCTGAATGTCATGCCGGCGGCGCAAGGGCGAGAGCGGCGTGAGCCGCCACGGCCCCCACGGCCGCGGTAGTCCTCGGTGAGTTCCCCCATCAACACGGTGAACGACCCGGACGCGCCGCCGTGGTCGTGTGGATTGGTGCCCTGACCGGGCATCCACGACAGCTCGACGCCGCCGGTCAACGCAAGCCTGGCCCACCAGCGCTGGTCGGGGGCGAACTGCAGCATGTCGGCCAACGGGGTCGCCAGGTTGGCGACCACCGCGCTCGTCAGGTGGCGCAACTGGTTGGGAGTCCACCGGCGTCGCTCAGGGTGGATCAGGTCGCGCGGCAGTAGCAGGTCAAGGCATGGCGCCTCAGCGGGTGGTGCGGTCCCCATCGCGAGTCCACCTCGTCGCGGCTCAAAGGTTGCCCGCCGCCCCGCTCGCGGATCTCCCTTCGAGCGCGGTAGAACCAGGCATTCTTGACGATTGTGACCAGATATGCCTCCAAGGAGTTCCGGCTGGTCACCATCTGGTCCGGGCGTCTCGCCCACGTCGCCCACACCCGCGAGCTCACCTCGGCGTACAGCTCATCGATCTCGTGAGGGTTGCGGTGCTCGCTCCGCTGTATACGCCGCACGCAGAGTCGCTTGAGCTCTCCGCTGCGGATCCAGTCCTCTTGGATAACAGACCAAGGGACCTGCAGGTAAATTGGCGGACCTGTGGCGTCGGTTGAGCTCATGGCGCCACGAGCCTGCGTCTCCGCATCGACCTCGCTCCTCAGGATCCGCGCCCTTATAGGGCGCGTACCTCGCAAGTGTCGCGCCGCCACGCGGCCGAGACCGACTCAAGTGATGCGATTCCCAAGCGTTGCCTGCGGCGATGAAACGTCGACCACGCCGCTGGCGTCTATGAAGGAGCGCGCTGTCCTCCAACCCTGACCGGAGAACGAGACCGACCGATGGCCGAGCACCTGTCCGTCCGTGGCGTCCATGTGAAGAGGCGGAGCCATGGGGGGTCTTCCTTCTCACCATCGTGACGCTGGGCGTCTACTACCTCGTCTGGTACTACAAGGCCAACCGCGAGCTCCGCGACTACGGCCTCGCCTCGCCCGGCGCCTCACCCGGCGGTTCGCCGATGCTCTCGCTTCTCGCGATCACGGTCGGCTGGATTGTCCTCATCCCGCCATTCATCTCGATGTATCAGACCTTCGGGCGCGTCGCCACCGCCCAACGCATTGCTGGCCTCCCTGGCGAGGCCAGTCCACTCCTTGGGCGGCATGAGCTGCTGTGCAGAGTTATGCCGGCATACCGGCAAAGGTCTGCACAGTGCAGGGTTGCGGTCGCAGGTTAGCCGCCTACGTGAGAGGTGCGGGCACAACCGGGAGGCCGGCGTCCTTCCAGGAACGGAACCCGCCGATCAGGTCGGTCGCCCAGAGACCCAGCCGCTGGAGGTCTCTTGCCGCCAGGCTGGACGCGTAACCCTCGTTGCACACGACCACGACCCGCGTGCCGGCCGCCAGGCCGGGCAGGCGGTGATCGCCGGCCGGGTCGAGCCGCCACTCCAGCACGATCCGCTCGACGATGACGGCGCCAGGGATCTCTCCCTCCTCGACACGGTTTGCGCGGGGCCGGATGTCGACGAGCCATGCGCCGGACCGGCGCAGCTCGTCGGCCTGGTGGGGGTCGACCCGATCCAGGTGCGCCCGCGCCTGGGCGAGTAGCTCCTCCGCGGTCATCGGACGGGCCATGCGTCCAGTCTCGCGCATCCGCGCTGCGTCACGCGAGCCGGGTGAGCTCGACGGTGACCGTGATGTTCTTGGTGGGCTCGCCGTGGTAGACGCCCTTGAGCGGGGAGAGACGTCGGAGTAGCCACGGGCACGCGCGACGACGACGTGGCGCTCCGCGACAGCGCCGCCGTTCGTGGGGTCGAGTGGGTGCCAGTCGCCGGTCCACGCCTCGACCCAGGCGTGGCTCTGGCCAGCGACGGCCACGCCGACGTCGGGGTCGCGTGAGGGGTGGAGGTATCCGGACGTGTAACGGGCGGGATGCCCAGCGCGCGGAGCAGCGCGAGGGTGACATGGGCGAAGTCCTGGCACACGCCGGTGCCCTGCCGCAGCGCGTCGGCCGCCGAGGTCGACACCGTCGTGGTCCCAGGCTCGTCACGGAGGAGGCCCATCATCAGGCCATACCCACCGGAGCCGTCCACTGGTTTCAGGACCAGCTCATCGAGCCGGCTCAGCACCTCGCGGAGCTGGCCCGGCTCGCCGAGGCGGTAGGTCGTCCCAACCAAACGTTTCGCGCATGGTGCGGGGATGTCAAATACGCATCGAGGGCGCGCTCAGACCAGCTCACGGAGCGCGGCTCTTACGGCGGCGTCCCGCCGCTCGGCCTCGGGGTCGGTCCAGCGCCAGCGCACGCCCGCCTCGATCTCGAAACGGGGCTGGTTGTGGTCGCAGACCTCGTCGACGTCGAGCGCGACGGCGACCATGCCGTCCAGCCCACGCAAGGGCTCCTCGACCACCGCCGCGGTGCCGTAGGCGGTGATGGCCACGTCGCCCTCGCACAGGAGGGTGAGCGCCACGCGCGGCTCCGCCCTCAGGCGCCGCAGCGACTCACGCCGGGCGGATAGTGCAAACACGACCGACCGCGGTCCCGCCCGCACCGCTGTCGAGACGGGGATCGCGTGTACCGGCCCGCCACCGGTCGCGAGGATCGCCACCGTGCCGTCTGGCCACTCCGGAAGGTCCATGGGTACCAGTGTGTGCTGGATACGCGACGTATACG
>JBOGED010000083.1:0-1725 GCA_050743625.1 Egibacteraceae bacterium | reverse complement strand
GGACCCACCCCCCAACGATAGTGGCCAGGGCACTAGCCCCGCCAAGCTTGCGCCAGCTCGGCGGGGCCCTCGTCGAAGTCCAACCCAGCGCCGTCTCTCAGCCGGACGGCGAGGCGGCGGTGGCGCTCGGCGCGAACCACGGCGTTGATCGCGCTTGGTCGACGGTGTCCTTCAGTCCCGACGTTCCCAGTGCCCGTTGGGCCTCCGCAAGGAGTGCTTCGCACGCACGCTGGGCTTCCGCGTTGGATATCTCCCGCTGTTCACCAGAGAGGCGCCTGCCCGTTGGGCTGTCGATGCTTCGACGCGCTCTCATTGCGCGGGGCCGACGAGGCTGGGGAAGGCACATGGCGGAGCCCGAGGGAACGACGATCGCGACCACCGTGAGCCGTGTGGTGGACGGCGATACGGTCGTCGTGCCGGTTGAGGGTCGTGATGAGCACTTGCGGCTGTTGTGCCTTGATACCGAGGAGTCCCGTCCGGGCGGCAACAAGCCTGACACACCTTGGGGGAGGAGAGCGAAAGACGAAGCGACGGCGCTCTTGCCACCGGGTGAGGCGGTGACCTTGGAGTTTCCCGGTACCGAATCAGTCGAGGTCGGCCTCCGCCGCCATCGGGACAACTTCGGCCGGCTGTTGGTCTTTCTCTATTTTGGGGCCGGGGATGACTTCCAGGAGCACATGATCCGGGCAGGTTACAGTCCCTACTTCAGCAAGTACGGGCACGCCGCTTTCGATGGGCACCGGCGGCGCTACGTCGCCGCGGAGCGAGCCGCGCAGGCCGCGCACATCGGCGTGTGGGACCAGGTGACGGTCAACGGCTCGGAGATGCGCAACTACGCGACGCTCGGCGTCTGGTGGGAGCTTCGCGCCGCGCTCATCGACGACTACCGGGCCCGCCGTGCCGCCGACTCGACCTTGCTGAACAGCCGGCTCGACTACGAGCAACTGCATGAGCTGTCGGAGAGCGGTCAGGAGCAGGTCACCGTGTTCACCGAGCTCGCGGGTATCCAACTGGTCGGCCAGCGGCGGGCGGTCGTCGACATCGGCTCGCGCCACCAGCCGTTCAAGGTCTTCATTCCTGATATCGAGACCGCGGGCGGCGAGGCGCTCCTCTCGCTGCTCGGTAGCCGTTACCTCGCCGGCGATCCCACCCATGTGCGGCGCAGCTACGCCTACGTCTCCGGCCTGCTCACACGCTTCCGCGACGAGCCCGAGGTCGTCGTCACCGATCCCGACCAGATCGTCGACACGCCGGCTTGATCGTTTCGGCTTCGCGTACAGCCCAGATGGGCAGAGAACGGGAATGAGTGACTCCGAGGATCCCGGGGGTTCGGCTGTCAGACACCTCGCGGGTCGAGGCGTCCAGCGACGGCCTCAGCCGGCACCCTGAACTGCTGGAACCCGGCGTCGACGCGGGATTCTTCGGTGGGCAACGTCCTCGCGCGTGGGTGGGGATCGCCCTGTACGCGGCCGGTGGGGTGATCGGCTACCTGCTCGCTCCTCCCGTCGCGTTGGCGATCTTCGTTGCCTTGCCGATCCTCTACGCGGTCACCGACAGGGGGCTGCCCACCAGACGCTGAACCGTGCGATCGGCTAGCCTGCCGATATGTCTGCGTCCGCGCCCGCGTCGACCGGGGAGGGAACGCCGCTCCGGCGAGTCATCAGCCAGCGCATGCTGCTCTTCTTCGTGATCGGCGACATCCTCGGCGGAGGTGTCTACGCGCTG
>JBOGED010000082.1:0-14344 GCA_050743625.1 Egibacteraceae bacterium | reverse complement strand
AACCGCGCCTCCGGCCCAAGAGACGATTACCGTTAAGAGCGGTTCCAGAACGCCGAGCCCACAGCCCGAATACCCGGAGACACCGGTTTCGGCGCCGTCGCGCGCGACCATTTCACATGACCCGGCTGATGTGGACTTCGGGCTACGGGACGGGATGCGGCAAGCTCGGGAGCGCTTGATCGCCGCCATGCAGACCTTGACCGAGAATTTGGGCGGCGTGCTGGAACGTGCCGTGGACAATGTCACCGTCCTCGAGGTGGCGACGTACGTCACCGACGATCTCGCGGCCGCGACGTACGACAACGCCTCGAAGGAGTTCGGTGGCGGAGCCAAGCTGCGTGCCCTCTCGCGAATCCATCTCGCCGGTGACGCGCGACTGCTCCTTCCTGAGAACTGCGACGGGATCGATCCAATACTCGCCACCCTCCATCTGGGCATGGTGGAGCAGGCACAGGCCGCGCGCGCTGCGTTGCTGAAAACCGCGAGTTCCACCGCGGCCGGTCTGCTCTCCGTGGCGAAGGTGTGGTGAGCGGTGGCAACGTTCCTGCTGCTCGACGGACCATCGACTGCTGACGATCTGCTCGGGCTGTGGCGAGACGACCCCGCGGCGGTCGCCTTCGACTCGCGGGACACCGCGGATGACGTCCAGGTGTGGCAGGCGGACCTCCCGGTAGACGCTGCGCTCGCGTACCACCGGGTGCGGGCCTGCGAGGCTCGGCTGCGGCGGTCTTCGACGCAGCTGGAAGGCGCCGCTGATCGGCTGGGCGGCGCCATCGGCCAGTACCTGCGAGATCCGAGCACGGCAATGGCACCGATCGTGCCGGCCGAGGTAGAGCTGGCGGCGTGGCTAAAGGAGTCTGGCAAGGTTGCGGGCTCCAAGCCCGACCCCGGCGTCGCGTTCGCGGCGGCGGAGCCTGTGCTGGGATGGTGGGAAGACGTCTCTCGGGACCTCGAAAAAATCGCCGGCCTGGTGGCTCGGGCCTGCCACCCCAGGTTGCTGGCGGAGACCCGCGTGGGCGGCGAGCTGATCGGCCGTTCACGAGTCGGGTTGCTCGGTGACGTACGCACCGTCCTGCGCGCCGACCGTGAGCGGGAAGCGGCGCTGCTCCATAGAACCACGGTCGCGCTGGTGCTATCGACGCGGGCAACCCTGCTCCGAGCGGTCGCGGTGGTCGCTCAGGGGGCCGTGGAGATCGCGGTGCGCCTCGCCCTGCCGGGCGGACCGCTTCTCGCGGTGCCTGCGGCATGGCGGTTCATCCAGCGGGTTCTGCACGAGACGGGTGGGGGCGTGAACGCACTATGACGCAGGCTTACGCGGACCTTGAGATCGGTCTACACCGCCAAAGCCGTAAGCGCTGCGCGGTGGAGATGCGTTTCAGCGCAGACGACCGGCTCGAAACACGAGGTCCGCTGCGCGTGGCCCTGGACCTCGAGAAGCTGCGCGAGCAGATGTACGACGTCGAGAATTACGGCAAGCTCTTGACTGACAGCCTGTTCGGCGCCCGAGGCGACAACGAGGTCCGGCACGCCTTCGAGCAAGCCCGCAGGCAGGCCCAGCTCGGCGGCATCCCGTTGCGCGTCCGGTTACTGGTCGGTCCGACTGCCTCGGAACTGCACGCCGTGTGGTGGGAGACGCTCCGCGACCCCCAGGACGGCACCGCCCTCCTCATGGACGAGAGCATCCTGTTCTCACGTTACTTGGCCAGCCTCGACTGGCGACCCATCGGCGTCCGCCCCCACTCAGAGCTGCGTGCCCTCGTGGCCATCGCGAACCCGTCCGACCTCGCCGAGTATGAGCCCGGTGGGAGCACGTTACGGCGGATCGACGTTGCGAAGGAGCTGGAACGAATTGAGCGGGCCATGGGACGGATGCCCATCACTCCCTTGGCCTCCGCTGGCGCTGCAACCTTGGCGCGGGTAGTGGACGGGTTGCGGCAGGGCCACGACACCCTCTACCTGCTTTGTCATGGATACCTGGTCGACGGTGAGCCCCAGCTCCTGCTCGAGGACGCTTCTGGTAGGGCTTCTCAGATCCCCGGGGTCGACCTTATCGACGCCCTCGGAGACTTGCCGCGCCCGCCGCGGCTCGTGGTGCTCGCGTCGTGCCAGAGCGCAGGTGACGGCCCGGGGACGTCGAGCATTGATCGAGGCACGCTCGCGGCCCTGGGGCCACGGATGGCAGAGGCGGGCGTTCCCGCTGTGCTCGCCATGCAGGGCGATGTGTCGATGCAGACAACGGCACAATTCATGGAGGTCTTCTTCTTCCAGCTCAACCAAGATGGCCAGATCGACCGGGCGCTCGCGGTAGCCCGGCGCGCGGTGGGGAATCGGCGCGATTGGTGGGCGCCGGTGCTGTTCATGCGCCTGAGGAGCGGGCGCGTCTGGTACGTGCCAGGCACCGGAGGCGGCCAGCCAGGCCAGTCGTGGGACAAATGGCCTGCCCTGCTCAACGACATCCACAGGGGGCGCTGCACACCGGTGCTCGGTCCGGCCTTGACAGACTCGATCTTGGGGTCGCGTCAGGAGATCGCCCAAGGATGGGCCAGCCAATACAACTTCCCCATGGCGCCGCATCACCGTGAGGACCTCCCACACGTGGCGCAGTTCCTCGCCGTGAACCTCAACTACCAGTTTCCTCGCGACGAGCTGAAGGACTATAGCGAGCGGGAGCTGCGGAGGCGTTACGCCCGGCATCTGCCCTCAGAGGCGCGGGACTGGCCGCTCGAGGAGCTGATCAAGGCGGTCGGGCGATACCGCAGGAAGATCGACGAGTACGAACCTCACGCCGTCCTGGCGCGGCTGCCGCTGAAGACCTTCGTCACCACTCACCCATCAGACTTGCTCGCCGACGCGCTTACCGCCGAGGGCAAGGACCCCCAGATCGAGCTTTGCCAGTGGCAAGACGAGGCCAAGTGGCCTGATTCGATATTCGACGACCCGACCAGCCAATACGAACCGAGCGTCACCCAGCCGCTGGTGTACCACCTGCTCGGCCATCTCCAGGAGCTCGACACGCTTGTCCTCACCGAAGACGACTACTTCGACTACCTCATCGGCGTCACCAGGAACGAGAAGCTGATCCCTCCGGCGGTGCGCCGGGCCTTGACGGACGCGGGGTTGCTCTTCCTTGGCTTCCGCCTCGACGACTGGGACTTCCGGATGCTGTTCCGCAGCATCATGAGCCAGCCGGGGAGACGGTGGAACAGATACACCCACGTCGCGGCTCAGATCGACCCGGAGGAGGGTCGCACCATCGAGCCCGAGCGTGCCCGTCGGTACCTGGAGAGCTACTTCTCACAGCCTAACCAGATCCGCCTCAGCATCTACTGGGGCAGTGTCGACGACTTCACCCGCGAGCTGAGCTTCCGGTACAAGGGGTCCGAGCGATGACCGCGCTCGTCCCGCCTTCGTCACGACTCAATCCGTATGTCGGACCGCGTCCCTTCCAACGCGGTGAGCGGCTCTTCGGGCGAGACCGCGAGGTCGCCCGGCTCCGTGACCTGCTGATCGCCGAGCGTATCGTCCTGCTGTACTCGCCCTCGGGGGCAGGCAAGACATCGCTGATAGAGGCAGGTCTGGTGCCCGAGTTCGAGCAAGAGGGCTTCCGGGTCTTTCCGGTGATACGCGTCGGCGCGGAGCCGGCGCCAGGTAACGACACGGCCCTGTCTCCGAACCGCTACGTGAGGAGCACGCTGCTGTCTCTGGAAGGGGGCGGGCGAGCCGACCAGCTCGCCGGGATGGGGCTGGGCGCCTACCTGGACCAGAGTCAGGACGAGCAAGATGACGTCGTGCTCATCTTTGACCAATTCGAGGAGCTGCTGGCCGCCGACCCCACAGACCTGGAGGTGAAGTCGGCGTTCCTCACCGAACTGGGCGCCGCCCTGCGTGACCGCCGCCGCTGGGTCCTCTTTGCGATGCGCGAAGACTTTCTGGCGGGGCTCGACCCCTACCTCCGGTTGTTTCCAACCCACCTGCGCACCACGTTCCGTCTCGACCTGCTCAGTACGGCAGCGGCGCGGATTGCGATCCAGGGCCCGGCCCGCGAAGCCCGCGTCGACTTCACCGACGCGGCCGCCGGCCGGCTCGTCGAGAGCCTGAGCCGCGTGCGGGTACGGCGGCCCAGGGGGATGGTCGACATTCCAGGGCCCTACGTCGAACCCGTACAGCTGCAGGTCGTCTGCGAGCGGCTGTGGGAGCGGCCACGCGCCGACGTGATGGAGATTACGGAATCGGACGTCCAAGAGGTCGGGGACGTCGACAGCGCGCTGGCCGGGTACTACACCGAGAAGGTGCGGCTCATCGCCGCCGAAACGAGCACCGACGAGCGGGTCATCCGTGCGTGGTTCGATCGAGCGCTCATCGTCGAGCCTGGCCTGCGTGCTCAGGTGCTCGTCGGGCCGCTGCAGAGAGCAGACGGTGACGACCGGGTCCTGCGCTTGCTCCAGGAGGCGCACCTGATCCGAGCGGAGAACCGGGGAAGCGCGCGATGGTTCGAGCTTGCGCACGACCGCCTGATCGAGCCGGTCCAAACCAGCAACGTAGAGTGGCGTGAGGCCAACCTCCAGCCGTTCCAGCGGCAAGCGGGGCTCTGGCAAAGCGAGGACCGGCCCGACCACCTGCTGCTGGCGGGTGACGCACTGCATCAGGTGGTTCGCTGGGTCGAGGAGCATCCTGGCGAGCTCACTGCGGCTGAGCGTCAATTCTTGGCCGCCTCCCGGGCCCGCAACGAACTACAGCACGCGCGGCGTGTCCGATGGATGCTCATCGCCATGTCGGTCGTAATAGGAGTGATGGTCATCACCTTCGCGGTTGCGGCCTTCAACGTTCACCTGGCTCTTTCCCGGCAGCTCGTGTCGGAGGCCGCAACGCTGTTCGAGACGGACCCTGCGGCCGCTCTAAGCAAGGCGCTCGACGCAATGGCGTGGCCGTCCGTGCGAGAAGCCCGAATAGCACTCACGAACTCCCTCGCTGAATCGCACGCCCGGGCGATTCTCGAAGGGCACGGCGATGCGGTCACCAGCGGCGATTTCAGCCCGAACGGCAGGCTCGTGTTGACCGTGAGCAACGACAGGACCGTGCGCGTGTGGGATGCCACCACTGGCCAGCAGCTGCACAACTTGGAAGGTCCTGAGGGAGGGATGTTCAGCGCGGAGTGGAGTCCGGACGGGTCTCGGATCGTGACGGCGAGTCCCGACAACGCTGCTCGGGTGTGGGATGCCCGCACTGGGCGACAACAGCGCATCTTGGACGGCCATGAGGGCAGTGTTCTCAGCGCGCAGTGGAGCCCGGACGGGTTTCGGATCGTGACGGCGAGCCTCGACAACACTGCCCGGGTGTGGGACGCCGGCACTGGCCAACAACAGCTCATGCTGGATCATGAGGGGCCCGTGGTCAGCGCGCAGTGGGCCGCGGATGGATCCTCGATCGTGACGGCGAGCCCCGGTAACCCTGCCCGGGTATGGGATGCCGCGTCGGGGACGATGCTCGAAACGCTGACCCAACAGGCTGGCTCGATTTCCTCGGCGGTGTTCAGCCCGGACGGCGAGCACGTGGTCGTCGGTGGAAGCGTTGAGGGCTCCAGCCTGTGGGACGGGCGCACCAACGGGTCGTTGATCCCGCTCGCTGGCAACAAAGCAGCATTCAGCTCGGACGGGCGCCAGGTCCTCACCATCGACGACGATGTGATGCGAGTCTGGGACGCCCGCACCGGGGAGAGCGTCGCCGACCTGCTGGGCCAAGCCGCCGTGAAGGTGGCGAGGTTCAGCCCGGACAGCACCCGTGTCGTCAGCGGGAGCGAGGATGGCACCATCCGGGTCTGGGATGTGGCCAGTCGCAGCACCCTCGTCGAGCTTCGCGGTCACAGATCGGTGGTGAACGACGTGGCGTTCAGCGCTGGTCAGCCCGACCCCACGCGGCTTGCCTTGGTGAGCGCGGGCGAGGACGGCACCGCCCGTATCTGGGACCCCTACATCGGGCAGGTCCTGAGCTGGCCGGACAAGGCGCCAAACAGCGTGAGCTTCAGTGCTGGCGGGGACCTCGTGATCGGCGGGGGCCCTGACGGCATCGCCCGCGTGTGGCGCTCCGCGACCGAGGAGCGCGGCGAAGATTTCGCTGTCGGCTCGCCATCGCTCGAAAGCGCCGCCTTTAGCCATGACGGTCGGCGCATTGTCACTGGCGCGAATGATGGCAAAGTGCGCGTATGGGCCTGGCCCGAAAAGAAGATGGTTGCAGAGTTCCCGGTCGAGGGTTCGGTCAACGCCGTGGTGTTTGACCCTCCCGGCAGGTTCGTGGCCATTGCCGGGCCAGACAACACCGCTCGCGTCTGGGATTGGGCCTCCACCGCACCGCCGCGCTTCCTTCGCGGGCACGACAACCTCGTCACCGACGTGGCATTCAGCCCTGACGGTTTGCGAGTCGCCACCGCAAGCCTGGACGGCACCGCCCGTATCTGGGACGCGGCGACGGGAGAAGAGTCGCACACGCTCCATGGCCATATCGGTTTCGTCTACAGCGTGGAGTTCAGCCCAGATGGTCAGTCCCTCGTGACCGCGAGCGACGACAAGACCGCAAGAGTCTGGGACGTGATAAGCGGCCGCGAATCGCGGTCGTTGAAGGGTCACGAGAACGGGCTGGTGGACGCCGCGTTCAGTCATGATGGGAACTACATCGCGACCGGATCCCTCGACGGCAGAGTAGGCGTATGGGAAGCGGGCACGGGCCAACGGCTCGCCCTGTTGCCCATGCACAGCAACGCGATCAACTCGTTGCAGTTCAGCCCGACCGGTTTGTTTATTCTCACCGCGAGTCAAGACGGCACCGCCCGAGTTTACGATTGTGCGATCTGCGCCCCGATCGCGGATCTGCGTGAGCGTGCGGCCGACCGGTTGCGTTACGTAGCGGGGCGCATCCCGGACTCGCAGGCCTTCAGCTTATGACTGTTCGACTATGGCTTGCCAGAGGACAGAAAGAACGGCAGTGAAGAGGATATTCGCAAGTGTCATACTCATAACGATAGTCGCGGCTGGCGTAGGCGTGGTTGGGGTCGCTACCGCTCATAGTCAAGAGGATTGTCTTGACGGGGAAGTCTGCCTCTACGATGGCACTTTCTACAGCGGACTGCTCGGATCTTCCTCGGAGACGGCGTCCTATGTGGGCGATGTGGCCAACGACCGGGCCACCTCAGTGATCAACTACACATCCTTTGTGGTCGTCTTATATAGCGATGCCAACTATGGCGGATTCGAGGTCTGCCTGGAGCCGGGTTTTGGCTACGATGACCTGAGTGTTGTGGGGTTGGACGATGACATCTCGTCTTTCGCTGTCGGGGGTGTTAGCTGTTCGTGACACCCGGGTCTGCTTGCCGAATGAACTACAGCAACATGAAAATGAGTCTGGTATGACACGACGCCTACGCGTTCCACGCCTCGCGCTGCTCCTCGTCCTGGCCCTCGCGGCGCCGCGGATGTTCACCGACCCGGCGCTGGCGGACCCATCCTGCCCGGCGGAGTCGATCTGCTTCTGGACTCAAGCGGACTTCCAGGGTGAGAGAACTATCGTGCTCAACCCGCAGCCCGATCCAGAACGGTGCACGAGCCTTTCACCGCCTTCTCTGTCGGCGAAGAATCTCACCGGAAGAGTCGTACTACTGAGTCCCGGCGTGAGTTGTGACGGGGTAATCGACACGCCAGCCGACGGTACGCTGCCGGCAGGCTCGGAAGCCCCGCTCATCTCCCCAGCGACCGCGTCGTTCATCGTGTACTGATCGCGGCACGGCCTGAGCGGGCCCCGCCGTAGTACGCCCGACACAATTTGTCGCCGGATTCACCGCTCAGAAGTTAACCTTAAGCTCGATGGCCTCTCAGACCACACGAGCGCGTCGGGCTCGCCCGGCGGCGAAGTCGGCTTCCCGAAAAAAGAAGGCGCCGGCCAAGCGTACGCGTAAGTCGGTCAAGAAGAGGCCGCCTCGGGAGCCGCTTTCTCCAGACCGGCTGAGGGATATCTGGGGCATTGGCGTGCTCGTGTTGGCGATCCTGTCCTCCCTCGGGATGTACGCGCAAGGGTCGGCCGGTATTGTCGGCGAGTTCCTTGTTGGGTTGTATCGCGGGTTGTTCGGGGTGTTCAGCGTGGGCGTGCCAGTCCTGTTGGCGGGTGCCGGCGTGCTCTTGCTGCGGGAACCGCGGCCAGCCAACGTCCGGGTGGGGGGCGGCATCGCGCTCGGGCTCCTCGCCGCGATGGGGTTGTGGCACCTCGCGGCGCCGGAGCCGCTGGGGTTCGAGGCCGGGACGAACCTGCTCGGCCAGTTCTCGGGCTATACCGGTGCGCTCGTGGCCGTGCCCTTGCGGCAGCTGGCGGCTACGCCAGGAGCGATCGTCCTGCTCGTCACGTTGCTGTTGGTCTCGCTCATGTTGGTCACCTCGACCCCGCCACGCGTCGCCATGCAGGCGGTCGCCAGTGCGTTCGTGCGGCAGACCGATCCCGCTTTCCCAAGCGTCCGCGGATGGCTTCCACGGCGCGAGCCGGCAGCGCACGATGACACGGTCGTACTTGAGACGTTGGTCCCGGACGACGACGAGGGGACCGACGAGCTGCCGGTGCTGGGCCAACCGGAACTGGACCTGGCTACCGAAGCGGAACCTCAGCTCAGCGACACGCAACTGTTACCCCGAGGCGTCGACACGAGTGGCGCGCCGTCTCCCGCGCGCAAGCTTGCGCCACCCGCGCCGAGGGTGGTCGCCGGGGATTACCAGCTGCCGCGCCTCGACCTGCTTCGCACCGGGAGGGCCACTCCGGGCAACAAGCGCACCCTCGATCAGATGACCCGGGCGCTTGAGCACACGTTGAACCAGTTCCGCGTGAACGCGCACGTGTCACACATGTCGCGTGGCCCCACTGTCACCCGGTTCGAGATCCGGCTGGGAGAGAGCGTGAAGGTATCGGCGGTCACAAAGCTCGAGCCCGACATCGCCTACGCCCTCGCCACCCCGGAGATCCGTATCGTCGCGCCGATTCCAGGCAAGTCCGCGATCGGGATCGAGGTGCCGAACCGAGAGCGGGACCTCGTCTCCCTTGGCGACGTGTTGCGCTCTCCCGAGGCCGCGGCGCAGCACCATCCGCTGGCCGTGGGACTCGGCGTCGACATCGCGAACAATCCGGTCATGGTGAACCTGGCGGCCATGCCACACCTGTTGATCGCGGGCGCGACGGGATCCGGGAAGTCCGTAACCATGAACGGCATCGTGACCTCGGTGCTGGCGCGGTCGACCCCGGAGCAGGTGCGGATGATCCTCATCGACCCGAAGCGGGTCGAGCTGAACTACTACGAGGGCGCGCCGCATCTGTTGACGCAGGTCGTCACCGACGCGAGGCGCGCCACCGAGGCCCTGGACTGGGTCGTCAAAGAGATGGAGCAGCGCTACGAGCGGCTCGCGTTGCTCGGCTACCGCAACATCGACGCGTACAACACCGCCGTCCGGGACGGGTCCGTGCGGCGGGCGCCCGCCCTCTCCGGGCAGTCGGACACCGAGTGGGAAGCACTTCCCTACATCCTGTGCATCATCGATGAGCTTGCCGACCTCATGATGGTCGCTCCACGCGACGTCGAGACCGCGATCGTCAGGATCGCCCAGATGGCCCGGGCGGTGGGGATTCACCTGATCGTGGCCACCCAACGTCCATCCGTCGACGTCGTCACCGGACTGATCAAGGCGAACATCCCATCCCGGATCGCGCTGGCGATGGCGACGCAGCATGACAGCCGCACGATCCTGGACCAGGGCGGCGCCGAGAAGCTCGTCGGCGACGGTGACATGCTCTATAGCCCGGCGAACGCGAGCAAGCCACACCGTGTCCAGGGTTGTTACGTGTCAGAGACTGAGATCGAGCAGATCGTCGCCTGGTGCAAGGGACAGCGCGAGACAAGCTACGAGCCTGGAGTGATCAAGGACGGCGACGATGCCATCCGCACCGACGTGACCGGCGACGACACGGATGACGCCGCGTTGACCAGAGCCGCGATGGATCTCGTCGTGCGGTCTGGTCTCGGCTCGACCTCGATGCTTCAGCGCAAGCTGAAGGTCGGCTTCGCCCGCGCCGGCCGCCTGATGGACGAGTTGGAGCAGATGGGTGTCGTCGGCCCCTCCGAGGGCCCCAAGGCCCGCCACGTCCTCATGACCGTCGAAGAGCTAGACGAGCGCCTGTAGCTCACGTTGGTAATACTCTGCTATTATCGCGTCATGAGCGACCGCTTCGAACGCCTCTCCTTCACGTTGCCCGGGCCTACCGCCCGTCGTATCCGCGCGGCGGCTGCCGAGCAGTCCGAGACGATCTCCGGATGGCTGGTTCAGGCGGCGGAACACCGGCTGCGCCTCGACGCCGGACGCAAGCTGCTCACCGAATGGGAAGCCGAGCTAGGACCGGTCACCGGAGCGGAACGTGCTGCCATCGCGGCTGAGATCTTTGCCGCCCAGGTGCCACGAGCGGACTCCACCGACTCGGGTCGAAGGCAGAGTGCGGCGGGATGACTGTCCAGTTCGTCCTAGATGCGGGTGCTCTTCTCGCTACGGAACGGGCTGACCGCCGTTGGCTCACGCTCTGGGATTACTTTGTGCAGCATGAGATCGTTCCACGCGTTCCCGTCGGCGTCGTCGGTCAGGTGTGGCGTGGGGGACCGAGATCGGCGCGTGTCGCGCGGGTGCTAGGGGCCAGCGAGGTGCGCGCGCTCGACGATCTAGGTGCGAGAGCCGCCGGAGATCTTTGCGGCAAGGCGAGAACCTCGGACCCCATCGACGCCTCCGTGGTGCTCGAGGCCATCGCCTTCAAGGCGACGATCATCACCTCTGACCCGACCGACATGAGGCACCTCGCCGACGCCGCTGGTGTGCCTGTTGCCATCGTTCCTCTCTAGAAGAAGAACCAAGACGCGGGTGACCGCTCCGATCTTAAGGGACGCTGCGCGAGCTGCTCGCGGTGTCACCGCTTGGCTTCGCCGGGCTGCCGCTTGCCGCGAACGCTAGCAAGCCACATCGCGTCCAGGGCTGTTACGTGTCAGAGACCGAGATCGAGCAGATCGTCGCCCGGTGCAAAGGCCAGCGCGAGACGAGCTACGAACCCGGAGTGATCAAGGACGGCGCGGACGCCGCCGCGTTGACTAGAGCCGCGATGGATCTCGTCGTCCGGTGAACCGCCCACAGGGTGCATGCCGCGATCCGCTTCTCGATCGGGGTGGGGGGACGACGATGCGCGCGGGCGAGGCAGCCGACAAGCCAAGAGCCAATCGCAGACCACGGCGGCCCACGATGCCGGCCAATAATGCGCTCTCGCCGCGTGCCCATGAGGGAACGGTGTTCTTCCAGAGTTCACAGCCTGTGGGAATCCAACTCTGATGCGAGACACAGTTCTGGTCCTGACACATTGGTTCGATCCGACCGCCGATAGCGTGGTACGCGTCCTGCACAAGCGTGGCGTGCCCGTCTCCGGTGCGATGCCGCGGATTTCCTCAGCGGATTTCGATGAGGGCTAGCCTTGACGCAAGCGGATGGTCGGCGACCCTACGGACCGAGCGCCGTGCCCTGAACCTCGCCGAGGTGGTCGGCGCCTACTATCGCAGGCCAAGCACGTGGGATCTTCCGGCTGATCTGTCGGCGGCGGAACGGCGGTGGAGTGCCTCCGAGGCCCGGTACGGGTTCGGTGGTGTGATGGAGGTCGCGGTGCCTTGGCTCAACGCCCCAGCCGCGATAGGTCGTGCCGAGTACAAGCCGGTGCAGCTTCACGCGGCGGTGCGCGCTGGACTGCGTGTGCCCGCGACCCTCATCACGAACGCCCCCGAAGCGGCCCGGCGGTTCGCTCGTGAGCATGATGGCAGGCTGATCTACAAGTCGTTGTCCGGCGAAATCGTCAGCGACGACGAAGGGGTCAAGGCGATCTATACGACTGCGGTGACAGTTGATGACAGCGACGACACATCGATCGTCGGCACCGCCCACCTCTTCCAGGAGCAGATCAGGTTCGCATCACCGCCGTTGCCGATGTTTTGTTCGCCGTCGCTCTCCGCTCTGAGTGAACTCGGGCGGCTCGACTGGCGGCGCGACTTCAAGGGACTCAGTTACGAAGTGATCCCAAGTGCTCAGGTTGGTGCACCCGAGTGGCGACCCAGAGTTCGACCGGCTCATTCTTGCGCAAACGATCCTGACGATGACGCTCGGTGCCACGGATACTGACGGCCAGACCCCTACGACCCCTAAGGATCTCGGCAGAGATACGGACTGACACCGTGAACGACGGTCTCGCTGACCGGCTACGAGCAGGCCTGGTCACGAAACTGGTGAGCGATGGCTCGCTTCGTTCCCCGCGCTTGATCAGCGCCTTTCGACGAGTGCCCCGTCATGTCTTCCTGCCTAAGTTCTTCCGTCCTACGGGCGACGGCTTTGGCTACACACCCGTGAGTGCCGAAACCGGCGAGGAGGAATGGCTGCGCCTGGCCTATGCCGACGACGCTTGGACGACGCAGCTCGACGCCGACCCCAGCAAATGGCGTGAGGCCCGCGCGAGTGGCACGATCAGCGGAACCCCGACGAGTTCTTCCACCGCGCCCGGACTCATGGCACGGATGCTCGAAGCGCTGGCGGCCGACTCCGGTTCGCGCGTCCTGGAGCTCGGCACCGGCACCGGCTACAACGCGGCGCTGCTCTGCGCCAGCCTCACCGACGAGCAGATCACCAGCGTCGAAATCGACAACCAGCTCGTGCGAGAGGCACGCCGTAGCCTCGCCGAGGCCGGGTTCCAGCCGATGGTGCGCGCTACCGACGGCGACGTCACCGACGAGGGCGAATACGAGCGCCTGATCGTGACATATGGCGTCTCGATGATCCCCGAGCCCTGGCTATCCGCCGTCACGCCGGGCGGCATCATCGTCGCGCCGCTGCACCGCGAGCAAATGATCGGCGCAGTGGTACGGCTCACCGTTGAGAACGATCGGCGCGCGATAGGAAGATTTCTGCCATTTTATGGTGGCTTCATGCCGACCAGGCGGCGTGCTGCTCCCGCTATCAGGCAGGCTCTGGAGGCAGCGGACGGCGATCATTCGAGCCCTCGTCCTACCGTGTTGCCTGAGCTGAGCCTTGTCGGCCGGGAGCCCTGGCGCTTTTGCGTCTCACTGATTCTGGGGGACATCTCCTTCACCGATGTGATGCCGCGCGACTTCCCGGACAGCGGAGGGCGACAGCACTGGCTCATTGCCGCTGATGGTTCCTGGGCCTATCAGGAGCTCAGCCAAAACGGAGAGCCGATCATCCGAGAGGGTGGCAAGCGCAGACTATGGACGGAACTCGAAACAGCAGTCATCCAGTGGGGCGGTCTTGACGAACCCGAAAGGGAACGCCTAGGGTTGATCGTCGAACAGGGCCGCCAAGAGATCTGGCTGGACACCCCGGACCATGTGGTGAGGAGTTCCCTCCGGCGACCAGGGGATGACCACCGTGGCGCTGCTCGTGAAGACACAGAATCCATCTAGCGTGGTGCTCGGAGGCCATCGCCGTCGAGGCCAAGATCATCACCTCTGAACCAGTAAACCGGCCGACTTGAGACACCTCACCGACGCGGCTGGTGCGCCTGTAGCCCTCGTTTCTCTCTAGAAGCAGCACCGAGACCAGGGTGGTCGCTCCGATCCTGGCGACGCTGCGTGCGCTGTTCGCGGCGTCGCCGCTCGGCTTCGCCCGGTTCATGACGTATGTGGTATTCTTCGCCGGGCTGCCGCTTGCCTCCATCGTCGTGAACGGGTACCTCGTCGCCGCGGTCCCCGACGCGGTGCGCGACGGGATGATCAGCCAGCGGCTGACCGCGCTGCTGCTCGCCACCTTCGCGCTCTACGCCGCGCAACAGCTCAACCAGCTGGGCCTTGTCTTTGTCGCGGCGCTGGGTCGGCGGCTCCACCGCTTTCTTCCCTTCGGGTCATGCGGGGGATGCTGGCTTACGAAGGCGTAGCGCACCTCGAGGATCCGGTCACTCTGGACGATATCGACCGAGCCAAGGGCGTCGCCTTCGGTACCGGGCCGGGCCAGCTACTCCTGCTCAACGTCGGTCCAGTCCTCATCACCCGTATCCAGGCCCTGGGGGCGGCCCTTATCCTGGCGCGGTTCCGCTGGTGTGCCGCTGCTGCTGAGATGAGAATCGGCCACATGCCACCCGGTTTGCCGGGTTCGCGCCAGTTGGTTGGGTGGCCTGTTCCTGCACTGTGCAGAGTAATGCCGGTAGTTCGGCAAAACTCTGCACAGTAGCGCCCGGCGCTTCGTTCGATGCCTCGCTCGAGCGCGGAAAGGTCGCGGGACGCCTGGTTTGCCTGATTCTCATC
>JBOGED010000081.1:0-7750 GCA_050743625.1 Egibacteraceae bacterium | reverse complement strand
AGCGACCTAAAAGGCCCTTCGCGAGCGGAACCCGACGAGACGCGACCCGGGACCACCCGGGACCCTGAAGACCACTAGCCGGTCCAAGCCACCCGTAAGGCCTCGGGCAACCCCCACCGCCCCAGTGCGGTGAGGCGGTGGCGGGAATCGATGGCGCCGAGCGCCTCCCAGAGGACGACGACGGTTTCGAACCCTTGGGCGACAACCTCCTCGTCCTCCAAGTCGGTCTCGTCCGGGTCGATCTCGGGACAGGCCTCGATCAGCTGGACGAGATTGTCGGGCTCCGCGGGGTGTCCCGTCCCACCGCGGACGAGGCCGATGATCGCGCCGGCCCAGTCCGCGAGCTCGAGGGTGAGCCAGGCGGCCTCTGCCTCGACGTCCAGCGGCGTCTCGTCCCGGGGGGAGACGACGCTGGACGCCAGCTCGAGCCACAACCGCTGGTCGTCAGCGGGTAGCTGGCTTGGGCTCACCGCGGCGGCGGCAAAGAGGATGTCGTACGGCCAGTCCGGGTCGGTGGCTTGGGCTCGTAACCGGGCGGTCGCCCCGGCCAGTTCGGCGGTCGGCAGGGGCCGCTCGATGCCGCTCAGCGCCGCCGCGACGACATCCCACGAGGCGGTCTCGGCCTCGTCCCACGCCGCGAGCTCGGCGTCGAGCTCCTCGTCGAGATCGCCGAACCCGAACTCGTCGAGCTGTTGGCCAAGCTCGCCATTGCGTATGCCCTCGTCCTCCGCATGCCGGCCGTACTGGTCGGGGATCGTTCCCCACCCGAAGATGGGTGTCGGTAGCTCGGGTTCACCTCCGGCCAGCTCATAGGGGTCGACGCCGAGCCCTTCGACCGTGCAGATGTGTATCCAGCGGGCCTCGAGATCAAAGAGATAGTTGAACCGCGAGCCCGGACGCAAGCCCACCTCGCCGACGGTGACGGCGTCGCTGTCCTCGACGGACGCGAACGGCTGCGGTTCGGCGCCCAGCTGGCGCCCCTCGACCGCGAACTCATGAAGCGGGGCCAAGTCCCAGCGTCCGAACGTGGTGTCGATCGCCTCCGCCAGGTCGGCGAACGTATGGTCTGCGTGGACGAGGAGCACCCGCCCCGGTGGCTGGACTAGAGGCACGTCCTCGCGACCGGTGAGTACTACCCGGATAGTCATCCAGTCGGTCACGGTCGTCGTCTCTCTCCCAGCTCGTGGCAGATCGCGATAGGAGGAAGGCGTAACCGTAGCGGGTTCGGACGCCCGGTGCCCGTCGTGGTACACCGTTTGGTTTATGGGCGAATCTGCGACGGGTGAAGCCGCCGCCGGAGGCGGCGGGGGGCGGGGATCGACGGGTAAGGCCGGCAAGCGGAGAGGCGGTGTCATTCGCGCCGCGGGTGGGGTGCTTTGGCGGCCGGGGTCAACGCCCGGTGGGGTGGAGGTCGCGCTTGTGCACCGGCCGCGATACGACGACTGGACGTTCCCAAAGGGCAAGCGCGATGGCTGCGAAGCCGACCTTGACACGGCGGTGCGCGAGGTCCGGGAGGAAACTGGATACGAGGTCGAGGTCGGTCCCGAGCTCGGCACAACCCGTTACGTGCACCGTGGCCGCGACAAGCTCGTGAGATATTGGGCGATGCGGGCGATAGGTGGGGAGTTCGTCTCGACCGATGAGGTAGATCGACTCGTATGGATGCCCCCCCCGCAGGCCGCTCGGTGTCTCACGTACGGCAGAGACTACGGCATCCTCCAGGATTTCATGCAAATCCAATGAACCTTACGAAATCGCGTTATGCAAGGGAACTCACTGGCCCACACGCCCCACTCTTAATTTGGAGATTTCTGTCCACGCCCGCGTATCGACTTTCGACGACATCAGAGGTGAGCCCCTCCATGTACCGTCACCCCGTGCGCGCACGGGTCTACACGCTCGCGCTCCTCATGGCTTTGGTCCCCGCAATGCTCATCGCCCTCACCGCGACTCCGGCGTTTGCGCATGGCAGAGGCAGCGACGCGACAAACTACTCGAGCCGGATCCTTGGAACCCCAGACCTGCCCGGCGTGCAGTGGCGGATCTACAACAACGACGAATTCCTCGGGGTCGAGAACCTCGGGCCCGCGGACCTCGTCGTCCCGAGCTATCAGGCCTCCGGCCTCGGTGATGTTCCCTACCTGCGGATCGGTCCTGAGGGAGTGTTCGTCAACCGCAACTCCAGCGCCTTCTACCTAAACCAGGATCGCCAGGGGACCGTCAGCCCGCCCCAGGGCATCGGCGGGGGAGAGCCCGACTGGGTGCAGGTATCGGACGAGCCTAAATACGCCTGGCACGACCATCGTGTCCACTGGATGCTGCCCACGCTCCCGCCTCAGGTGGTGGGAGTAGCGGAGCGGACCAAGGTGCTCGACTGGGCGGTGCCGTTTACCTATGACGGCCAGCAGCATCGAGTCACCGGGGAGCTGCTCTGGTCACCCGGGCAGCCAGGCTGGCTGTGGCTGTTGGGCGCTCTCGCCGTCGTCTCGCTGCCCGCCTTGGCGGGCTTGCGAACGAGCCCGCGAGGCGGCACCTGGCCGGGGCTCGTCCGGCCCGCCGCGGCGGTGCTTGCCGTGATCTCGGTCGCGAACCTCGTCCATCTCGTCGACGACCTGACGGCGACGCCGGTGCCGATCACCCAGTCAGCGGTCTCGGCCGTGCAGACGGCCCTATTCATCGCCATCGGGCTCTTCGGCGCCTACCGCGCGTGGCAGGCACGTGAGGGAGCGTTCACCGCGCTGGCGGTCGGCGCGGGCTCGATCTTCGTCGGCCAGGGCCTTCTTTACGCCTCGGTGCTGTTCGCCTCCCAGGTCGCGAGCGTATCCCCTGACGTGATCACCCGAGCGGTCGTCGCGGCGAGCATCGCTCAGGTGATCCCGCTCGTGTTCGTGGTCTTCTTGGGCAACCGCAAGACCTTCTCCACGCAGGCGGTCAGGCCCGAGCACGCCTCCACGTCGCCATGACGCGGATTCTCTCCGTCTTCATCGCGGTTGCTTCGGTGCTGGTCATGTCCGCCGCTCCGGCCAGCGCTCACGCGCGGCTGATCTCCACCCAGCCCTCTGGCGGTCAGACCCTCGACGGCGCGCCGGTGGAGATCGTGCTCGAGTTCAACGAGCCGATCGAGCCGGACTTCGCGACGGTTCAGGCGTTCGCGCCGGACGGTACCCGCGTCGACGGGGGAGAGCCGATCGTCGAGGGGGCCCGCGTACGGCTTCCCCTCCAGCCGGTGGATGCAGCGGGCACCTATCAGGTCGCCTTCCGCGTGGTGTCCGTGGACGGGCACCCGGTCGAGTCGAGCTTCCCGTTCACCCTCATGTTGGCCGAGGTGACACCCGCACCCCGGCCGGCACCCGCACCCGAGGCCGAAGCGGCCGTGGTCGAGGAGCTGCCGCCGGTCCAGCTCGAGACCGCGGGGCCGGTCGCGGGGGCGGGGCTATGGGTCCTGCGTCTCGCGAACTATCTCGCCCTGACGATCGTCGTGGGGCTGCTGCTGGCCGCCGCCTGGCTACTCGCCGAGCGTTGGCCCGAGGGCCTCGATGCCGCCGACGCGTCGGAGCGCCGCCTCGGTGAGATGGATCGCCGGGCGACCCGCGCCGCCGCCGCCGTCTCGCTGCTCTGGGCGGGCACGGGCCTCGGGCTGTTCGTGCTCGGGTTGTCGAACGCGGCGGCGCGGCCCGTCGGCGAGGTGCTGGCGCCTGACATGCTCGGGCGCTTCACCGGGACCAGGTTCGGGGCGGCCGTGCTCGCGCAGGCCGGAGTCGCGCTCCTAGTGGCGATCCTCGCCATCGTGGCCAGGACCAAGACCGCGGCCGCCGTCGCCCTCGCCGCCGCCGCGCTAGGCGGTCTCGCGCCGGCTTGGTGGGGCCATGCGGGGACGTCCGGGCTGCGCTATCTCACGGTCGTGAACGACTGGGCTCACGTGCTCGCCGCGACGACCTGGGTCGGCGGGTTGGCGGTCGTCGCGCTGCTCGTGCTCTCGGGTGGCGCCCGTGACTCGCTCCGGCCGGCGGTGCGCTTCAGCCGGCTCGCGGGCTGGGCGCTGGGCGTGGTGCTGGCGACGGGCCTCGTGAACAGCGTCGTGCATCTCGGCTCGCCCGCCAACCTGCTCGGTACCAGCTGGGGTCGGCTCGTGCTCGTCAAGCTGGCCCTTCTCGGCGGGATCGCGGGGCTTGGTTGGGTTAACCGGCGCCGCTGTATGCCACTGTTGGAACAGGGAGGTGATGGAGCCGCGCAGCGGTTCCGCCGGGTCGCGCTCGCCGAGGTGGGCCTTATGGTGCTCGCCTTTGGGACGGCGACCGGGCTGGCCTCCGGCGTCCCCGCGGAGGCTGAGGCGGCGGGGCGGATCCAGTCGATCGCCACGGCGTTCGGCGATGGCCAGGTCAACCTCACACTGGATCCAGCGGCCACCGGGGACAACGTGCTGCACCTCTACTTCTTCGACCCGAACGCGCAGCTGAGAGACGTGACCGATGCCGCGGTCGTGCTCGGGTCCCCGCGCGAGGAGGTAAACGCCGAGCTGTTCGGATCAGGCCCCGGCCACTACACGGGCCTGGCCGTCCCCATTCCCGCGCCCGGCACCTACAACGTCGAGGTCAGCGGCCAGATCGCCGGGTCACCCGCGCGCGCGACGGGGGTGATCACGGTTCGCTGAGCGCCGGCCAGCGCCTGCCTCAACAGGCCGGAGCGTACCAACTGACCTCTGCCAGCGCCGACCGCCGGTATGGCTGTGGCCGCTCCGCCTCAATGCGTGGGCGGCGGTTGCCTGTGAGCGGGGGGCGCAGCCTGTCGCAGCAGGAGTGGGACGAGTTTGTCGGCGCCGGTACGCCCTACGTGCGGAACTGTCCGCAGTCCCGTGGGTGAGGGCTCCCGCGGATGCCCGGTGGCCGATTACGGTCCGACCGGGGAGGAGATGGGATTGGTTAGTCGGGGGCTTTGGGGCGAAGGGTGTGGAGGTGGTCGGCGAAGTCACGGGTGGCGGGGAGGTTGCGGTGGTGGAGGGTCAGGGTGGCGAGGAGGTCGTTGGCTTGTTGGAGGCATGGTTCCGCGACGCCGTAGGTGGTCGCGAGCGCGTCGCTGGCGAGGCGGATGCCTTCCTCAGGATGACCTTGGTGAACCTGGCAGATCGCGAGGTTGACCTGGGACTGGGCTTGATCGTTGGGCGATTGGAAGGGGAGCGGCGCGATCTGGTAGGAGGTGATCGCTTGGCGGGCGTGTGGCTCGGCGTCTTCGGGTTGTCCGAGCCACAGCAGCGAGATCGCTGTGTACAGCTCCAAGTCTGCCGATCGGGCCTCGCCGTTCACCCTCTACCAGTTTCTCGTCAACCTAGACGACAGCACCGTAGAGACGTTCGTGCGCTTCTTCTCCTTCGACGATCGACAAGCGGTAGAAGACCTCCTCCACAGGCATGTGCAACAGCCGGCTCGCAGGCTCGCGCAGCGCTCAATAGCGGCTGAGCTGATAGAGCGACTCCACGGAGAGAGTGCTCGGCGACGCGCGGAACAAGCCTCTCTCGCGCTCTTCTACGGTAATCCCGCTGAGGTCGATCTTGCGACTATCCAAGAAGAGTTCGCCGACGTACCCACTCGGGAACTGCCACGAGCCCGCCTCACGGCGGGAGTCTCTATCGTCGACCTCTTGGTGGACTCAGGTCTTGCCCAGAGCCGACGCGAGGCACGGGAACATCTGGACAACGGCGCGATCCGGGTAAATGGCGAGCCTGTCAGCACCACCTCAGTACTGCGAGAAGAGAACCTGCTCCATGATTCCATCCTCTTGCTTCGGCGGGGCCGAAAGCAGTGGAGGATGGTAAGGGTCGACCAGTCATAGCGGTCCCGCGCAGCACGAGCCACGGGCTGTTGTTCCGACGGCGCGCGTTAAGGTCAATGCCGCCAATTTGGGCGGCTGACGCGGTGCGCTTCGCCATCGGCGGGTCCAAGTTTCTACCAATCGGCGTCGTTTGCCGCCCGCTACCGGCGCGCTGTCTGCTTTTGCGCGCCGACGCGCAAGAACGGCGGCCAACCGGTGCTATCGGTGTCGCGAACGCCGTTGGCCTGCGACTTTTGCGCGTATGCGCGCAAGACGAGGGCTTGACCCCGTTTAAGCAGCCATCTGGCCAGACCCTATGTTAGTGGCATTGCGTTTAAGGTCCTGCAGCGCTCTGGGTGCTGGTCACGCTTCGTTGCGCAGGATCTCCGTGGCGCGGAGAAAGATCGCGTCCAGCATCGGGGGCGTCAGCCTGCCGGTGAAGGTGTTCTGCTGGCTGACGTGGTAGCTGCCGAGCAGCGTCAAGGCGCCGAGCCGGCCGTGAATACAGGCCTGTGCCCCATGCCCGAACCGTGGGCGGGGACGCGGTGGCCCGAACTGGCGGAGGACGGCGTCCCACCCGAAGGCCCCCAGCGCGACGATGACGCGGATCGGGAGCAGTGCCAGCTCTGCGGCGAGGTAGCGGGCGCAGCGGTCCCGCTCGTCGGGAGTGGGACGGTTGGCGGGTGGCGCGCAGCGGACCGACGCGGTGATCCAGCAGTCGCGCAGCTCGAGCCCGTCGTCCAACGCGACGGAGGTGGGCTGGTTCGCGAATCCGGTGCGGTACAACGATGCGAACAGCACGTCTCCCGATCGGTCTCCGGTGAAGACTCTCCCGGTGCGGTTCCCGCCGTGGGCCGCCGGCGCGAGCCCCACGATCCCCAGGCGCGCGTTGGGATCACCGAACCCCGGCACCGGCTTACCCCAGTACTCCTGGTCGGCGAACGCGGCGCGTTTCGTCCGCGCGACCTCCTCGCGCCAGGCGACGAGCCGTGGACAGGCGCGGCATTCGACGACCTCGTCGTGGATCTGGCGCAACGTTTTCAGCACGTCATCATCATGCCGCCATCGTGGCCCGGTAGGGTGGCTCGCCGATGGCGGGCATCGATCTTGTGGTCACGGATCTGGACGGCACCCTCTGGGACGGCGGTGAGCGCATCCACCAGCGGACCCTGGCCGCGCTCTCCGAGCTGGCGAACCGGCGCCTCCCGCTGCTGGTCGCGACCGGCCGCAGGCCCAGGAGCGCGAGCGTCGGCTTGGCGCGCAACGGCCTCGCGCCGCCAGCCGTGCTCCTCGACGGCGCTCTGGGCCGTGATCTCGACGACGGGCGGGTGTTCCACGAGCACGGGTTTCCCTCAAGTGACGCCGAGACCGTGCTTGCCGCCTTCGTCGAAGGCGGGTTGTCGCCCTGCGTCTACGTAGAGCGTCCCGACGTCGACGTCGTGATCGGTGCCGATCCCTCCACCTGCGCCTCGCACCTGCGTATGCTCGGGCCGTGGGCGAGCACGGGAGAGCTGCGGCGTACCGTCGCGTCCGGACCGGTCTACGCCTTCGCCGTCTGTGGCCGCCCCTGGCAGGTCCTGCGGCCGTGCGCCGACCTCATCCAGGCGACCGGGGTCGCGACCGCCGCCGTGACCCGCGACGTGCTGCACGGTAACGCGACCCTGATGGTCCGCCCGATGGGGATGAGCAAGTGGGCGGGTGTCCTCGCCTTCTGCGCGGAGCAAGGGCTGGACGCCGACCGTGTCCTCGCGATCGGCGACGGCGAGAACGACGTCGAGCTGCTCTCCGGCGCCCGCATCTCCTGCGTCGTGAGCGACGGCTGCGCCGCCGCCCTCGCCCTGGCCGACCACGTGATCGAGCCGGCTTGCGACGGCGGCTGGTGCCAGATCCTGGATCTGGTGTAAGAGCGGCGTCCCCACGAGGGCGCAGCGGAGCGGAGCGCGGC
>JBOGED010000080.1:0-20988 GCA_050743625.1 Egibacteraceae bacterium | reverse complement strand
GCGCGGAGCCGATCACCTCGGCCGCATCGACGCGGCCGCCGACCAGCACGTCCGGCCAGCACGAGTGTGTGGCGGCGCAGCCGGCGCAGGCGGCGCGGTGGATGGCGACCGGGCCGTAGCGGGTGTGCTTGGTCCACCAACCCGCGAACGTCACCCGCTGGTGGCCGCAGGCGGGGCAGTGGTCCGGGCGAGGGGTGGGCACCCGACCGCGGGCGGCCAGCAGTTCCTTCAGTGGCATCTCGAGGGGAAACACGATCAGCATCAGCGGTCTCCGGATCTTCGTCAGGCCGGACACACCCGTCCGGGCATAACGGTCAGAAACCAACGATCATGACCGCACCATTTGTGGTCTGCCCGCCCGACTACTCCCCGTCGATGACATCGAAACCGACCGAATCACCCCTCCCCAACGCCAAAAACCCCGACGCGCAACAGGGGGTCCGAGGACGCAGCCCTCATTAGTGGTCCGTCGCCGAAGTCCTTTGAATGTCCGGGGTGCGATCTGCGCCCTCCTCGCTTGTGCCGAGGAGGGCGCATATCGGGAGCATATGTAACCGACGAGCAACGCCGCGAGGCCCGGGCGTGGGATGTGCGGTCGGCGTTAAAGGAATTTCGGCGACGGGCCATTAGTGAGGGCTGCGCCCTCAGACCTCCCAGCTGGCGTGGGCGTTGACGGTAGGGCGCGCCAGCGTTGATGATCCTGCGTCTTGGCGTTGCTACGGGGGAGAGGTATGGCCGAGGTGGTCAACATCAACGATCTGCTCGACGGCCGTGCGGTGCTGGACGTGGAGTGTCTGGACCGCATTTATCTCAACGCCTACGTCCCCAACCTGCAGGTAGGCGGGCAGGTCGTCAGCTTCTTGACCGACCATCTGGGTTATGAGGTCCCTTCCCCGTCGCTGTTCAAGCGCATCGGCGATCGTTTCCGTGCCCAGGTCAAGGCGTTCGCGGAGGCCAATGGCATCCCGCTTCTGACGCTCAAGCGCCCTGACCGCAGCCGCTGGGATGACCGCAAGCTCGACCACGTCCGTCCCTACCTGGAACGCGCCACCGCGCCGGGCGTGGTCGCCATCGTGGCCGCGCAAGAGGTCCAGAAGGTATTCATGGGCTACAACCGATCCACGCAACCGGGCGTGGTTAACTTCGCCTTCGACAAGGCCGACCGGGCGGTCACTGTCTACTACTTCTACGTCCTCGACGCCGACTTCGGTCCCGGGTTCATAAAGATCTGCACCTACTTCCCCTATCCAGCCAAGGTCTGGGTCAACGGGCACGAGTGGGCCAAACGCCAGGCCACCCGAGCCGGATTGGACTACGCGGAGCTAGCCAACGGGTTCGCTAGCTGTGCTGACCCGACGGCGTTGCAGGCGATCTGCGACCGGCTAGGGCCGGCGGATCTGCAAGCCTTCTTCGACTACCGGATGAGCCTTATCCCGACCCCGCTGGATGAGACGGACCAGGCTGGGGGTTATTGGTGGGAGCTGTCAATGCGCCAGGTCGAGGTCTCCCGCACCATCGTGTTCGACGCCCCACGCCGCGCCCGTGCGTTCTTCGAGTCCCTAATCACCGACAACATCGGGATCGGGCGGCCCGAAGCCGTCTCAGCGGTTTTCGCCCGCCAAGTCCGCAAGACCACACCCGGGATCTTTTCGCACCCGCGTGTTTACCCAAGGCACCGAAGTCAAGCTCGACATCACCTACAAGCGTTCCCGAGTCAAGCAATACCTCAAAGAAGGCCGCGCGCTGCGCATCGAGACCGTGATCAACCACCCCTGGGACATCGGCGTGCGCTCCCGGCTGCACAACCTCGACGAACTGCAGGCCAAAGCTCGCCAGGTCAACACCCGTCTGCTTAGCATGCAACGTGCCGGCCAGAGCTGTGCCATCGAGACCGCGCTGTTCGAGCGCCTCTCACAGCCCTACGCAAGGGAGGGCCAAAGAACCGGAGCCCTGCGCTTCGGGGACATTCGCGTCATGGCCCTGGCCGGTGCCCTATGTCTCATGGTTCACGCCGTCGCCGGGTTCACTAACCGGAGCCTACGCGCCCAGATCGCCGGACTGCTCGGCGTGGACTACACCGCTTCGCAGATGACCTACGACCTACGCCGGCTGCGTCTGCACGGACTCATCTACCGACTACCCGGGACCAACACCTACCTGCCGACTCCCGACGGCATCCCGGGTCGCAGTCTTCTACACCAAAGTCCACGACCGCGTCTTACGGCCACTGCTGGCCAGCGACCACCCACCCGCCCCACCGCCCCTACGTCAGGCCCTGCGCACCATCGACAACGCCATCGACCAAACCGTCACAACCGCACGCCTCAAGGCCGCCGCATGAAACTTGTCACAACATCACGCCTCCCGACCCCCAAGAAGAACTAGCTCAGGACGGCGTTCAGAGCCTTTGGCACGTCGGTGACCGACTCGACGAGCGCGTAGCGGCCGGCACAGTGGCGCGCGAGTGTCCGGCCAGCGGCGACAGACTCGTGCTCAGCGCTCGTTCCGAGCACGTGGAGACGCTCGATGCCGGCCGTGGCCGCGAGCGGCGCGTCTCCGACGGTCGCGAGGCAGTCGCTGAGTAGCACGGCGACCCGCTCTCCGCCGGCGCCGCGATCAAGCTGGCGGCGAGCGGCGCGGAGCGCGAGTGCGAGGTCGGTCGTGCCGTGGCCGCGTAGGGAGAGCAGGTCGCCGACCACGTCCGCCACGGGCCGGACGCCTCCTTGCGACTGGAGCACGGTCACGTCGGAGGCGAAGGCCAGAACGCTCGCGTCGGCGCGGCGGTCGGCGGCGGTCACGACCGCGGCGGCCGCCACCGCCGCGAGCATGACCGCCGGTCCACGCATCGACCCGCTGCGACAAGGAGGCAAACGCAGCGTCGAGGGGCCTGCCAGTGGCGCGTGACAAGGGCCTCGGCTGGCCAGGGCGGAGCGCCGGCGCGGTCGAGCGTCCGGTCGATGTCAAGATCTCCCTCCCCGCCGGCCCGCGGACCGAGCCGGCCGATCCCGCGCCGACGCAGGCGACCCCCGCGCCCCAGCCGGATGGACAGCCGTGCCGCAAGCCGCCGTGCCTCGCCGCGTAGATGCCGATCGGTGGCGTTTGCCACTTCGGCGAGCAGCGCGAAGGCCGCATCCGGGTCCTCTCGCAACAACTGGGCGAATGCGTCCTCGTCGAGCCGGCCCACCTCTGGTGAGATTCGCGAAAACTGAGGATGGCGGTGGGCGAGCTGGTGCCGGCTCGCCGTCCGCCGGCCCGCCTCGCTCACCGCGCGGCGGGCGGCGTCTCCCTCGTGGATCCGTCTCCCGCCGTCTGGGGCGGGGTCGGGGCTTTTCCCGCGGCCCCCACACGGGCTTGGAACCAATCGCGCACGAGCGCGTCGATGATCTCCTCGGGCGTCCGGTCACATCCCTCGGCGACCCGTACTCTCCCGGACAGCGCCGCCTGCGCGGCGTCACGGATGACGTCGAAGCCAAGCGCCTCGTCGCGCCGTGCGCGGGCGAGGCCGGCAGCCAGGAGAACCAGGTCGATGGCCCCGCGGACTGAGGAGCCCATCGACAGGTCAGGATGCTCGCGGGTCGAACGGCAGACGTCGACGCCGGCCTCGGCGAGTTCCCCATCCGTTCCGGTAACCCGGCTCACGATCCGCCGTTCGCCCTCGGCGTCGGCGTAGCCCACCGAGAGCCGGCACATCCGGTCGTAGATCGCCTGCCCGACCCGCGCGGTGCCGATCGCGTCGAAGGGATTCATCGCGGCGATCAACCGGAAACCGGCAGCCGCCGCGACTCTCCCTAGCCTCGGCACATGGACCTCACCCTCGGCCAGCGCGGTGATGAGCACGTTGAGCGTCTCTTCCGGCACGCGGTTGAGCTCTTCGATGTAGAGCAGGGCACCCTCGCGCATCGCTGCCACGAGCGGGCCGTCGAGGAAGGCCTCGGGCCGGTATCCGGTCTCCAGCACGATCGCGGGGTCGTGCGCGCCCATCAGACGTCCGGGGGTCAGCTCCGCGTTGCCCTCGACAAAGTACAAGCCGAGACCGGCCGCGCTGGCGACCACGCGGAGGAGCGTCGACTTGCCGGTGCCGGGCGGCCCCTCGATCACGACGTGCCGCCCGGCCTCCAACGCGACGGCGAGCACCTCAGCCTGCCGGCGCAGGCCGACGATCTCTGCGTCGACCCGCTCCAGCAGGCGGGGGACGTCAAACGCAGAGCTCACCGCTTGGATCAGTGCTCGTGGATGAGCACGCCTCGGATGTTCTTGCCGTCAAGCAGGTCTCGGTAACCCTGGTTGACCTCGTCGAGCGTGTACCTCTTGGTGACCAGCTCGTCCAGCATCACGTCACCGGCGCGGTACAGGTCGATGAGATTGCCGATGTCGTACTGAGGGTTCGAGTGACCGAACAGCGTGCCGCGGATCTCCTTCTGGAAGAGTGTCAGGATCGCGCCGGAGACGTGGATCGTGGCCTTCGCCGGGTCGGCGAGCCCCGTCACGACCACGCGTCCGCCCTTGCGGATGGCGTTGAACGCGGCGTTGACGACGTCCTCGTCCACGATGTCGACGGTCACGATCGCCTTGTCGGCGCCCACGCCCCGGGTGAGCTCGGTGATCAGCTCCTGTGCCTCCTCCGCGCTGGCAAGGCTGTGGGTTGCCCCGAACTGCTCGGCCGCCTCGCGCTTGTTCGGGAGCGGGTCGATCGCGACGATGTTCTTCGCGCCCGCGTGGCGGGCGCCTTGCACGGCGTTGACGCCGATCCCGCCGATGCCGTAGATCGCGATGGTGTCGCCGGGCTTCGTCTCGGCCGCGTAGACGGCCGAGCCCCACCCTGTGGGGACACCGCAGCCGACGAGCACGACCGTCGCGAGGTCGAGATCAGGGTCGACCGGGATACAAGAGTGCTCGGAGATCACCGAGTACTGCGAGAACGTCCCGATCATGCACATCCCGCCGAAGTCCTCGCCACCGGCGTGGAAGCGGTACGTGCCGTCGGGCAGGTTGCCGATAAGGATCGTCGCGCCCAGGTCGCACAGGTTCTGCTGGCCGGTGCAGCACCAGCGGCATTTCCCGCACGAAGGGATGAAGGAACAGACGACGTGATCACCTGGCTTCACGCGGCTGACGCCGGGGCCAACCTCCTCGATGATGCCTGCGCCCTCGTGCCCGCCGACGATCGGGAACCGTGGGACGATGTCCCCGTGGCGAAGATGCTCGTCGGAGTGGCACAGGCCGGCGGCGACATACCGGATCAGGACCTCACCCGCCTTCGGAGGGTCGAGGTCGAGCTCGATGATCTCCCAATCTTTGCCGACATCTCGTAGGACCGCGGCTCTCGTCTTCATGCGGCTCTCCTTTATCGAGTCCGAAACGGAGCCGGCCGACCCGAGCGGGCGACCACGGCGGCCTCGTGGGCTGGTCGGTTCCGCAGGCACTCGACGACCATAACCGCCAGCCTCCGCCCAGTGGAAGAGGGGATTGCGAACGGTTCCGCCAGCGGCGCGTTCAGACAAGTAGGCCCTGCTGCTGTCGTGGACCCGAACCATTCCGGTAGATTGGAAGAAAGGTAGCGAGTGGTCTCTCAGGGGTCTTTGGAGTAAGACCAGCAGCCATGTCGGGACGACGGTAGCGCACCCGTAAAGCCCGAGCTGCAAGGGGCTGAGAATGGCAAGCAGTAAAGAGTGGTTCGAGACGGTCGCCGAGGCGCAGCGCCGAGCGAAGAAGCGCCTTCCGAAGTCCGTGTATTACGCGCTTGTCGCCGGATCCGAGCAGGGCGTCACCCTCGACGACAACGTGAACGCCTTCGGCGAACTGGGGTTCCTGCCGCGTATCGCCGATCTTCCCCGCTCTCGTGACCAGGCGACCACGGTGCTCGGCCAGCCGATCTCCTTCCCGGTAATCATCTCGCCGACCGGCGTCCAGGCGGTGAGCCCGGGAGGGGAGGTTTCCGTCGCGCGGGCCGCGGCATCGGCGGGCACCGCCATCGGGCTGAGTTCGTTCGCCAGCAAGCCGATCGAGGAGGTCGTGGAGGCTAACCCGCAGACCTTCTTCCAGATGTACTGGGCAGGAAGCCGCGATCGCATCCTCCAGCGCGTGGAACGCGCCTCCAGGGCGGGAGCGAAGGCCCTGATCGTCACGCTGGACTGGACGTTCGCCACTCGGCGCGACTGGGGCAGCCCGTCGATTCCTGAGCGACTCGACCTGCGGGCCATGGCGAGGTTCGCCCCCCAGGGAGTCGCCCGTCCCCGGTGGCTGCTCGATTTCCTGCGCAACGGCGGGGTTCCTGACCTGTTGACGCCGAACTTCGCGACGCCAGGCGAGGAGGCCCCTACGTTCTTCGGTGCCTACGGCGAGTGGATGCAGACGCCGCCGCCGACGTGGTCCGACGTGGCATGGTTGCGCGAGCAGTGGGGCGGACCCTTCGTCGTTAAGGGGGTGATGCACCCCGACGACGCCAGGCGTGCGGTCGACATCGGGGCTGATGCCATCTCGGTCTCCAACCACGGGGGCAACAACCTCGACGGCACACCCGCGTCAATCCGGGCGCTGCCCGCCGTGGTCGGTGCGGTCGGCGACGAGGTCGAGGTGCTGTTCGACGGGGGGATCCGGCGCGGCAGCGATGTCGTGAAGGCCCTCGCTTTGGGCGCCAGGGCCGTCCTCATCGGACGGGCGTATCTGTGGGGGATGGCCGCCAATGGTGAGGCCGGTGTCCGTAACGTCCTGGAGATCCTGCGCAGCGGGATTGACGAGACGCTGCTCGGGCTCGGGCGGGCCTCTATCCATGATCTTGTTCCCGAAGATGTGGTCATTCCACCGGACTTCGCCCGAGGGCCGCGGACCCGACGCCTCGTGCCGTAGGCAGGGCTCGCGATCAGTCTCAAAGACATCGGCGTGGCCGTAGGCTTCACGGGGAGCACACCTCGACGACATCCAATTCTTCGAGCGTCACCCGTTACCCTCCGCAGGCGAGGAGCAAAGGAGAATGTCGTGAGCAGGAACGCTGTTGGCGGCACGCTGCCCGACCGAGACGCACCCCCGCGCATGACGTCCTACGAGGATGAGCGCAGGAGCTACCGCATCGGGGTGGCCGAGCGTTTCAACGCCGTGCGGGACATCGTGGAGGCGTGGGCCGCCGAGGACCCCGACGCGGTCGCGCTGGTGTCGCTCGACGGGCAGGGCGACGTGGTGGCCGAGCACACCGCCGCCGGCCTTGCCTACGAGTCTCGCCGCGCGGCACGCGCGCTGCGGGAGCTGGGGATTGGCAAGGGCGACCACGTGTTCGTCATGCTGCCTCGGGTCCCCGCCTGGTATTTCGTGCTGCTCGGCGCGATGCGGATCGGCGCGGTCCCGATGCCCGGTCCGAACCTGCTGACCGGCCGCGACATCGCCTACCGCATCGAACAGGGCGAAGCGGTGGCAGCCATCACGGACGCCGCCGGAGCGGAGAAGGTCGACGGGATCGAAGCCGACCTGCCCACGCTGCGTCACCGGATCCGCTGGTCGTCGGATGGCACGCGGCACGACGGCTGGGAGGACCTCGACGCCCTGATGGATGGTGCGGGCGACGGGTCGGTGCCGGGGGACCCGACCTCCCACGACGACCCGCTCCTTCTCTACTTCACGAGCGGGACGGTCAGCTATCCGAAGATGGTCATGCATGCCCAAAGCTATGCGCTCGGCCATATCGGCACCGCACGGTTCTGGCACGACCTGCGCCCGGGCGACCGCCACTGGACGATCACCGATACCGGCTGGGCGAAGGCCGCGTGGGGTGGACTGTTCGGCCAGTGGCACGAGCGCGCCACCGTGGTCCAGGTCGCGCTGGGCAAGCCGTCAGCTGACACGATCCTGTCGATCGTCGCCGACCAGCGCATCACGTCGTTCTGCGCCCCGCCGACGCTGTACCGCCTACTCGTGCAAGCCGACCTCAAGGCCTACGATCTTTCGGCGCTGCGGCACTGCACAAGCGCTGGGGAGCCGCTCAACCCTGAGGTCATCAGGATCTGGAAGGACGGTACCGGCTTGACCGTCTATGACGGGTACGGCCAGACCGAGACGACCGCGCTGGTCGCCAACTATCGCGTGGTGCCCGTGCGCCCCGGCTCGATGGGGCTGCCGGTCCCGGGCTACGACGTCGAGATCCGCGACGACGGCGGCAAGCCCGCGCCTGACGGGGAGGTCGGGAACATCGCGGTGCGCGCCGAGCCGCGCCCGGTGGGCCTGTTCGGCGGTTACCACCTCGACGCAGACGCGACCGCCATGCGCTTCCGGGACGGCTGGTACTACACCGGCGATCGGGCGAGCCGCGACGCCGACGGCTACATCTGGTTCGAGGGCCGGGACGACGACGTGATTACCTCCTCGGCATACCGCATCGGCCCGTTTGAGGTCGAGTCGGCGTTGATCGAGCACCCCGCCGTTGCCGAGGCCGGCGTCGTGGGCAAGCCCGACCCAGACCGCACGGAGATCGTCTGCGCGTTCGTCATCCTCGCCAGGGGCTACGAGCCGTCGGAGGAGCTGACACGCGAGATCCAGGGCCACGTCAGGCAGGTCGCGGCCCCGTACAAGTACCCGCGCGAGATTCACTACGTCACTGAGCTGCCGAAGACCATCAGCGGCAAGATCCGCCGGGTCGAGCTCCGCGAGTGGCTAAAGACCTCGACCCCCGACCATGTGAAGCCGTCCTAGAACGGGCCGCCTGGTCAGACCAAGGGCAGCTGCTTGCTGGCGCTCTCGCGGATCTTGAACTTCTGGACCTTCCCGGTGACGGTCATTGGGAACGCCTCGACGAACTGGACGTAGTGCGGGATCTTGAAATGCGCGATCTGGCCGCGGCAGTAGTCCTTGATGTCGTCCTCCGTGAGCGTTGCGCCTTCGCGAATCCTGATGCAGGCGAGGACCTGCTCGCCGTACTTCTCGTCGGGCACGCCGACGACCGCGACGTCGGCGATGTCGGGATGGCCGTGGAGGAAGCTTTCGATCTCCACCGGGTAGATGTTCTCGCCGCCACGGATGATCATGTCCTTGATACGTCCCACGATCTGGATATATCCCCCGTCGTCCATCGTGGCCAGGTCGCCGGTGCGCATCCAACGATGGTCATCGATGGCTTCGGCGGTGCGCTCGGCGTCGTCCCAGTAGCCGACCATGACGGAGTAGCCGCGGGTCAGCAGCTCGCCAGGCTGGCCACGCTCCAGGACGTGCCCGTCCTCGGGATCGATGATCTTGATCTCGGTGTGGGGATGCGCCCGGCCGACGGTGGAGACCCTGCGGTCGAAGTCGTCGTCAAGGCCGGTCTGCGCGGAGACTGGTGAGGTCTCGGTCATGCCATAGCAGATGGTGACCTCGTCCATATGCATGTCCGAGACGACCTTCTTCATGACCTCGCTAGGGCAGGGCGAGCCGGCCATGATCCCCGTGCGGAGACTCGACAGGTCGTAGGAGTCGAAATCTGGCAGCGCAAGCTCGGCGACGAACATCGTCGGCACGCCGTACAAGCTGGTGCAGCGCTCGGCGTGGACGGTCTCGAGCACCGACTTAGGCTCGAACGAGGGGCCGGGGATGACCATGCAGGCACCGTGGGTCGTGCAGGCGAGGTTGCCGAGCACCATGCCGAAGCAATGGTAAAAGGGGACCGGGATGCACACGCGGTCCTGCTCGCTGTAGCCCAGGTACTCCCCGATGAAGAAGCCGTTGTTGAGGATGTTGTGGTGTGACAGCGTCGCGCCCTTCGGCGATCCCGTGGTCCCGCTCGTGTATTGAATGTTGATGGGGTCGTCGAACTGCAGGCTTTCGAACCGCTGGCGGAGCTGATCCATCGGAGCTGCGTCGCCCGCTGACCGCAGCTCGTCCCATCCTGCGGACTCCAGGTAGATCGTCCGCTCTAGGTGGCGAAGGTCCGGGCTGACGGACTCGATCATCTCCTGATAGTCCGAGGTCTTGAACGACCGGGCGGAGAAAAGCAACCTGCAGCCGGACTGGTTGAGGGCGTGCGTGAGCTCCAAGCGCCGGTAGGCGGGGTTGATGTTGACGAGGATGGCTCCCGCCTTGGCAGTGGCGTACTGGAGGAGCACCCATTCGGCGTTGTTCGGGCTCCAGATCCCGACCCGGTCGCCGACCTCGATACCCAAGTCGATCAGGCCGCGCGCGACAACGTCCACCGCGTCGTTGAGCTCGGCGTAGCGGTAGCGGAGGTCTTGGTGCCGGACGACGAGCGCCTCGGCGTCCGGCACCCGAGCGACGGTGCGCTCGAGGTTGGAACCAATGGTCTCCCCGAGCAGTGGAGTAGCGGACACGCCATGGGCGTAGGACAAGGTCATGGCCAGACTCCTCGACTCTGCGAACCCTTGCCGCTCACCCTACCGTCGCCTGAGCCTCCGTGACGTTCAGGCGTCAGTGACGTCTGAGCCGCAGCAGCCGGCGCCGGCCGGTTCGAGTTGGGGCGCGTCGGCCAGGACGGTGTAGATCTCCCATCCGGCGCCGTCGGGGTCGGCGACCCACTCTTTGTCCTGGACGGCATAGCAGCAGGTCACACCGGTCTCTTCGGTCGTGTCGAGGCCTTGGGCGCGCAGCCGCCGGCCGGCCTGCGCGACCTCGTCGCGGGAGGCGACCTCGACGCCGAGGTGGTTGAGCGTGGCGGCCTGCTCGGGCTGCTCGATAAGGACGAGCTTGAGCGGGGGATCGGCGATCGCGAAGTTGGCGTAGCCGGGCCGGCGCTTGGCCGGTTCGGTGTCGAACAGGCGGCGGTAGAAGTCCACCGCGGTGTCGATGTCGCTGACGTTGAGGGCGAGTTGTACGCGTCCCATGATGAGGCTCCTTCAGTATCGACGTTCATCGATATCGAGTATGATCGATATATTGCCATGAGATCGAGGGATGTCAATATGGAGGCATGAACGCATCCGCTCTTTCAAAGGCGCGCGAGAGTTTCGCCGAGGTTCTCGACCGCTGCTGCCCCGACATCTCCTCGCCGCTCGAGCGAGACGAGGCGGTGGCGCTCGCGGATCTGTTCAAGGCGCTGGCGGACCCCGCGCGGGTGCAGCTGCTCAGCTTGATCAAGGCGCAGCCGGACGGGCAGTGCGTGTGCAACCTGCTCGACGCGGTCGAGCTGTCACAGCCGACCGTCAGCTACCATCTCAAGGTGTTGCACGAGGCCGGGCTGCTCACCCGCCGGCGTCAGGGCAGCTGGGCGTACTACCGCGTCGTGCCCGAGCGCCTCGCGGCGATCGCCCGCGCGGTGCGACCGTAGGAGCTCAGGCGGGGACCAGCTCGGCGAGCAGCGCGCGGACGCGCCGGTCGATCTCGCCGCGGATGATCGCGACCTCGTCGAGTGACTTGCCCGCCGGGTCTGGCACCTCCCAGTCGAGATAGCGCTTACCGGGATACACCGGGCAGGCATCCCCGCAACCCATGGTGATCACGACGTCGGCCGCACGCACCACCTCGTCGGTCAGCGGCTTGGGGAACTCTTGGGACACGTCGAGGCCGATCTCGGCCATCGCGGCGGCCACGTTCCCGTGGATCTCTCCTGCCGGCGCTGACCCCGCCGAGCGCACGTGGACCCTTCCTCGCGCGTGGTGGTGCAACAGCGCGGCGGCCATCTGCGAGCGCCCCGCATTCTGCACGCAGACGAACAGCACCTCTGGCACGTCCTTCACGATCGCGCCTTCCGCCTGGGCGAGCGCGCGCAGGCGCTCGCGAGCGAACCGATGCGCCAGCAGGGGCAGGAATGTGAGGATCTTCGCGCCCTGTGCGAGGCGTTCGGCGGACTCCATCACGAACTGGGTGATCGTCTCGGGGGAGTAGATCCCCGCGAACTCTCGGGTCAGGCTGGTCGCGGCGCTCTTGAGATGCGCCCGCAGCTCGGGATCGGTCAAAGGGGACGAATCCTGATGAATCGTCATGACGCCTCCTCGGCGAGGTGTTCGGATGGCAACACGCGGGGGTACAGGGCGCGCACGAGCGCCACGGCCAACAGCGCGCCCGCCAGCTGGCAGGCGATGAACGGCGGCGCGGAGGACGGCGCGATGCCCGTGAACGTGTCCGAGAGCGTCCGCCCCAGCGTGACCGCCGGGTTCGCGAAGCTGGTCGAGGACGTGAACCAATAGGCGGCGGTGATGTAGGACCCGACCGCGAACGGCGCCATCGGCGCCCGGCCCGCCCGCGCCACCCCGAAGATGACGAGCACCAGCCCTGCCGTCGCCGCGACCTCTGCGAGCAGGAGGTTCGGCGCCGCCCGCGACGTCGTCGCCCACTGGGTCGGCTGCGCGAACATCGCGTTCGCGAGGACGCACCCGATCGCCCCGCCGCCCACCTGCGCGCTGGCGTAGGCGGCCAGCTCGCGGCCCGACAACCCGCCAAGCAGCCAATCCGCCAGGCTTACCGCGGGGTTGAGGTGCGCGCCGGACACCGGCCCCAACGCCAGGATGATCGCGACCAAGGCGGCTCCAGTCGCCAGGGAGTTGCACAGCAGCTGCAGCCCGACCTCGCCAGGAGACAACCGCTGCGCGGCGATCCCCGACCCGATCACGGCCGCGACCAGGAACGCCGTCCCGACGGCCTCCGCCAGCGCCCGCCGGGACAGGTCGGCGGCCATCAGCAGCACGGCCGCCTCTCACCGCTCGCGCCCGGGGCCCTCTCCGCCACGCCCGCCAGGCACTCGGCCAACGTCTCCAGTGCGTGCGGGCACAGCCGGTAGTAGGTCCAGAAGCGGAACCGCTCGGACTCCACAAGCCCCGCTCGCCGCAGCACACCGAGATGGTGGCTGACCAGCGGCTGAGCAACCCCCAGCTCCTCCACCAGGTGGCACACGCACAGCTCCTCGCGAGCCAACAGCTCCACGATCCGCCACCGCAGCGGCTCCGCCAGCGCCTTCAACCCGGGGAGCGGCGCAGCGACATCGATATCAACAGCCATTGATATTAACTCTGATTGATCTGCTGCGGCGCGTCAAGGGTGTACGTCGACGATGACTATTTCCGTCAAGGGACTGTCAAGCGCCGCATCGCATAGTCGGGCGAAGGGCCGACCAGCTCGTGGTCGTAAAGGCGGGCACGCTCACCCGTTACAAGGCGGACTGCACATTCGAGAGCTACACGGAAGGCGAATCCTTCATCGAGACCGAAGAGATGCACATCGGCCGGAACGAAGATCTCTCCGTACCCGTCGAGCTATACGTCCTCTACCTCAACCCGGCAGACGCTCCCCTGCGCTCCGAGGCCGAGCACCCAAACTGCGGCCCTTGACTCCAGCCGTATCCACGGACCGTCGTCACGCTTGGCTTTGGCGGATCGCCTCGAGCTCTTGCCGGCTGAAGGTGCAGCGGACCGTGCTGGGGTCGACGCCGTAGATGCGGGCGGCGTTGCCGCCGAGGATCGCCTGTATCACCTCGGGTGAGCGGTGGCTTTTGCGCGCGTACGCGCAAAGCCGCAGGCCAAGAGATCTCGAGACACCCACAGCACCTGTTGGTCCGCTGTTTTGCGCGCTTGCGCGCAAAAGCAGCCACGCGCACCTCGAGCCTCTTAGCGAGATCTCAGGATCCTCACAACCGGCTCACAACCTTGCCTCGCATCGTGGCGGTACGAACCGATGGAGGAAGGGAGACACACGATGAACCGCGGGATGAAGGCCACCGCGATCGTCTCGGCTGTGATAATCGCCATGGTCGGGCTGCTCGCCCTGGGGGCGTTTGCGCAAGACAGACCTGACGAGGGCTGGGGACCGGCGCGCGGCGGGAGGCATTGGGGGCCCGACCCCGAGCAGCTGCTCGAGCGGCGGGCTGAGCTGGCCGCCGACCTCGGGGAGCAGCTGGACAGGACCCCCGCCGAGGTCGAGGCAGCCTTCCGCGCTGTTGTCGGGCAGCGGCTCGATGAGGCCGTGAGCACGGAGCGGATCACGCGGGAAGAGGCCGACGAGGCGTTGGCGGCCTACGACGACGGGGAGCTGTTCGGCCTGATCCGGGCCTTCAAGCACGACGCCCCATAGGACATGATGGGCTCGTGACACGGCCGGCCCCGCACGTACTCGTCGTCGATGACGACGAGGCCATCCGTACGGCCCTCGAGCGCGCACTCGGCCTCGAGGGCTTCACGGTGTCGACGGTGGGTGGCGGCCGTGCGGCGCTGGAGACCGTCGGGCGCGCCCCGCCCGACATCATCGTGTTGGACGTGACGATGCCCGACCTCGACGGTGTGTCCGTGACGCGGACGCTGCGCGGCGGGGGCCAGGCGCTGCCGATCCTGATCCTGTCCGCCCGGGACGAGATCGACGACCGCGTGGCCGGGCTACAGGCCGGCGCGGATGACTATCTCGTCAAGCCGTTCGCGGTCCGGGAGCTGGTCGCCCGCCTGTACGCGCTCCTGCGCCGCCGGCCCGACGCCGGCCCCATGCCGCTGCACGTCGGGGACCTCGCGATCGACCCCGCTCGGCGCCACGCCCGCAGAGGGGACCACGAGCTGGACCTCACACGCCGCGAGTTCGACCTGCTCGAGACGTTCGCCCGGCATCCTGGGCTCGTGCTCACCCGCGCCCAGCTGCTGGAGCGGGTGTGGGGGTACGACTTCGCGGTCGACGGCAACGTGGTCGACGTCTTCGTCGGTTATCTGCGCCGCAAGCTCGAGGCGGGCGGTCAGCCGCGCCTGCTCCATACCGTTCGCGGCGTCGGGTTCGTGCTGCGAGTATGAGAAGCCTGAGGAGCTTGCGAGGGCGCGTGGCCGTGGCGGCGGTGGCCGCGACAGCGGTCGCCTTCCTGCTGCTCGGCACGGCGGTGGTCGGGACGTTCGCGGGGGAGGAGCACTGGGCCGGTCGAGGCGCCGCCGATAAGAGGTTCCCCGGCCGGCCGGCCGATGCGTTCCCTGACCAGCCCGCCGACGCGTTCCCCGCCGGGGACCGTCGGGGCCAACCACGCTTCGTCCCGCTCCTCGCGGGCCGTTTCGCCGGGGTCGGCGTGGTCGTGCTCGGACTGGTCGGCGCCGCCGGCCTGGCATTGGGAGACCTCGCCCTGCGTCCCCTGCGGACCCTTCGCGAAGGCGCCGAGCGTGTCGCCTCGACCCGCGATCTCGCCACCCGGCTGCCGTCCGGCGACGGGCCGGAGGAGGTCGACGCGCTGGCCGGCAGCCTCAACGAGATGCTCGCGCGCCTGCAACGGTCGACCGCCGAGACCGAGGCGACCTTGGAGGCCTCCCGGCGTTTCGCCGCCGATGCGGGGCACGAGCTGCGCACCCCGCTGACCAGCATGCAGGCCAACTTGGAGGTACTGGAGCACGCCACGGGCCTGACCGGGGAAGAGCGTCGCGTGCTCGGCGACGTGCTTCGTGAGCAGCGGCGTATCGTCTTGCTGCTCGACGCGTTGCAGGCGTTGGCGCGCGGCGACGCGGCCGCCGCCGTGTCTCGCGAGTCCTTCGACCTTGTCGATGTCGTCGATGCCTCTGTCGAGCAGGCGCGCACCCGCAACCCGCACGCCACGATCGGCTTCACCTACCCCGAGCAGGCGCCGATGAGCGGTTGGCCGCAGGGGATACGCGTCCTGGTCGATAACCTGCTGGCGAACGCGTTGCGCCACGGTCGGCCCGACGGGCGCATCGACGTGAGCCTGGCGGTCAGCGACGGCCGCGCCCAGCTCACGGTCGACGACGACGGCCCGGGCATCCCCGCGGCGGAGCGAGAACGCGTCTTCGAGCGTTTCGTGCGCGGGAGGAGTGCCCGCGGACCCGGCTCCGGGCTGGGCCTGGCGCTCGTGGCGCAGCAAGCCCGCCTCCACCACGGCACCGCGACGCTCACCCAATCCCCACTCGGCGGCACCCGGGCCACCGTCTCGCTCGGCCGCGACGGGCTCCCCGAGTGAGGTCAGGGTTGCACGAGGAGGCTGCCGAGCCAGCCGACGATGAACAGGGTCAACAGCCAGCCCAGCAGCATCTGCACGGTCGACCAGACCTGCTGCGCTCGGGTCCGTTCCGGGAACTCGTCCGGGTCGACGAGCTTCACCGCGGGCACCAGCCGGTCCAGGCTGTACAGGGCGGCCTGACCCGCCGACCACTCGCTTCGCTTGACGAGTCGGAGCTTGGCCAGCTGCAGACGTAGCCGGAACACGAGAAAGCCGGTGAGCCAGGCGGCGAACAGCCAGCCCAGCGCCCGCCACGGCCGCAACCCGTACCCCAGCACCAGCCAGTGCGCCTGCCGTCCCCACCGGTCGGGGTGGCTCCAGCCGACCGCATGGCGTTCTTCGTTGCTGCGCTGGTAGCGGACGTCGGCGGCGATCGTGGGATGCCCGCCCGCGTCCATCACCTCCGCCAACCGGTTGTAGGGGCCAGGGCTGAAGTCCTCCAGCCGGCCAAGCCATGTGCCAATGAACCAGCCGGGCCCAAGCGCCCGTGGGTCCGGGTTGGCCCACTGCTCGAACGTGAACCCGTCCAACCTCAGCGTGGCCGGCAAACTGTCCGCCCGCTCATCGGTCCACACCCCACCCGCGTGAGCCTGCCGCAGATCAAGCGACCCGCCCGGCTCCCACCTCGCGCCATCCATAACGATGAGCCCGCCGATGCCGGCGGCGGGCAAGTCGATGTCGGTGAACTGTGACCCGTCGTGCAGGAACACGTTGCCGACGACCGTGAGCCGGTCGGCGGTCAGGGCGCCGGACACGACCGACCCGCCGTTGATTTCGAGGTTGCCGCCGATGTCGGCGCCGGGCAGGCGGATGTCGGTGAACTGTGACCCGTCGCGGAGGAACACGGAGCCAGCGACGGTGGCTTGGTCGGCGGTCAGGGTGCCGGACACGACCGACCCGCCTATTACGTCGAGGGTGCCACCGATGCCGGCGCCGAGCAGGGTGACGTCGGTGAACTGTGACCCGTCGCGTAGGAACACGGAGCCAGCGACGGTGAGCCGGTCGGCGGTCAGGGTGCCGAACACGACCGACCCGCCGTCGACTTCGAGGTTGCCGCCGATGTCGGCGCCGAGCAGGCGGATGTCGGTGAACTGTGACCCGTCGCGTAGGAACATGGAGCCGGCGACGGTGAGCCGGTCGGCGGTCAGGGTGGCGGACACGACCGACCCGCCGCTGAGATCCAGGTCGGAGCGGATGTTGGCGCGGGCAAGGGTGAGGTCGCCTTCGATGGTGGAGCCGCGTAGATCAAGCGTGCCGTCGATGACCGCGTTGTCGGCTTGTAGCCCTGCGATGCGGCAGAATTGGCAGCGCAGCGGGAAGCCGACGGTGGCCTCGTGGAGGTCGAGGCCGTCGGGGAGCCATGCGCCGCCAAGGACGATGCCGTGACGGTCGATCACCGGCGCGTACGGTTCGTCCAGCAACTGTTCGACGAACGCCGAGGACAGCACCCGGGTGTCGTCCCAGCCGTCGGGGCGGTTGGGGTCCAGGTACTCGCCCTCGCCGTTGAGATCGGCCACCTCGCCGGCGCACAGCTGCCGCCACACCGCCGCCTCCACCGCGGTCCACGCCGCCGCCGCGGGGACCCCGCAGCCCTCCTGAGCCTGTGCGGGGACCGCCGTGATCACCGCCACGGCCACCGCTACCGCCACCGCCAACGCGACCGCCGGCCAGCGCGGCCAGTCGGCCCGCGCCCCCTCGCGCCACGTCGCCAGCTCACACCCCCCATCCCGGGTCCCCTCCATGACAGGTTAGGCGTTTCCCCGGGCATCCCAACCAGCACGAGAATGCGTGTGCAACCACACTCACGGGTGAGTTTCTGAGCGGCAGCTACCCGGCTCGGCCCTGGCGGATGGCCTCGAGCTCTTGCCGGCTGAAGGTGCAGCGAACCGTGAGGGGGTCGACGCCGTAGATCCGGGCGGCGTTGCCGCCGAGGATCGCGCGTTTCACCTCGGGGGTGAGTGGGGGGTAGCCGTAGCGGTCCATCAGCTCGGAGCTCAGCTCGAACGCGCGGAAGGCCACGATCTGCTGCTGGGGGGAGCCGTACCAGATCGAGTCGGTACCCCACATGATGTTGGCCGGGCCGAGGTGCAGCAACAGCTTGCCCAGGACGTGCGCCGCCTCGTCGGGTGAGCGCATGAGGTTGAACCAGGTCGTGCCCAGCTCGGCGTAGGCATTGCCTCCGGGCCCGACCCCTGCGTCGCGGAGTGAGGCGATCAGCCGGTTCACGCCCACGTCGCGGGTGGCCTGGTCGTAAGGGCCCTCGGGGACGCCGGGCTCCCACCCGGAGTGGTAGACGACGAAGGTCACGTCCGGGTAGGCCGCCGCGGCGGGGCCGATGTCGGCGGGGGAGGACCACGGGTCGTTGCCCGAGACGCCTTTGTGGACGCACACGCGTGGCACGCCGAGGGTGCGGGCCTGCTCGATGAACGCGCGTCCCACGGCGGGCGCTGCCGGGTCGCCGTCGTCGAGGCGCCAGCCGGGGCCGGCGGCGTGGGTGTAGACCTTCCACGCGGCGACCGGGTGGTCGGCGACGAGCCGCTCCATGCCTGCCAGGGTGTCCTCCAGCGCTCCCAGGCTGGGGTTGGCCTGGCCGTGGAGGAGCAGCCGGCCCGGGCCGCACAGGCGGTCCGCCAGCTCGCGAGCCTGCTCCATGACCTCGATCGACAACGGGTGGTCGCGCGTAACAATAGGGAGGGCCGACAGGACCATCATGGTCGTGTCGCTGTTGAGGAAGATCTCCTCCAGGTAGTGCTCGATGGAGAAGCACGCCCGGGGATCCCCGTCCCCACAGCCGGCCTGTGGGAAGTTCTGGCCGAAGAACGACCCGGCCGGTTGCTCGAGGTCGAACTGCAACAAGTGGCTCTGGACGTCGAAGACGAACTCCTCACCGCCCACCGCCGCGCCGGCCGCCTCCTGGTCGATCGCCGCCTCGCCGCTGACGTCGAACGACCCGCCGGGGGTGGCCGGTTCGGGTGCGTTACGCGCCGCCTCCCGGGCGCATGCGTTGAGGAAGAACAGCACGCTGGCGTACCCCGCCGCCGAGCGCAGGAACGACCGGCGGCTCATGTTGGTCCGGCCTGCGCTGTCCCCGGCCGCCGCCATCGCGCGGCGCGCGGCCTCGGCCACCGTAGGGGAGACCGGCAGCGGCGCGTACTCGTCGCTGGACACCGGCCCCAGCTCGATCGGCAGCCGCGGCTCGCTCACGCGTCCAAGCCTAACGGTCTCGCGGTCAGGTTTGGACGAGAAGGCTGCCGAGCCAGCCGACGATGAACAGCGTCAACAGCCAACCGAGCAGCATCTGCACGGTCGACCACACCTGCTGTGCCCGGGTGAGTTTCGGGAACTCGTCGGGGTCGACGAGCTTTACGGCGGGCACCAGCCGGTCCAGGCTGTAGAGGGCGGCCTGCGCCGCCGACCACTCAGTTCGCTTGACCACGCGGCGCCGGGCCGGCTCCAGGCGCAGCCGGAACACGAGAAAGCCGGTGAGCCAGACGGCGAACAGCCAGCCCAGCGCCCGCCACGGCTGCAACCCGTAGCCCAGCACCAGCCAATGCGCCTGCCGGCCCCACCGGTCAGGACGGGTCCAGCCGACCGCCTGGCGTTCTTCGTTGCTGCGCTGGTAGCGGACGTCGGCGGCGATCGTGGGATGTCCGCCCGCGTCCATCACCTCCGCCAGCTGGTTGTAGGGGCCAGGACTGAATCCGTCGAGCCGGCCAAGCCAGGTGTCCGTGAACCAGCCCGACCCCAGCGTTCGCGGGTCCGGGTTCGCCCACAGGTCGAAGGTGAACCCGTCCAACCTCAGCCTGGCCGGCAAGCTGTCCTCCCGCTCATCCGTCCACACCCCGCCCACGCGAGCCTGGCGCAGATCAAGCGACCCCCCCGGCTCCCACCTCGCGCCATCCAGAACGATGAGCCCGCCGGTGCCAGCGCCGGACAGGATGACGTCGTTGAAGGTTGACCCGTCGCGCAGGAGCACGGAGCCGGCGACGGTGAACCGGTTGGCGTTCAGGGTGCCGGACACGACCGCCCCGCCGACCACGGCGAGTTGGCCGCCGATGTCGGCGCCGAGCAGGTTGATGTCGGTGAACTGTGACCCGTCGTCCAGGAACACGTCGTCGGCGACCGTGACTCGGCTGACCTCCAGGGTGCCGGACACGACCGCCCCGCCGCCGACTTCAAGGTTGCCGCCGATGTCTGCGCCGAGCAGGCGGATGTCGGTGAACGTTGAGCCGTCGCTCAGAAACACTGGGCCGGCGACGGTGAGCCCGTCGGCGTTCAGGGTGCCGGATACGACCGACCCGCCGCTCACGGAGAGGTTGCCGCCGATGTCGGCGCCGGGCAGGCGGATGTCGGTGAACGTTGACCCGTCGCGGAGGAACACGTTGCCGGCGACCGTGAGTCCGTCGGCGGTCAGGGTGCCGGACACGACCGACCCGCCGCCGACTTCAAGGTTGCCGCCGATGTCTGCGCCGGTCAGGATGATGTGGGTGAACTGTGACCCGTTGTCCAGGAACACGGCGCCGACGATCGTGAGCCGGTCGGCGGTCAGGGTGCCGGACACGACCGACCCGTCGCCGACGAGCAGGTCGGAGCGGAGGTCGGCGCCGAGCAGGCTGAGGTCGCCTTCGATCGCGGAGCCACGCAGGTCGAGCGTGCCGTCGACGACCGCCTCGTCGGCTCGCAGGTCGGCGATGCGGCAGTACTGGCAGCGCAGCGGGAAGCCAACGGCGGCCTCGTGGATGTCGAGGCCGTCGGGGAACCATGCGCCGACGAGGAAGATGCCGTGGCGGTCGACCGCCGCCGCGTATGGCTGGGTGAGCAGCTGCTCGACGAACGTCGAGGACAGCACCCGGGTACCGTCCCAGCCGTCGGGTTGGTGGGGGTCCAGGTTCTCGGCCTCGCCGTTGAGGTCCGCCACCTCGCCGACGCACAGCTGCCGCCACACCGCCGCCTCCGTGGCGGTCCACGACGCTGCCGCGGGCACCCCGCAGCCCTCCTGCGCCTGCGCAGCCGCCGCCGCCACCACGATCAGCACCACCGCTGCCGCCGCCAGCCAGCTCAGCCGCCGTCTCAAGCGGGGTGTGTCGACTGGGGTCCGGAAAGCGGACCTGAGCCGACAC
>JBOGED010000079.1:0-14116 GCA_050743625.1 Egibacteraceae bacterium | reverse complement strand
GGCAGACCGTCCAAACCATGCCCCCTAGCGGAACGGCGACGCGTACTGCAGCCCATTGTTGGTCCACAGAGCGTTCAAACCACGGTCGATGCCCAGCGGAGCGATGTTGCGCTGGAAGATCTCGCCGTAGTTGCCGACGGCGGCGATCACGTTGACCGCGAACGCCGGGTCGAGGCCCAGTCCCGGGTCGAACACGACGTTCTGCTCGCCACCCGGCTGGCCGAGGAGGGCTCGGACATCGGCGTTGTCGCTGCTTGTCATCTGCTCCACGTTGGCCTGAGTGATGTCCAGCTCCTCGGCGAGGATCGTCGAGAGCACGATCCAGTTCACGACATCGAACCACTGCGGGTCGCCGTCGCGGACCGCCGGCCCCAGCGGCTCCTTCGAGAACACCTCGTCGAGGATCGTCAGGGCGTCAGGGCCCTCAGGGAACGTCGAGCGGCGGGCTGCGAGCTGTGAGACATCTGAGGACCAGCCGTCACATGCTCCGGCGACGAACGCCTCTTGCAGCGAGTCGGGATTGTCGAACGTTTGGATGCGGTGCGGGATGCTCGCGAACCGGGTCGTGATGTTCAGCTCGGTCGTCGTGCCAGCGAGGGTACAGACGGTGGTGTTCGCCATCTCGTCGATCGAGTTGAACTCGCCGGTCCGGACCATCATTCCCTGGCCGTCGTAGTAGGTGGTGTGGGCGAAGGCGGCGCGCTCGCCGCCGTCCCGGCTGGCCGTCCAGGTCGTGTTGCGGATCAACACGTCGATCTCACCGGATTGCAGCGCCGTGAAGCGCTGGTTGGCGTCGAGGGGTCGAAAGTCGACGGCGTCGGGATCGCCGAGCACTCCCGCCGCCACCGCCCTGCAGTAGTCGATGTCGAAGCCGCTGAACTCGCCTTGATCGTTCGTCACGCCGAAGCCGGGAACGGCGCTGTTGACCCCACAGACCAGCCGGCCTCGGCTCTGGACTGTAGCGAGGATCCCGCCGGGGGCCTGCCCTTGATCAGGGGCGGTTTGCGTGCTTTCGGTCGCGCTGCCGCCTGGCTCCGGAGCGGCGCAGGCCGTAGCCAGCAGGGCGAGCACCAAAAGATACGCGAGTAGTGGTGTTGTCCGCACGAACTCATCCTCCCTAAATCATGCGTCAGGCGAGTTCCGCTCGTCTCCACTGCCCGCACGACCTACTCGTGAGGATAACCCAGACCGCTATCGAACGTCCCCGGTTTCCCACAGCTGGTCTCTCAGCGTGACGAAACGTTGAAGCGCCGCTCGGTAGCGCGCGGCGGTCTGCCGGTCGGGTCGCACCACGCGCGCAATGGGAGTGGCCCTGGCCAGGGCGAACGCGTCGCCAAGACCGAGTGCCTGCAGTGCGAGGAGTGCGGCGCCCCGGCAGGCGCCTTCGGTGACGCGGGGTAACTCGAGGGGGCGGTTCAAGACGTCCGCCACGATCTGCAGCCACAGCGGCGAGCGGGTGAAGCCGCCGTCCGCCTTGAGGGTGACCAGCGGGCGGCGCAACCCGTCGACCAACTCAAGAACGGTCGCGAGCTGAAAGGCCACGCCCTCGAGCAGCGCGCGGAGCAGGTGACCTTGACCGTGACGGATCGTCAAGCCCACGAAGGCCCCGGTAAGGCTCGGATCCCAAAGGGGAGCGCGCTCGCCGAGCAGATATGGCAGGCACACCAGCCCGTCAGCGCCGGGAGGAACAGCGGCGGCCAGCTCGTCGAAGCGGGCGTAGGCGAGCGGCCCGAGGCCGGGGAACAGCTGGTCCCGTGCCCACCGCAGCACGATCCCCCCGGACGAGATCGGTCCCCCGACGACCCAGCGCCCTTCGGTCAGCGCATAGCAGAAGAGCCGCGCCCGCTCGTCGGGCTGCGGAGAGTCGACGATCGCGCGGATCGCCCCGCTGGTGCCGATGGTCAAGGCGCCGGCGCCCTCCCCCACCGCGCCGGCCCCCAGCGTGGCGAGGCACCCGTCCGTCGCGCCGGCAACCACCGGCGTGCGGGCTGGTAGGCCGATCCCCGCAATGCTGGGCAGTACGGTGGTCGTCACGACGGGATCGAACAGCTGGCCACGCCCGACGTGCGCCAGCTCCAGCGCTTGGGCGTCCCAGTCACGGCTGGCCAGGTTGAACAATCCCGTCGCCGAGGCGGTCGAATGGTCCACGACCCTCGCGCCGGTCAGCCGCTGGAGCAGGTACTCCTTCGCCGAGATCCACCAGCGTGCCCGCGCAGCGACAGCGGGATCCTGTGCCGCGAACCAGCGCAGCTTCGCGAGCGGCGACATCGGGTGGACCGGCGTCCCGGTCCGCCGCGCCAGCTCGATCGCACCCGGCATGGCGCGCAGCTCGCTGGCCTGCAAGGCCGCGCGGTTGTCGGCGAACAGGACCGCGGGGGTCAACGGGAAGCCATGCTCGTCCAGCGCGAGCAACGAGTGCATCGCCCCGCTCAGCCCGACGCCCGCGACCGGGAGGCCCCCCAGCTGGTCGCGGACCGCCGTGATCGCCTCCGCGGCCGCGGCGACCAGCCGCTCAGGGTCCTGCTCGGCCCGGCCAGGCGACGGCGCATCGATCGGGACCTCCACAGCATGCGCGGCCAGCGCGACGCCCCCGGTATCGAAGGCAACGGCCTTCGCGCTCGACGTCCCGAGATCCACCCCAATGACGACGGTCACGCGATGCGGCCTCGACCAGGTGGTCGCGCCGATGGGCACGCACCGGACCGCGGTTGAGGCGAGCGCTGTCGGGATTGAGTGGCAACTAAGAGGGCTAAGACTTCGCACTCCGGCCGCTGGGTCCGAGAGATTCTGCAGCTGAGCCGAACGGCCACGCTGGGTGAGAGGTCGGTGATCACGAGCATCTCACTGAGCGTAACGGCGGGTAGGAACACATGCTTGCCGTCAACAGCACCGCCGCGCGCCGCGCCGGCTGTCTTGACGATGGCCCAAAGAGGGCCGAGGTCCAACGCGTCCGTGAATGCGCGAACCGCTCGGTCGTCGACCTGCCGTCGCACGGCTCGATAGAGCGCGGGAGCGGCGGGGTAGCACCTCGGCGTTGTTGGCTGTGGCGCAGAGGTGGGCGAGCGCGTCGATGAGTCCAGCGGCGCGCCCTTGACGTTACCGTCGTTCCACGCCGGCCACCATCCGAGCGCGCGCTACCGGTACGCTTCAGCACGTCCTCGCGGCATGGCCGGCGCCGGTAACGTCGTTCGTCGGCAGCGTCGACGAGCGACGCGCCGGCACCGAGGAGCATCGGAACCATGGACGAACAGGCCGTCCGGGCAGCGCTGCAACACTACATCTACCACAGCGGGGCCGGGGACGTGGACAGGGCGAGCGAGATCTACCACGAGGACGCGATCCTGGAGTTCCCCCAGTCGGGCGAGCGGTTCGAAGGCGTGGAGAACTTCCGGGAATGGCGGCGGATCTACCCGGCGAAGGTCGAGTTGGAGATCCTTCGCGTGCGGGGCGGGGACGATCTCTGGGTAGCGGAGGGGCGGGGTCGCTACGACGGTGGACCGTGGAATTACGGCCCCGCCATCTACGAGTTCCGCGGCGACAAGGTGTCCCGCGAGACGATCTACGTCGGGGAGGCCTGGGAGGCTCCGGAGTGGCGGGCCCGGTGGCGAGCCACGCCTCCACGTAAGCCAAGTGGCGGGCCCGCCAGCGAGCAGGCGGCGGACGTCGGCGGCGCCTGACCGGAAGGGTCAGGACGCCTACTCGGCACCCGGGCTCTCATCGCCGCTGTTCGCCGGCCCGAAGGGCGCTGTTCTCCGCCTGAGCAACCCGCGACCGGCTGACCGGACGCGTGAGGGCCGTCGGCCGACCCGGGCCGCACGTCCACGGCCGCCGCCACACCGGCAACGCTCGCGTCGCGCGTCCCGGGAACGTCGCTGGGGGGCCGGATGGACGGCATCGAGCACGACAGGCCCGCGTGCCGCGATGGTCTATATGCAGGTGTCCAGAGCGCCGGACCGGCCGTCGCGGACGGGCCTGCCGGTGGACCTGGACGGCGAAGATGGGCACGCGGAGGGCCATCGCCCTGGACCCGATCTTGGACCCAAATCGGCGCAGACAGCGTCACCTGCAAGCGGACGTCGGTGATCGGAGGTGCCTGCTGGCGACCGTCTCTGGACGCACACGGACAACCTCCGCTCGCTTCACACGCGAGCGATCTGTAGCCGGGGGCTACCTCGCTCGCTACCGAACGGTGAACCGGGTGCGCGGGTCTAACCACTTGGGACGCGGGGCTTGGCGCGAACGTGCATACGCTGGCCCTGGCGGCCGAACAGGCTGAGGATCTCGACGGATCCTCGGCCTGTGCTGCCGAACCAGTGCGGGAGCCGCGTGTCGAACTCGGCTACTTCGCCGGCGCCGAGGGTCAGATCGTGCTCAGCCAGTACCAGGCGCAACCGTCCAGAAAGGACATAGAGCCACTCGTAGCCGCCATGGGTTCGGGGCTTCGGCTGGTTCTGGGTGGCCGGAATGGTGATCTTGAAGGCTTGCAGCGGGCCTGGCTGTCGAGTCAACGGGAGCACGGTCCGACCATCTACTCGGCGGGGGTTGGTGTGCACTCGGGGATCGCTCACATACAGGGTGCCGACCAGTTCGTCCAGCGGCACCTGATGGGCAAGGGCGATCGGAAGCAGCAGTTCCAGGCTGGGGCGCCGTTGGCCGGACTCCAGTCGGGACAGCGTGCTCTTGGAGATACCAGTGGCCTCGGCCAGCGCGGCCAGGGTCACTTCGCGCTGGGCCCGGAGGTGTTTGAGGCGCGGCCCGATCTCAGCCAGGGCGCTGGTGATCGTCGGTGAGTCGTACACGCGCGCTATCGACCTCCGCTTGTCCCAGAAACAGCAACAAAGGTTGCCAGAACTGAGCGGGCTCCGCACGCTCGATGGGTGGTCGTGATGGAAGAGAACCAGCTTGACGTGGCGGTAGTCAGCGCGAGCGCGGCCGGGCTGAACGCCGAGCTTGTACTGGCCAGATCAAGTTCTTGAGCCCGCACGTGGAATCAGGGAGGTCCGATGACAGTTTTCGATTCCGTGGCAGGACACTACGGACGGCCCGGTCTCGAGCAGGAGATACTCGCTGCGCTCGAGATCAGCCAAGGCACGGTGGACATCGATGGGCTTGCTTCGGTCGACGAGTTTCACAGCGGGGGCCGCCAGGCGACCGCGGCTCTGACGGCGCAGCTGGATCTGCAGCCCGAAAACCACGTCTTGGACGTGGGCAGCGGCATCGGCGGGACCGCGCGGTTCATCGCCTCGACCTACGGGTGCCGGGTTACCGGTATCGACCTCACCGAAGAGTTCGTCGAGACGGCCAGAGCGCTCACGGACCATGTCGGTCTCGCCGACCGCGTCACCTTCCGTCAGGCCAGTGCTCTGGAGTTGCCATTCCCGGCCGCGAGCTTCGACGCGGTCTGCATGCTGCATGTCGGGATGAACATCGAAGACAAGGACACCCTGTTCGCTGAGCTCGCTCGCGTGCTCCGGCCGAGAGGCATCTGCGGCATCTATGACGTCATGCGCAGCGGCCAGGGGGAACTCAGCTATCCGGTTCCGTGGGCGAACTCACCGGCCATCAGCTTCCTGGCGGATCTGGGCACCTATCGAAGCTGCCTGACACGGGCTGGACTCGTAGTCACGTCAGTGCGCGACTGGACCGACGCCGTACTCGAGTTCGGCCGCGCGGCGCAGGCGGGCCCATCCGAACAAGGCCGTCCATGGCCCGGGTCGGACCTGCTGATGGGCGAGGACTTCTCCGACAAGAGGACCAACGTGGTCAACGCGCTGCGGCGGGGCGTGATCGCACCGACGGAGATCATCGCGACACGGCCGTCGAGCTGAACCGGGAGCGCGGCTGAGAGGAGCGAACGAGGGAACGCGAGGGCGTCCCGAGTTCCGTCGTCACTCGATCCACAGGGCGTAGGTGTGGCCGGGATGCCAGCGGACCTTCCACCATCGGACGCATCGAGTGGCGGGGCAGCGGAGCGTGAGCTGGCCCAGGGCCGCGAAGTCGCTGATGGGCCGAATGATCGGCGCGAGGTGGCAGGGTGTGAATGAGGCGCACTCGTGGCCGTCCAGCAGGACCGGCGCCGGATAGGAACCGGCGCTGGCGGGATCGATCAGTGGCGAGTTCGGTGGCACAACGATGGTCAGCATCGCGCTCCCCTACTGGCAGCGGTACGGCCTGCGGAGGTCCCGGTCGGGTTCGCGGGCCCGCCTTCCCACTTCCGCGCGCACATCCGGTACGCGCAACCGAAAGCCTGCCTGCGACCGGCGCGTGGAGCGATGCGCCCACGCTGCGTAAATACTGCGGAATCGGTTGACCTAGCCGTTACGTTCGGGTTTGCTCGGCTCGAAGCCGCGAAATGACGGATCGGGGGAGAGCGGTGATTGTGGTCGCCACGTGGACGGGGCTCCAGGCGCGGGTGCTGCGCCATGCGTTGCGCATGACCGTGCTGGGGTTCGCGGAGCACCTCGGCGTCGGCGCGCGCACGGTGTCTGATTGGGAGGCCGGCGGGGTGAAGATCTCCCCGAAGCCGGGCATGCAAGAGATGCTCGACGTCGCGCTTGAGCGTGCGTCCGACGAGGTCAAGGTGCGGTTCGCCACGTTGGTAAGCGCGACCGCCGAGGTGGTGTCGTACTCGTCTACGGGGCGAGGAGAACGGAGGCGACATGGACCGGCGCGAGGCCGTGGAGCGCATCCTCGCGATGGGAGCCGCAGCCGTGCTGCCATCGCGAGGCACGCGGCTCGTCGAGGTGCTCGGCGTGCGTGAGGAGGTCCCCGCCCATGTCGGCAAGGCCGACGTGGCGCGCATCCGGGATGCCGTCCGCGACCTCGAGAAGCTGGATCAAAAGGTAGGCGGGGGGCCTACCCGGTACCTGGTGCTCGGTGAGCTGCGCCGCGCGGTACGCCTCAGGTCCTCGTCGATGACACCTGAGGTCCGCCAGGAGTGGACCGCCGCGGTGGCCTACCTCGCGGACCTCACCGCCTGGGCGACGTTCGACTCCGGGCTGCATGAGCCGGCTCGGGAGCTGTTCGTCCTCGGGCTCGGGGCCGCACGGGAATCCGGAGACCGGAGCCTTCTTGCTCACGTCGCTGACGGGTTCACGCGCTTAGAGCTGTACGTCGGGGACACCGCGAGCGCCTTCGACCTTGTCTGTCTTGGGCAATCCGCGGCCTCGACCCTTCCCGCCTCGGCGCGGGCGAGGCTGGAGATACTGGCGGGGCAGACATACGCGCAGGTCCCGGACCTACAGGCATGCAGAGACCACATCCACCGCGGCGAGGACCACTACGCGCGGGTTGATCTGGCGAGTGAGCCGGAGTGGATGCAGTACTTCACGCCAGCCAAGGTCGAGGGGGACATCGCGACCGCGCTGTATACGCTTACGCTCCAGGCGGGCGAGCGCGACGAGGCGGTCTTCGCGCGGCTGTGGACGGCGGCGGACCGCTACCCCGCGAGCCGCGCACGAAGCAAGGCCATCAACGCCGCGCGCCTCGCGCACCTGCTCTACCGCGAAGGCCAGGTCACGGACGCGGCGTCCGTCGCGGCGCAAGCGCTCGACCTGGCCTCGTCGGTACGGTCCGCACGGCTGGCGGACGACCTTCGTGTCATGGCGACCTCGGCGCATCCCTACGTGCAAGACGACGCAACGGCTACTGTCTACCGTCGCGCCAACCGGCTCCTGCGCACGATGAGCACGCGCGCCTGACAGAAGGAACCGCCATGGTCCGCATCCGGGAAGCTTCAGGTCAGGGCGCTGACTGGCCGAGCCTCAAAGAGGCCATGGCCGCCTCGACGGCGGAGGTGCTCTCCACCGAGACGGGACGGCCGGTCGCCTACCGCCACGCCGGGCAATGGCACGTCGACCAGCAGGCGCTGCAGGCGGCGCACGCGGTCGCGCAGGATCCGGCTGTCCTGGTCCTGCGGATCGTGCATGCGCGCGAGGCTGTGCCGATGGCCGACGTCCTTACCGCGGCCTCGGCTCTCGGCGTTCGCCCGCTGCCCGTGCTCACGGATGTGGTCGAGGGCACGATCTGGCCCACGGGGGATCGGTGGGTCGCGCAAGTAGGGCGGGCCGGCAAGGTCATCGGCAATGACCTGATCCCGACGTGGACCGAAGCCGTCGAGGCAGCGCGGCGAGCCATCGAAGCCGCCCGCGCCGGCTTCACCGCTCGGCTCCAAGACGCAGGAGGCTTGGCCGCCCGCCTCGCCGAGTCCCGACACCTTTGGGCGCCACCGATCCTCGCCCTTTACGCGACCGACCACCAACCGCAGCCGTGGCAGTTGCATCTCGCGCCGCACGTACCGGTACGCGTCTGAGCATCCCGATGACGGCGGTCAGGCCTGCCCCCCAAGCCCCTTACCCGAAATCCCTGTTCGGGGAGCATTGCGCCTGCGGCGGCCGGTCCTGATCCGACCTCCCCACATGCCACCACGGCTCCTCCGGCGTTCGAGCGCTCCACCAAGGCTCCCCCGGCAGGGGCGGCTCTTCGCCGGGCGCGGGCCGGTTCCCCGCGGGATCCTCGGCTCCCGTGGACGTGTCGTAACGCCGCCGGATCTCCTCAGCCTCCTCGGGCCTGCCGCACTTCTCGAGTAGCAGAGCGAAGTCATGAGAGAGCAGCGGCACCTCATCCCCGAAGCCCAGCGCGTCCATCAGCAGACCCCACTGGCCCGCAACGGAGCCGCCGTTCAGGGACGGCGGCGCGTCGTCCGAGGCAGGCGGCTCCGCGTTGTTGGCCGCAGCGGAGATCTGTTCCAGCGCCTTGATAACGCCAGGGGCGCGCTCGACGTTGCCGTCGTTGCGCGCGAGCCACCATACGACCGCGCTCGCGGTGCTCTGCAGCACGTCCTCGCGGAGATATCGTCGCTTGCTGCGCTCGTGGTCGCGCTCGTGCTCCCAGACTTCCTCGTCCTTACGCAGGTCCGCGAGCTTACGCAGTCGTGCCTGGTCAGCCTCGGGAAGCATGAGTTGAACCTGTTCGGCCCAGGCCCCCACCGCATCGGATGCGTCCCGATCCACCGCACCGAGCTCACCGGCGAGCCGATGCTGGGCAACTTCAGCCCGGCTCGGATGCTCCTCCTTGGTGATCGCCTGCGCCCGCGCGATGATCGCGCCGACCGCGAGCTCACCGAGGTTCGCGTGCCGCACCGTCGCTCCCAACGCGGGGAGCCAGTACACGGTCGCGGAGAACCGGAAGTCGCAGCCGTCGATAGCGCTCGGCAGGGCCACGTCGGCGACCAGCGTGTGCGAGGCTTCGGGCTGCTGGTCTTGGGCGGGCGGTGCGGCTTTCGCCTCTCGCTCGCGCTCCCGCTGCACGCGCCGCTGGATGCTCCAGGCCACCCGACCCGCTCCGCCGAGCGGGAGGGCCGCAAGCAGCAGCCACGACCACACGGGCCAGCCGAGCGCGGCTCCGAGCGCGATCGGTACCAGCACAGCAGAAATCGCCAGCACGGCCAGCAGGGTCTTCTCTTCGGAGGTCATCCAGCGGTCTCCTGTGCTCGGTATCCCAGGTCGACATCGGTGAAGTCGGTGAAGTCGATCCCCAGTGCGGAATCGACCTTGTTTTCAGGCGGGCCGCTTCTCCCGGCGCTCGCCGCATGCGTGCACCCAGCCACGACAGCCGCCTCGCACGTGGGATGGGCGCGCATTGCCCGATCCTAGGCGAGCCGCGTGAATCGACCCATTCGGCATCGGTGACGGGCGTCTGAACACGACGCGCAATGCACGATTCTGTCAGACGCGTTGTGCGACGAGGTCGTCAAGGAGGCTGGGGGCGCCGAGCATCGCAAGCCATGACGCCCGGCGCGGACCTCGTCGAGGATCTGGCCGTCGCGGCCGGCGAGCAGCGGGTCGCGGTCCATGACCACGTCGCTCGCTGCCGCGCCGGCCCGCACGGCGGCGAGGACCGCGAGCTTGGCGGCCAGCGCCTCGACCGCCGCCGTGTCTTGCGCGACGCCCGCTTCCGCAACCTGCTCGTCCACAGCTATGCCGAGGTCGATGACGAGCGAGTCGTGAACATCCTCATGACGAAACTCAAGGATCTGGACCGGCTGCGAGCGGCGCTCGCGGCCACGGCGCCCGAGTAGGCATCGTCGACGAGGCCACCCGCTAGGCGCTTGCCATGAGCGGATCGACATTCTTTCTCGATAGCAGTGCGGCTCGTGCGCCACTGGCGGGTGGCCGATCTGTGCTGCCCGAAGGGGCCACTGGTTCGCAAGCGTTGTTCTCGGAACCAGATGCGCTCCGACACCGCTGCTTGAGCCAGTGGTGGGCGCGGCGTTGGGCGCCAGAGGTTGGCTGCACTTGTGGGTCCGGTGCCGGCAGCCGGTTTGGGCGGGTGGGTGTGCCACAGCGCGATCCCCAGCACAACCCCGCCAGGCGCGTGGGCCGTAGGGTGTCCCGCGTCTGCGTGTGTTCCCGAACAGGGATTTCGGGGCAAATACGCCCCGAAATCCCTGTTCGGGGAGGGCCTAGCAGACACAACGCGCCTCGTACTACCGGCGCGTACCATGCGTGTGCCCCCAACGGGAACACCCCGGCGACCGTGGCGACGCGCACGGCGCTGCCGGCAAGCGCCTCGACCGCCACCGGCACGAGGCCAGGAAAGACGCATAGGGCGGCCACGGGTGGGCACGTCGAGTCGGCCGGGTCAGGGCGCATCGCCCTGGCCGACAACGCGCGCACCCTCTCGGGGGTGTCGGCGGGCTCCAAGGTCGTGAGGTCCATCACGCGGATGGCGAGGTCGAGCACCTTAGGCGACCCAGCGGATCCAGGCACCGTGGGGGCTGGCGACCGCGAGGCGGCGGCGCGTCCCGCCGGGCCAGGTCACGAGCTCGACCACATACGGCATGTCGAGCGACATGGTCTCGGGATCCTCGGGCTCGAAGAAGAGCCAGGCCAGCGGGGCCTCGGGGGTTGCCCGGGTCCCCGCCTCGGACAGGGTCTCCCGGACCGTGGCGAGCTCAGCGGGAGCAAGGTACTGGAGCACGATCGTGTGGAACACGACGGTCGCCACCCCCGGAACGGCCTCGGCCAGCCTCCCCGGCAGCCAGTCCCCCGCTCGCGCGGTGTCCACCCGTGCGGGGATCCGCCCAGCAAGCTCGAGGGCGCCGCGGAGGGACTCGAACCGGCCGACCTGGTCGGCCCACACGGACGCGGTCAGGGTCAGCCGACCCTCAGGGGTGGAGGGATCCACCGGGTGAGGGTCGCAGCCGCGCCGCTCGACGATCTTGACCGTCCCGTCAAGATCGGCCGGCGGCCCCTCCCACCTGCCGTACAACCGGACGGGCGAGGACGGCCTGCCCCACGTCCCATACCCCATATCGAAGAAGAAGGCGTCCCAGCGCAGCTGCAACCCGGCGCTCGACCCGATCTCAAGCAGGCGGAGCGGCAGCCCAGTCTCCCGTGCCACCTGCAGGAACCCGGGGAGCAGCAACGCCGTGCGCCCCACCTCGTTGGTCTGGCAGGGCCGGGCGGCAAGCTCACGCACCTCGTCACCACGCTCCGCAAGCAGCGCGCGAAACGCGGGCCACGCCTCATCGAGGTTCGCCGTACCCCCGACCGAAGGGTAGAAGCAGGCAAGCCGCGGCGCCTCGCGAAGGAGCACGAGCCGGTGGACGGCCGCCATGAGGCGGAGCCCCGCCGCATCACGGCGCCGCGGGTTGGCCGAGCCGCTCATCACCTCGCAGACCGGCCCGCCGGCCAGCGCGTCCTCCGCCGCCATCGACAGCAGGTGGTGATAGAGCGTGGACCCAAGCGCCGCGCATCCCTCGGCCTGCACGGCGAGGACGCGCGCGACGTGAGCCCGATCGGCAACCGTCATGGCCAGTCATGGTAGTCGTGAGCGTGCCAGGAGGCGCCCGTAGCATTGGCGGTCGTGAGATCTGCACAGGGAACCGAGCTTGCCGCGCCACTGCCTCGGCTTGCGGCCGGCCTGCTCGTCTTTTTCACCTCCGCCGCGGTCTTAGTGTTGGAGATCCTGGCGGGGCGGCTCCTCGCGCCGTACGTCGGTGTCAGCCTGGAGACGTACACGGGGATCATCGGCACGGTGCTGGCGGGGATCTCACTCGGCACGTGGCTTGGCGGGCGAGCCGCCGACCGGGTCGACCCACGCAAGACGTTGGGGCCGCTGCTCATCTTGGGCGGGGCGCTCGCGCTCTGCACGGTCCCGGCGATCCGGGTGTTCGGCAATGCTCAGATCGGCGCGGGACCGGTCGCGATCGTGACGCTCGCGCTCGTCGGGTTCTTCGGCCCGGCGACGGTGCTCTCGGCGGTGAGCCCCACGGTGGTCAAGCTCCAGCTCGCGGACCTGGACGAGACCGGCCGTGTCGTCGGTCGGCTGTCGGCTCTGGGGACCGCGGGCGCGATCTTCGGGACCTTCGCTACGGGGTTCGTGCTGGTGGCGACCGTGCCGACGACCCCGCTCGTGCTCGCCTTGGGCGCCGCGCTCGTCGGCGTCGGTGTCGTGCTGTGGGCTCGCCTCGCCCGTGGGCGGGGTGTGAGGTTGCCGGTCGGCATGCTCGTGCTCGGCCTGCTCGGCACCGGGCTCGCGGTCACGGTGCCTGGCCGGTGCGAGTTCGAGAGCGCGTACTTCTGCGCCCGGATCGACCCTGACCCCGCTCGGGAGACCGGCCGCACGCTGTGGCTGGACCAGCTCCGCCACAGCTATGTCGACCTGGCGGACCCGACGCATCTGGAGTTCTCCTACGCGCAGATCATGAGCGACGTGATCGCGGCCCTCGCTCCTGGGAGCGCGCCGATCGAGGCGCTGCACATCGGCGGTGGCGGGTTCAGCCTGCCTCGTTACCTCGCGGCCGTGCGCCCGGGGTCGTTCAGCGCCGTGTTGGAGTTGGACCCGACCCTGCTCCGTATCGCGCGCACGGAGCTGGGCCTAGAGACTGGCCCTGACCTGCAGGTCCGCATCGGGGACGCGCGCCTGAGCCTCGCCGACGAGCCGTCGGGCCGCTACGACCTGGTGATCGGGGACGCGTTCGGTGGTCAGGCCGTGCCATGGCATCTCACCACGGCCGAGTTCATCCAGGACGTGAAGCGCGTGATGGTCCCCGGCGGGGTGTACGCGATCAACCTCATCGACTACCCGCCGCTGGGCTTCGCCCGCGCCGAGGTCGCCACGCTGCGCGAGGAGTTCTCGCACGTCGCCGTCGCCGCCCCTGTATCGCGCATCGAGAAGGCCTCGGGCGGCAACTTCGTCCTCTTCGCCTCCGACGCTCCCCTCGACGTCCAAGCGATCCAGGCCCGCAACCGCTCCCGCGGCGACAACGACCTGGTCATCTCCGACGACGCCGCGCTCACCGCCTTCATCGCCGGCGCCCCCGTCCTCACCGACGACTACGCCCCCGTGGACCAGCTCCTGACCCCGCTGAGGTGAGGGCGGAGCGGCGTCACACGGCTGTCAGGGATGCGGGAGGACAGCTGTCTGGCTGTCCGTCGTCTCCCAACCTTGCTCGCCAGCGCGGTGGCCGTCCTTGGCAGTGAAACCACACAAAGCTCAAGGCGGTTCCCGCCAGCGCAAGACACACGAGCAGCAGCTCCTCGCCTGACACGACCGTATCGCCCACTGAGAGCGTCGGGACATCTTTCCGAAGGTGGAGCAGAACATGATCATAATCGGGACTGTTCGCAGAGTTCAGCCCAAAGAGAAAGCTTGTGCTCCAGTTCCAACTCCAGTGGAGCCCTATGCCAAACCAGATCGCGCGAGTGCCCAACCTAATACTACAAACAACAGAGAAGCAGTGTCGCATAAACAATGAACATGAGGTCAAATTGCGGCTGATTGGCGTGCAGCACAACACTGAAGAGGATGCCGCTGAGCACAGCCGCCGACCAGACAGGCAATTCGCGCGCAAGATTGGCAAACACGTAACCCCTATATCCAACCTCCTCCGCGATACCCGAAGCGGAGTGCGCAATCAATCCGCTCAACAGATAGCCAAGTGTCCCGGCTAGCCCACTGACACTCAACTCAGTTCCTACAACCGTTATCCATCCAAACGCGTATTCCGCGACAAAGAGGGCTGCGATAAATAGAAAACCGAGGAGGACCCCGCAGCGGTGTGAGGTCAGGGCGATCGGCAAAGTCGTGGGTGGTTGTGGGGGTGTAGGAG
>JBOGED010000078.1:0-6676 GCA_050743625.1 Egibacteraceae bacterium | reverse complement strand
CTGGTGGCCGCGCTGCAAGCCCAGGCGGGGGCGTGCTCGTGTGGGCGAGGTGGGCGATGAAGGGGTGGGTCATCTGGCTGGGCCTGCTCGTGTGCATCGGCGCGCTCGCGGACTCACAGAAGCGGGAGCGGGAGACGCCCGCCCCTGCGGCGCAGGTCGTGACCGAGCCGGCGCCAGCGCCGCCTGCCCCGGCCGAGGCCGTGAAGGCTCAGGCCGAGCAGACCTGGGTGCCCGTTCGTGTCGCGGCGCGCAACCTGTCCGTCATCTCTTTGCAGGCCATCCCCCTCGTGTTGCTGCTGGGGGGCATCGGCTGGGGTGTGCGCAGGCGGGATATGTGGTATCCGCGCAAGGAGGACGGCGCGATGCCGTTCCGCGGGGTCCTCAACGGCGTGGCCGAACGGGCGCTGGAGGCCCGGCACACGGCCGAGCTGGCCGAAGCCAGTCAGGTGCTGCCGGTGCACACCTACGCGCCGCACACGACGTACGCGCCGCACGACACTTACTCCCCGCGTAAACACCAGTCCGGGGAGTGGGTGGAGCCGCCCGCGGCCGTAGTCAGCGTGGACAAGACGCCCACGTGGGCGGAGCTGGTCGCGCGCGGGGAGATCGGACCTGGCCGGCCGCTGTACCTCGGCCGGGCGCCCGACAAGCCACTGACCGGCAGTTGGAAGTCGGTGTACTCGGCGGGGATCGGTGGGCTCACGGGCTCTGGCAAGAGCTGGACCGCGGTCTCGTTAATCCTTCAGGCGCTGGGTGAGGGCGCGCGGGTGTACGTGATCGATCCGCACGATGGGGACCCAGAAAGCCTGGGTAGCCGCTTGCGGCCCGTGGAGCACCTGCTGGCACGGGCCGGTCGTCAGCGCCCCGGACGACATCCGCGAGGTCCTCGGGGATGTAGAACGCGAGCTGACGCGGCGGATCCGAGGCTCCCAGGACCGAACCCCGGTGCTGGTCGCGATCGACGAGCACACCGCGCTCCAGCGCGGCGAGCTGGCGACGTGATCTCCCGGGTGATTGAGGCGGTCAACCAGGAAGGCCGCAAACTGCTGCTCACCTGCCTGCTGCTCGGCCAGAGCTGGTCCGTGCGGCGTACGGGCAGCAGCGACGTGCGGGGGACGCTGACGTCGGCGTTCGTGCACCGGATGCCGGGGGCCACCGCGCGGCAGTTGACGAACCTGCGTGCCGAGGAGCTGCCTCGCGACACGATGCAGCTGGCGCCCGGCGAGTGCTACGTGGTGACCACGACAGGTGAGATCACCCACGTGGTGACGCCACGGCTTACCCTCGCCGACGTCACCGCCTTCGCCGCACTGCTGACTTCCGCGGTGACTTCCGGGCCAGCTGCCGGTGACTTCCCAGCGACTTCCGCGGGCTTGAGCGGAAGTCAGGCGGAAGTCACCGGGAAGTCAAGCGGAAGTCAGACTTCCGCTGCTGAAACCGCAGGTCAGGACCCTGACAGGGAACGGGATTCGCCGGTGGTTCGTGGAAGGGCGCGATCGAGCTGAAATCTGCCGTCGGTTGAGCGGCGGGGAGCCAGCGTCCGGACGGGCGCTGCAAAGACTGAACGCTCGGATCGACGAGGTTCTGCGCAGCGCGCTCGCACCCGGGCATCATCTGTACGCGGTACCCAACGACTCAGCCCGACCGCATGGCTCCTGCTTAGCCTCGGCCGACACGGGAGACGCCGCCCTCGATGGGGCGGCGTCCTCGTTTTGCGGAGGGTTTCTCGAGCGCGGGTCAGGCAGCCAGCCGAAGCCGCTCGTCCAGGTCCTGCACAGCCATCCGCCCGGTCCACGACATGGGGAACGCAGAACGCACCAGACGAATCCTCGGAGGAAACGAACCGAGCCCGTGTGCCCTCGCCTCGCCGAGCGCGGCATGCCCAGACGCGCACGCCCGCTCCGGGTCCCCCAGCACGACGCACGCGCGCATCACGTCCTCATGCAAGTGCGCGCGGCGAACGGGGCTGGCGATGCCTTTCAGTGCGTCGTCGTACACACTCATGGCGTCAGTTGGGCGGTCAAGCCGCAGAGACCGGGTCGCCCGGAACACGTCCAGCCGGACGCCGTCCCAGCCGTCGAGCTCCCCGAGAGGGGACCACCACCCCCAGCTGGGTTCTTCGAAATGGATCCGAGCCGCAGCAGTGCGCGCCAGGTCAAGGAATCGCCCTGAGGTGATGTCGTCACCGAGCGCTGCATGCTCAAGGGCAAGGTTGCCGAACATGAAGGCGTGTCCCGTGGATGGAAGAAACCGATACAACGCAGCTGCAGGTTCAAATGCGGCCACGGCCGCAGCATGGTCAGGCTCCGAGGCGTACATGGGGATAACCGCGAACGAGGCGAGCGCATACGCCTCCAGCCGTCGGTCGCCGGCCTCCCGCGCCAGCTCGAGCGCGCATTTGAACCAGCGGTCGGCCTCGGCGAACTGGCCTGCGTCATAATGTCCATGGCCAGCCAGCGAGGCAGCGTCGGACGCGACGGCCTTCAGCCGCGCCTTCACGTCGAGAGTCATCTTGGCTCTGCCAGATCTGAGGATGTCGAGGAGGGTGTAGGCGTGCGCCTTCGCCGCCCGGACGGCGTCGGCGTTCGGCTCCACAACATAGGCTGCCGCGAGCTTGGTCGCGTGCGCCTGCGCGTAGTCGACGTCCCCCTCGCCGATGTCGCGCAGCACCTCAAGGTCTTGGCCGTCGGCGACGAGATGAGGGACGGGTAACAATATCCCCGCAGCGCCGGCTATGCCCGTCATACCCATTCTTCTGAGCATTTCCCGGCGGTGATGTTTTTCCTTCACGATCTCCTCCGGTGTCATCCAAGCCCAAAAACGTGCGGCCTCGGGCCATATGCCAAGTCCGAGCTTAGCGACCGAATCAACGTTGAAGTACTTACAGAAGGCCTCCTCATAGGCTTCGAGCACCTCGTCGACCGCACGCTGCTCGTACCGCATGTTGGTACGCCTGTTAAACCCTTTTCCCTGGTCGCAGCCCCCGGCGATCTGCCTGGCAATAGACGTGTGAGTGAATCCCAACGCAAGGCGGAATATCTCCAGCTGTGTCACCTTTTGTACAAACTTAAGCGGTTCGAGCGCGTCCTCCTGCGTTACCTCGACAGGCTCTATCATCCCTTCCCCCTTTACATCACATTTGCACCCTCTCATTTCCCACCGTTTTCGAGGGTACGCGTGAGGCGAGGGCGCCGAAAGGGGGAGGTCGCCAAATGTCACACCGCGAGGCACCAAACGAGGTATCAAGCGAGGCACCACGCCGTGACCATTTGCTCCGGCGAATCTGCCAACGTCGATCGTATGAGCGAACCCACCGAGAGGCACCGCGATTCCAAGCACGTGAAGCCAGTCCCCGAGCGCGATGCGGTCCTCGTGTTCCCCCCCTGCCACGGCAACAGCGACGGCGTATTCCTCCCCATCGAGGAGGCGGTCCCCGGCGCACACCTTCAAGCCACGTGTGTCGAGTGCGGCCGGTCCTGGCTGTGCGGGTTGGTTGCTGATGAGCAGGCCGAGTCTGGGTTGCGTGCGGTGTTGGCCGCTGCCGGCGCACAACGCGACGTTGGCGATGGCCGGGCTGGTCGAGGGCTGGCCAGACGCCGAGCGGATCGGGGTGGCCGAGGTTGTGCCGCCCGGGGAGGCGCACGAGCGACTATCACAGGCGTCGCGGGCCAGGCGTGAGCGCGGCGGCGGGGAAGGCTTCGTGTTGCGCCCGCTGCCCAGACGCGGGGAGGAGAGGTCGTGAGGAGTCCTGGGTGGGTGGAGCCTTTGCCGCAGCCGCCACATGACAAGTCGTCGTTGGTGGTGTTTATCCCTGACGTGGCCGCGTTGTTCACACCGTGCCACGGCCATCGCCTGTTCTTCCCACAAGCCGACGCGAACCCCGGTGCCCGGTTGAAGGGGATGTGCGAAACCTGCGGGAATCGCCTGGTCGCCGAACTGGTCGCGGACAGCACGAGGGAGTTCGGGTTGCGCGCCGAGTGGAGGACGGAGCCTAACAAGCGGGAGGGCGGGCAATGAAGGGAAAGGGGATGGTGAACCCGGCGAGGTTGGATCTGCTCGGGAGCGAGTACGTCCTGTGGACGCCGTGCTGCGCGACCCATCTGCTTGTCCCGAACAGCACCGACCTGGACGCGGCACGGCAGGTGGGCTGTCCCCTGTGCGAGCTGAAGTGGACCGTGGCGGCCGTCTCCGATGTCCGGTACGGGCTGCGCGTCAGTTGGAGGCCAGCCCAGTGACTGCCATGATCTCGTTCGCCACCGCGCAGCCCCAGAGCCGGAGCGGGTGCCGGCCACCGTCGAGGTCGGCTGCACCCGTTGCGGGCGGGCACTGCCGCCTTGGCGGTACCAGAAGCTCGTCACCGGCGGCTCATGCCCAGACGGGCTGGCGCAGCCGTGCAAGGACTGCCGGCCCGCCGGTGTCGCCGCGTCGCTGGCCGCCGGCGCGCTGGCGATCTGCGAGCGCCATCACTTCGAGTCGGCGGTGATGCTGCTGGGCGACCTCCTGGATGTGCTGAACGACCCGGAGGAGGTCGCGCAGGCCGGGCGGGCTGCCCGTCCGCAGACGTGGCGAGAGGCTCAGGCGTCGGATGGTCGGCCGCTGCCAGCCCTTCCCCTACCCCTGGCGGCGGCGACGCCTCCCCTCCCGCCACACCCGATCAGCAGGAGGAGCAGTGAGCGGTCTAGAAGCGCAAGCGGTGCCTGCGTGGCTGACGGCGCCGGGAGCGTGGCCAGACCCTAACGAGGAGGGCTGACACATGGCAGACATTCGGCGCGCGGGAGCGCCATCTGCACGCTGGACGAGATCCGTGACACGGTCGCGGAGGCGGCCCGGTACATCGCTCACTACTTGGCCGATATGCGATTCATCGAGGCGGCGGAGCTGCATACCTCACGCTCCTTTACGCGTAGACCGCGAACGGCTGCACCCGGCGGGCCGGACGGTTCAGGTGATGCCACGCCGCCCGGGCGTGCGCGCCGACCGCGCCGACCGCGGCGTCGATCTTGTCCGGCGAGTCCGCACCCGCTTTTGTGATCACGAGGTAGCCGCGGCGTTTGACCGGCACCGCGTTGTCCAGGTGCCGCTTGAGCACCTCGGAGCCGTCGTGCGTCAACTCGTCGCTGCCGACGGCCTGCTCGAAGCTGTCACACGCCGGCCCCATGCGGACATCCTCCAGCCGGTCGAAAGGCCCGCCCAGTAGAGTGACTCGAGCCGGTCGCCGGCGGCGGCGTCCAGCACCGCGCGTGCCAAGGCCGGCGTCACCTGGGGACCGTGCGCCGGTCGTTGCGCGTCACGTTGACTCGCGCGGCGGGGTTGTGGTCGATGACTCGGTCCTCGACAGCCTGGTCGAGGGCGGCGCGCAGCGTGGCCATGATCTCGGCGATGGTGGAGTCGGCGTAGGACCCGCCGCAGGGAGTGCGCTTGCTCTGCAGCTCGGCGAGGAATGCCCGGACGTGCCGGGCGCTGCCCTTGGCGTCCAACTGCTCCAGGGTGAGGTACCCCATGCCCGGGATGATGTGGTTGTGGACGTGGACGCGGGTGTTGCGCGCGGTGTAGGGCGACAGTTGCCCGTGTGCAGCCCGAGCCTCACGTGACTCCTGCCATTCCCTCAGGTACGCGGCGAGCGCCTGCTCGGCACCGGGTCCGCTCGCGCTCGGGCCCGAGCACATCGACCTGGGCAACCGGTTAGAGCGTGTTTGAAAACTCATGAGGCGAGGGCTGTACGTTGAGGATGGGCGGAGTTGGCGTGGGCGAGGCGGCGAGTCATCAGCCCGATCATTGCCCATTTGATCATCGCCTCGGCGTGCTCGACGGTGCGCTCGTAGTCCCGGTCGATACGTCGACACTTATACAGCCACGCGAGGGTGCGCTCGACCACCCAGCGGCGTCACAGCACCTCGAACCCGCGTTGGCCTTTTGGCTTGTTGACGATATCTACGGCCACGCCTAGGACGGCGCCGGCCCAGGTGACCAGCTTGCCGGCGTAGCCACCGTCGGCCCAGACCAGCCGCACGCCGGGAAACGCACCACGCAGCCGCCAGATCAGTTGCCGTCCACCGTCGCGGTCTTGCACCGACGCTGCGGTCACCATGACCAGCATGAGCAGGCCGAGAGTGTCGACGATGATGTGGCGTTTGCGGCCGTTGATCTTCTTGCCAGCGTCGTATCCCCTGGTTGCGACGCCGACGGTGTCCGCGCCTTTGACCGACTACGCGTCGATGATCACCGCGGTCGGGGTCGCCTCGCGGTCCTTGAGCGCACGGGTCTGGGCGCGTAGCGTGTCGTGGATTCGGTCCAGGGTGTCATCGGCGGTCTGGGCGGCGAAGTAGGTGTAGACGCTTTGCCAGGGCGGGAAGTCGATGGGCAGCTGCCGCCACGAGCAGCCGGTGCGTACCAGGTAGCGGATGGCGTCGATGATCTCGCGGCGCTCGTGGGCTGGGCGGCCGCCGTGGGGCGCCCGCTCTTGGGCGGGGGGCAGCAAGGGAGCAATGACCGTCCACTCATCGTCGGATAAATCGGATGGATAGGTCTTTGAGCGCATGCCCGGCAGACTGCAAGGAACGCCGTCGCATGTGTGGGACGTCGCCCTGTTCCTGATGTTGCCAGCGTGACCCCAGTTTTCAAACACGCTCTTAGTCCCAATGCCACCAACTTAGGCGGGTCCATCGCGTGTGTGGCG
>JBOGED010000077.1:0-6451 GCA_050743625.1 Egibacteraceae bacterium | reverse complement strand
CAGGAAATGCGCGCCAACGCGCAATTTCTAGGGGTCCAGCAGCGGGCATCCCACGGATCGGCCAGTAGCTGGCAGCATTTGCGCGTGGGCGCGCAAATGCTGCATGTTCACAGGTCGACGACGTGCGCGCAGCGGGCCGATGTAGGCAAGGGCACCGTCTCCTCTGTGGCTTCGCCGACCGCACACGTATGAACCCCGTCCCGCCGCCGCTCTCACCGATGCCCAGATCGTCCTCGACAACGGGTTGGGGCTTTCACCGTGGTTCGAGCCCTTGTCGAGCAGCGTCCAGGGTGAGTTGGTGATCCTGACCGAGTCGCCGACCAGGCAACGTCTTATGGTCCTGGCCATAAGGGGCGGGTGACGCTAACCTTCAGATGACCAAATAAGAAATCTGGTCAAGTGAAGGTGGCACTGGATGGCCGTAGACGTCGGAGCGACCGAGCAGTCGGCGCGGGCGGAGCGGATCCTCGACGCAGCGGGTGAGCTGCTGCTGCGCATCGGGTACCGGCGCCTGACCGTCGAGGACATCGCGCGGCGGGCCGACGTCGGCAAGGGCACCGTCTACCTCCACTGGAGGAGCAAGCAGGAGCTGCTCGCCGTGTTACTGCTCCGCGAGATTGCGAGCGTGATGCGCGACGTGGTGGCGGGCATGCGGCGCGCGGAGGTCGAGACGCAGCTGCACCGGGTGTTCCGGGCGCTGTTCATCGCGATCATGACCCGGCCACTCGCGAGGGCCCTGTACACCCGGGACGTCGAGACCCTCGGCAAGCTTGTGGCCAAGAACGTCGCGGGCATGAGAGCACGGCAAGAGACCTCCACGGTCAGCTACGACGCGTACCTCGACCTGCTCGCTGAGCACGGCCTGCTCAGCGCCGACATCGACGCGAAGGTCAGGGACTACGCCATTCATGCCGTGACCAGCGGCTTCTACCTCGGCGACCAGTTCCTGCCCGACGAGGGACAGCTCCCGATCGAGGTCAAGGCCGACCTCTTGGCGGAGGTCGTGCGCCGCACCTTCGAGCCGCCCGGCGACCCCGACCCGCGGGCGCTGAGCGCCGTCGCGCCTCGGGCGATCGAGCTGTTCGACCAGATACGCGCCCAGTGCGAGCCCGAAGCCTGGAAAACCAACACGCACATGAGGGAGGGATCATGACCACCGAACCGCTTACGCTGCCGCCCACCATCGAGGACGGGGGCCACAAGCTCCTCGCCTGGCTGCGCGAGATGCGTGACGAGCAGCCAGTATGGCGTGACGAGCACGGTATGTGGCACGTGTTCCGCTACGCCGACGTCGAGGACATCCTGTCGGACTTCGCCTTGTTCTCCTCGGACACGAGCCGTCTGTTGCCGGCCGCCCAGACGCTCGCCGAGGGCTCGTTGATCTCGATGGACCCGCCGCAGCATCGGAAGCTGCGCCGTCTGGTCAGCCACGCGTTCACGCCCAAGGTTGTCGCTGGGCTCGCGCCGCGGATCGGCGAGGTCACCAACCAGCTGCTCGACGCCACCGGCGGCGCCCAGGAGTGGGACATCGTCGACGATCTCGCCTACCCGCTGCCGGTGATCGTGATCGCAGAGCTGCTCGGCCTGCCGACCTCCGACCGCGCGCTGTTCCGCGCCTGGGCCGACGAGCTGTTCGAGATGGACGCGGAGGACCCCAACGATCCCGACCTCATGCCGAAGGTCGAGGCGGCCATGGCCGACATGCGCGCCTACCTGCTCCAGGCCTGCCTCGATCGCCGTGCCCGCCCACGAGAAGACCTCATTAGCAAGCTGGCCACGGCCGAGGTGGACGGTGAGCAGCTGACCGACAACGAGGTGGTCGGGTTCTCTACCTTGCTCCTGCTCGCGGGGCATATCACGACGACCGCGCTGCTCGGGAACACCGTGCTCTGCCTGGACGAGCAGCCGGCCGCGCTCGCCGAGCTTCGCGCCGACCGCTCGCTGGTCCCGGGCGCGCTGGAGGAGGTCTTGCGGTACCGCTCACCGTTCCCCCAGCTCGGCCGCGTGACCATGCGCGAGGCGGAGCTGTCCGGCACGGTCGTGCCGCCGGACGTGTTCGTGGCGCCGTGGGTGCTCTCGGCCAACCGCGACGAGCGCGCCTTTGCCGATCCCGACCGGTTCGATATCCACCGCGTATCCAACCACCAGGTCGCGTTCGGGAAGGGCATTCACTTCTGCCTAGGCGCGCCGCTCGCCCGCCTGGAGGCCAAGATCGCCCTCAACATCCTGCTCGACCGGTACGCCGAGATCCGTATGCAGCCCGGCGCGCACCTCGACTTCTACCGCAACGGCGTCTTCGCCTCCCGGTCCGTGCCGATCGCCGTCCGCCACGCCTAGAGCCGCCTAGAGCCGACGGCTTGGGTGCGAGGTCATTGCAACAGGCATATTCCCGCGTTACGGTACTCCCGGGCTGGTACGAGGTGCGGGAGTGACAGATGCATATACCTGACGGCTTCATCAACGCGGCGACCTCAGTCGGAGGCGGGGTGGTCGCCGCCGGCGGGCTCGGCGTCAGCGTGAAGCGGACCGCGCAGATCATGGAGGAGCGGCAGGCGCCCCTCGCCGGGCTGGTCGCGGCGTTCATCTTCGCGGTCCAGATGCTTAACTTTCCCGTGGCCGCGGGCACGAGCGGCCATCTGTTAGGGGGCTTGCTGGCGGCCGTACTCGTCGGGCCGTGGGCGGGCAGCATCTGTGTCGCGGTGGTCCTGATCGTGCAAGCGCTCCTGTTCGCCGACGGAGGGCTCATCGCGCTCGGGCTCAACATCCTGAACATGGCGATCGTCACGGCCTTCGGCGGTTACGGGGTCTTCGCCCTGCTCCGCCGGGTGCTGCCCAAGAGCCGCACCTCGGTCGTCGTGGCCTCGGGTGTCGCCGCGCTGCTGTCGGTGGTCTTGTCGGCGACCGCGTTCACCGTCGAGTATGCGATCGGCGGCGCGGGGTCCGCGCCGGTCAGCACCGTGGCGGCAGCCATGGTCGGGGTGCACGTCTTGATCGGGATCGGCGAGGGTGTGATCACCGCCCTGACCGTCAGTGCGGTGCTGGGCGTGCGACCGGACCTGGTGTACGGCGCACAGGATCTGCTATCCCAACTCGAGCTGCGCGGCGGCTCGGCGGCAACAGCGAGGAGTTGAACGTGACACGGATGACGATGGGCGTATTCGTCGCGATCGGGCTCGCCGTTGCGCTCTTGCTCGCGTTCTTGGTGAGCCCCTACGCCAGCAGCCAGCCCGACGGGTTGAACAAGGTGGCGATCGACCAGAGGTTCGCGAACAACGAGCAACCTCATGCGACGGGAGATCTCCCCACCGCTGGCTACGGGTTGAGGGGCGTCGGGAACGAGAGCCTGAGCACGGGCCTGGCTGGCGTGATCGGGGTCGTGGTGACGTTCGGGTTGGGCGCCGGGTTGTTCGCCCTCGTTCGCCGGGGGCGCCGCACGTCCTCCGAGTCCCCTTGATGGGGGGCTCCCACGCCCACACAGGCGGCCTGTTCCTTTCTGGCAAGAGCGCACTCCATGCCATGCGCCCCCAGTGCAAGCTAGCCGCCGCATTCCTGTTCATCCTCGCGGTCGTGGCGACTCCACGGGAGGCGTTCTGGGCGTACGGTTGCTATGCCTTGGTCCTCGTGGGATTGACCCGGCTCGGGAACGTGCCATTGCCGTTTGTTCTGCGCCGTTTGATCATCGAAGCGCCGTTCGTAGCGTTTGCGTTGTTCTTACCGATTATCGGTCGAGGTGACCGCATCGACGTGCTTGGCCTTTCCCTGGCCGTCGAGGGCTTGTGGGGGGCTTGGAACATCCTGGTCAAAGGCACGCTCGGCGTCGCGACCACGGTGATCATGGCCGCCACCACGACGGTGCCCGAGATCCTCCACGGCTTGGAACGCCTCAGGATGCCACGGACGTTCACGGCGATCGCGGGGTTCATGGTCCGCTACGTGGACGTCATCACCGCCGAGATGCGGCGGATGAGCATCGCCCGGGTGTCCCGCGGTTACAACCCTCGCTGGATCTGGCAGGCCAAGGCCCTCGCCTCGTCGGCTGGTGCCCTGTTCATCCGCTCGTACGAGCGCGGCGAGCGCGTCTATCTCGCGATGCTGTCGCGCGGGTTCGACGGGTCCCTCCCCGTGCTCGACGAGCTGGCCGGGTCCCGGAGGGAGTGGCTGACTTCGCTCGCCGTCCCCGTGCTCGGCGCGACGGTGGCTACCCTTGCGTGGATCGTCCGACCATGAGTAGCCCCGTACTTGAGGTCAAGGAACTGGCGTTCGCCTACCCCGATGGGCGCCAAGCCCTCTTTGGGGTCAATCTTGTGATCGAGCGGGGTGAGCGGGTGGCGCTGCTCGGCCCCAACGGTGCGGGCAAGACGACCCTTGTCCTCCACCTCAACGGTGTCCACGTCGCGGGAGCGGGTGAGGTGTACATCGGGGGGTTGAAGGTTTCCAAACCGCACCTTCGCGAGATCCGCCAGCGCGTGGCGATCGTGTTCCAGGATCCCGACGACCAACTCTTTATGCAAACCGTGTGGGACGACGTGGCCTTCGGCCCCGCCAACCTCGGCGTGAGAGGCGCGGAGCTGGCCGCGCGGGTCGAGCGGGCGCTCGCGGCGGTCGGTATGGAGGGCGTGGCCGACCGCCCCCCTCATCACCTCAGCTACGGCCAACGCCGCCGCGTCGCGGTGGCAACCGTCCTGGCCATGGAGCCCGACATACTGGTGCTCGACGAACCCTCGTCCAACCTGGACCCGGCCGCTCGCCGCGAGCTCGCGGACGTGCTCCGCAGCCTTGACCTTACGATGTTGATGGTCACCCACGACCTGCCGTACGCGCTCGAGCTCTGCCCACGCGCGGTCGTGATGAGCGACGGGGTCATCGTCGCGGACGGGCCGACAAACAAGATCCTCGCCGACGCCGAGCTTATGCGAGCCAACCGGCTGGAGCTGCCCTACGGCTTCGACCCGACCTCAGTCTGAGGGCTGATGAGTGCGGCGTGGACGGTCGGTCAGCAACTCGTCCACACCGCACCTCATCTTGCCAGGACTTCCGCTACGCGGTAGCGGTGCGACCTGCTCCGGCGGTTCCGAAATACAAGGCCAGTGCGCCTGATACAAAGTGCAGCGCAGTATCTGCACCGTTGTGATTGATGAGGCCGGGCACCAAGATGTTGAACAGCCCCAGCACTGCGACCAGCAGATAGACGATGCCCACGACCAGGTTGATCGTCTTGGCCTGGGCGGGTGAAGTGGAGCCGAACAAGAGCAATGCTCCAACAGCAAGATGCACGATGTTGTGAAGCGCATTAATACCGAATAGGCCGAGAAGAGCGCCGCCGGGCGCCAGCGGCCCGATGAAGCCCAGAAGGCCGATCAGCACGTACACGATCCCGAACACAAGGGCAAAGAGCTGCCCTTGCGTCCTTGCTGCTCCAGCTGTTGCCACAGCGGTCCCCTTTCACGAGACAATGAGACGGGTCAGGAGCACGGCGCCATTGTCTCACAGCGCGCCTCGGAACCTCGACAGGACGGTCAGAACGTCACACAGTGCAGGATTATCCGGCTGGCGCCGACCGGCTATGCGTCCGCGATGGCTTTTCGGCCTACCTGAACCAAGCGCAGGATCGTGACGAACGCGATGCCGCCCAACATGTTGCCGAGTGCGGCCCAGGCCGCCGTGCCGGCCCAATCCGCATAGCCGAACGGAGCGCCAGCGTGGAGCGCCGCGAAAACCTCCAGCGAGACGACGATGACGTGGTTCAGCTCGCCCGCCCCGAGCAGGAATCCCGCGCCAACCGCGGCGACGATCTTGGCGAACGCCTCCTGTGAGTTCCGCTGCATCCAGGTCATCAACGTGATGACCGCGCCGCCCAGGATCGCCAGACTGAACGATTGCCAGCCGATGCCCAGATCGATGTAGTGTTGTGCGGTCTCGATGGCGGTAGGGGCAAGCTGCGGTGAGCTGACCATGATGATGCCCGTGATGATCCAACCGCCGATCAGGTTCGTCACGAGCGTGCCGGACCACAAGCGGCCAATACTCCAGGCGCGCGCCCGCCCAGCGGCGACGGCGGCGATAGGGACGAGGTAGTTCTCGGTGAACAACTCGCTCTGCGCCAGGATGAGCGCGATGAATCCGAGGCTGAATGCCAGACCTCCGAGCAGGGGGTTACCCGTCTCGTGCAGGACGAGTAACAGCGCGAACACGCCGATCCCGATGTCGATACCACCGACCATGCCGGTAGCGAGGAGGTCAGGCCACGTCCGCTTGAGCCTCTGTTCGCCCTCTTCGACGGTCCGCTGGAACTGTGAACGGACCTCTCGCGACTCTTGAGATTCTTGTTTCCGCTCACCCGAGTCGTGGGTTGCCTCGGAACGCATGCGAGCGCTATCCCTTCGAGAACGAAACTGACGGCAGGGAGCAGCTTCACCCTCGGATGCATCCGTCAAACTTCAGCGCATGGCGT
>JBOGED010000076.1:0-12410 GCA_050743625.1 Egibacteraceae bacterium | reverse complement strand
CCTTGAGGACGTTGGCCAGCGCGTCCAGGATCGACATCTTGTCAATGGGTCTTTCGCCGCGTTCGATCTTGGACAGCCACACCGGGGAGCGGCCGACCAGGCCGGCCAGAGTCGCCTGGCTAAGCTCCCGCTGGCGTCGGTAGTAAGCGATGCGCTGTCCGACGGGCGTATCCTCGTTGATGTCCGCAGTCCCCCCTCAACGGTTGCGGTCACGGTCCCGTGAGGCCGCTCCGCCTCACGGGACCTTCTATTCGTACGTCAGGTTACCTCGTCGCGTGCTCGCGGCCGGTGGTGAGCAGCTCGCGGACCTCGTCGGCCCGGTAGCGTGGGAGCACACCCAATGTGCGGATCGACCACAACCCCGACGCCGAACAGCTCCGCGACCTGGCCGACCCTGAGGAGATCGGGAAGCAAATCGAGGTCGTCTAGGCTGAGGAGAGACTGCGGGACAGACCGCGCGTCCCACAACGGCAGCGTGAGCTGAGCCGTGGCTCGGGCGAGCATCCGGGCGCGCCATTCGAGCACGTAGCGGAGGCAGTGCGCGCAGCTGCGGTGCGAACCCGTGCAACCGCAGCCCGAGCGCCGCGAGGGACGTCAGGATGCCCGTGATCTCGGCGCTCGCCTGGCGGCGGCACACGCTCCCCGACACCGACCAGCGGCTCGGCGGCCAGGTCGATGCCAGCACGCTCCTACAGGTCGGCGCAGCGCCTGTTATCTGTGGGTCAGGGGTGTCAGGGAACACCTGGGGGAAACCCCGATGGCTCGCGGCGCCCAGGGTGCGGATGCTGGTGTGCATGAGCGATCACGCACAGAGTGACGACAGCCCCGAGCCTCCGTTGGCGTTGCCGGCGGGAACGGCAGACAGTCCGCGCGAGGCGCCGCGCGTGACAAGGCGGACCACCCAGCGCATGGTCGCGGGGGTCGCCAGCGGGCTCGGCGACTACTTCGGGGTGGACCCGCTCATCCCCAGGTTGTTGTTCGTCGGGCTCTGCTTCGCCAATGGCCTCGGCCTGTTCTTGTACGTGCTCCTGTGGATACTCGTGCCGAGCGACGATTCGGCATAAAGCGCTCAAACATCTGGAGGATGGAACATCGTATGTATCCCCCTTTGTGATGATCCCTAGTTCGACATCGAGACGGATGTATCCCACGCCCAAGTGCGCCATCCTGCTCATGAACGCCCCCGGGCTCCGCAGGCCAGGGATTCAAGGTCAGGTCGCGGAATCCGGAGCGCTCCAGCCACCTCGGGGGCCCGTTGCCGGCGGGCTAGCCGCCCGCTCCCGCCGGCAACAGGGGTGCCCTCGCGTCTGGAGGTGAGCAGCGATATCAGCTGAGCACGCGCCGCGCCGCCCGTACGATCGCCCGCGTATCGAGGCCATGGTGGCGGTACACCTCGGAGAGGTTGCCGGATTGGCCGAACTCGGTGACACCCAAGCTGATCACCGGCGTGTTGCGGATCGTGCCGAGAAACGCCAGCGTGTGGGGATGGCCGTCGAGCACGGTGACGGCCGGGAGGCACTCGCCCGGAGGGAACAGCTCATCGAGGACGCTCTCCCGCGGGTCGGCCGCGAGATCGAGAGCGCGCAGTTGGCGGTACAGCAGGTCGGCGCTTGTGACACAGACCACTCGCGCGGGTACGCCGTGGTCGGCGAGCTCGTCGGCGGCGGCGAGCGCCTCGGGGACAACTGAGCCCATCACGGCCAGAACAACACGCGCGCCGGGCGTGTCGCGCAGGATGTAGCCACCCGCCAGTACCTGCCGCCGACGGCGTTCATGCGCGTCGCCCTCAGCGGGGACGCGGGCAAGATTCTGGTCGATGAGCCGGGTTGAAAGCCGGAAGTAGGCGGACTCGCCGCTGGCACGCCCCAGCCGGGACAGCGCGTGGAGGAAGCACCACTCGAAGTCCTGGTTGAAGGCGGGCTCGTAGGCAACCACCCCCGGTTGCTCCAGGCCAATCGACGGGGTCGTGACGGATTGGTGCGCTCCTCCCTCCGGCGCCAGCGTGACCCCGGATGGCGTGCCGACGAGAATTGACTGGCCGCCGGCGTAGACGCCGTAGCTCCAAGGCTCCAACGCGCGGCTCACGAACGGGTCGTACAGCGTCCCGATCGGGAGCAGCGGCTGGCCCCAGCGAGACCACGCGACGCCCAGCTCGCCGAGCAATCCGACCATGTTGACCTCGGCGATACCCAGCTCGATATGCTGACCCTCCGGGTGCTCACGCCACCGGAGGAGCGTCTTGTCGTCGTCGGCGAACCAGTCGACCCGCTCCCTTGGCGACCAAACCCCGACCTTGTTCAGCCACCCACCCAGGTTCGTCGAGGTCGCGACGTCCGGGCTGACCGTCACGATGCGCTCGGCGAGTGCGGGGCACTCCCGGGTGAGGTCGAGCAACAGGCGCCCGAGCGCCGCCTGCGTCGATGCCTTGCCCGTGTGATGGCGCTTCACGTCCAGCGGCGGCAGGGGAATGTCGACGGGGGGGATCCGAGGCCGCGCGAGTCGCGCGGCGGTCTGCCGGCAGAGCTCGGACTCGGCGGTGCCCGCCGAGAACGGCGCCCAGGGCCGGTCGGCCTCCGCGCCCAATGTCTCGGCCAGCTGCCCGTACTGCGCGCCGGTGAGCAAGGCGGCGTGGTTACGGGGATGGCCCTCGATCGGCAGGCCGTAACCCTTGATCGTGTAGGCGATGATGACGGTGGGCCGGTCGGGGTCGACCGTTGCGAACGCCTCGATCAGGTCGCCCAAGTCGTGACCCCCAAGGTCGCGGATGGCGGCGTGGAGGGATCCGTCGTCCAGCTCACTGACAAGCGAGGCGAGCGACTCGCGGAGCGTCCCTTCGCCGGGCAGCCGAGCCCGCAGCTCGGCCGGCTCCGAGCGGAGGAGGCGCTGGTACTCGGGGTTGCTCATCTCATCGATCCGCGCTTGCAGCGCGTCACCGCCGGGCAGCGCGAACAGCTCCCGCAGCCTCCTCCCGTACTTCAACGTGAGCACCTGCCAGCCCACGGCGTCGAACATCCGCGCGAGGCGCTGCGCCGCGATCTGGGGAACGACGCGATCGAGCGACTGACGGTTGAGGTCGACGACCCACAGCACCTCGCCGAGCTGCGCGACGGTCGGGTCGATGATCGCCTCCCAGCACGCACCCTCGTCAAGCTCGGCATCGCCGAGCAATGAGATCTGCCGCCCGGCACTGGACCCGTCCCCACTGAAATGCGTATCAAGGTAGCGCCTGGCGAGCGCACCCCAGATCGGCGCCGTCGCGCCGATCCCGACCGATGCGGTCGAGTAGTCGACGGTGTCAGGGTCCTTGGTGCGGCTCGGGTAGGCCTGCAACCCCTTATACGCCCGGAGCGTCCCGAGATATCGCTCGTCCAGGTCGCCGAGCAGGTAGTTGATCGCGTGGAGCACCGGAGAGGCGTGCGGCTTGACCGAGACCCGGTCGTCGGGCCGGAGCGCGCCGAACCACAGCGCGGTCATGATGCTCGTGATCGACGCACTGGAGGCGGGGTGCCCGCCGACCTTCAACCCAGAGGGGTTTGCCCGGACCTTGTTCGCGTGAAAGATGATCGCGTTGGCCAGCCACAACACCCTGCGCTCCACCGTGCGGAGGACGTCCAGGTCTACCTTCGTTTCCATCGCACCGATTATGTCCACGAGGAGTGGGCGAACGCTAGAGCCCCGCCGCGGCGCGGCGACCGCGACGGCACGGTCGTACCCGGCTGAGGGCGCGCTCGCCTACGCCCCGGTCGTGATGTGGTTGCGCTCGCAGAGCCTCCGCCCGCGCGTCTCGCGGATGGACAGATCGCGGCTGTACGAGCTGGCGCGGCTGCTGCCCGAGCTACTCGATCAGGCGCCTCGACCGCTCCCGCCGTTGCCGCTTCCCGCAAGCGAACAGCGGCAGCGGCTCTTCGACGCCGTCGCTGCCGCGGTCCTCGGATCCGGGCGCCCGCTGCTGCTCGTCGGCGACGACGTGCACTGGTGGGACCGCGAGAGCCTGGAGCTGCTCCACTACCTGCTGCGCATCCGGCCGGAGGCCCGCCTGCTCGTGGTGGCGACCTGCCGCCGGGAAGAGGTCGACGACACCCACCCACTCAACGAGCTCGTCACCGGCATGCAGCTGTTGGAGCGGGTGACCGACATCGCACTCGAGCGGTTTACCCAGGACGAGACGGCGACGCTCGCCGAGCGGCTGACCGGGATGCGGCTTGCGGAGCCGGCTGCTCGCGAGCTGTTCGGCGAGACCGAGGGTAACCCGCTGTTCGTCGTGGAGGTGGTGCGCGCGGGATGGCGCGGCGGGCAGCGCGACCCCGGGCGAATAAGCCCCAAGGTGCAGGCGGTGATCTCCTCCCGGCTCGCTCGGTTGTCCCCGCCGGCGCGGGAGCTGGCGCGGGTCGCCGCCACCATCGGTCGGGAGTTCAAGATCGAGACACTGGCCGCCGCGAGTGAGGCCGGCACGGGTGTGCTCGTCCAGGCACTCGACGAGCTGTGGCGGCGCCGGATCGTGCGCGAGCACGGTCTCGATGCCTACGACTTCAGCCACGACAAGATCCGCGAGGTGGCCTACCAGGGCCTTAGCCCGGCCCAGCGCCGGCACCGTCACCTGCAGGTCGCGCGCGCACTGGAGCAGGTTCACGGCCATCGACTCGGTCGGGTGAGCGGGCAGCTCGCTACTCACTACGAGCGGGCGGGGGCGGTTGCCGAAGCGGTCAGGTGGTACGCCCGCGCGGCGGAGGCGGACCGGGAGCTGCAGGCGAACGACGAGGCCATCCGCCGGTTGCGCCGGGCGCTCGACCTCGTCGCCGCGGCGCCGGCGAGCACCGAAGACGAAGCGCGCGAGCTCGAGCTGCGCACCGCGTTGCTCGCGCCCCTCGCCGCCGTGGAGGGGTTCGCGTCGAGCGCGCTGGCCGAGACGCACGAGCGGGCCCTCGAGCTCAGCCGGGCGACCGGCGTGGAGCCGGCGCCACCCCTGCTGCGATCGGTGGCGATGGTCCGGCTCTCGGCCGGCGCGTTCGAAGAGGCGCGCGGGTTCGGTGAGCGGCTGCGGATGCTTGGCGACCGTGAAGCCGACGACGTGTTAGCCGTCGAGGGCGAGTACGTGCTCGGGATCGCCGCGTTCTGGCAAGGCGAGTTCGAAGCCGCGCGAAGGCATCTCGAGGCTGCCGTACGCCGCTACCGCGACGAGCATCGCCGCGCACACCTGGTGCATTATCTCCTGGATCCCAAGGTGGTCTGCCTCAGCCGCCTCGGCAATACCTGGTGGTTTCTCGGGCGCCCGGATGAGGCCGCCCGCACGCGCGATGCCGCGCTCGCGCTGGCATCCGAGATCGCGCACCCACCGAGCCACGCGACGGCGCTGATCTTCGCCACGCTGTTGGCCGTCGACATGGGTGAGCCGGAGCGCGTTCGCGCGTATGCCGCATCGCTGGATGACGGGCTCGCGCATCAGTGGAGGCCGACGCAGATCATCGCCGCCGCGCTCAACGGGTTCGTCGACGTGCTCGACGGGCGTGCCACGGCTGGCATCGCGCGTATACAGCGGGTGACGGAAGACCTCGGCACCGTCGACCACGCGCCCGGCATGGGCGGTGCCATCATGCGGGTGCTCCTCGAGGCCTGCGCACTGGCCGGCAATGCGCAGGTCGGCCTGGCGGCCGCAGACCGCGCGCTCCGCATGGGTGGTGGCGTGCGCGTGTGGGAGGCGGAGACCCGCCGGCTTCGGGCCGAGTTCGCCGCGGCGCTCGGCGCGCCTGGAACGGGACCGGAACGCTCGGGGAACGCTGCCTCCTGATCCTTAGGGCCTGGGCACGATCAACTTGTCCGTTTTAGGAAGTTACGGACGGGTTGTGGCAGGCACTGCGCCGCCCCAGTGCCGACACGCCCCGCCGCCCCGCCGCCAGCACGTGTGCGGTTGTGGGCGTCTACGTCCACAACCGCACACGGCCAGCGCAAGACGCGCGAGCACCCGAGCGAGGTGACGCGTCCGGGTGGGCCGGACGCCGCAACAGTACGACCTGCCAAACGACCACGTTATTTATGCCAAGCCCTGACTTAGTCAGGGGCTGGGCACTATTAACGTTGCTGTTCGGGTTTGTTGCCCTTGTGGCCAGGGCCGTACGCCGTTTCCTGGCCATTAGCGTCACGGGACGTAACACACCGCAAGGATTGAGCGCCTTCGGTTGCTTTGAGCAACCTTCGGTGGGAGAACACAAACACCTCACGGGTCAACGCGCATCGGGCAACACCAACGTTATTATTGCCCACCTCCTTACCAGTGGATCGAAGGAGGACAGTGATGGGGATCGAGCAAGGCGCGGTCGGGCGGTTGCGTACGCGCTTTCATGGCGCGCTCTTGCGCCCCGGCGTGGAAGGGTACGACGAGGCGCGCCGGATTTGGAACGGCGCTATCGACCGGCGACCCGCGCTGATCGCACGGTGCGGGGGCTCCGCCGACGTCGTAGAGGCGGTCCGGTTTGCGCGCGAGCAGGATCTGCTGGTGTCGGTGCGCGGGGGCGGCCACGCGGTCGCCGGGCACGCGGTCTGCGACGGCGGGCCGCCTGCATCCGGTCGGCCCGCTGGTGCTCGGCGGTCCCATGTTCTGGCCGCTCGCGCAGGCTCCCGAGGTCCTGCGGTGCTTCGGGGACTTCGCCGGCGAGGCGCCCGACGAGCTTGGCCTCTCCGTCGTCACGATGCTCGCGCCACCGATGCCGTTCCTGCCCGCCGACTGCTACGGCAAGCCGGTCGTGGGGATGATCCTCGTGTGGTCCGGCGACCTCGCCGAGGGCGAGCGCGTGCTCGCACCGCTACGCCGTGTCGGGACGCCGCTCGCGGACGCGGTGCGCCCGGTGCCCTACCTCGCGGTCCAGTCGATGCTCGACGCTGGTGCTCGGACGCCGTCGATCAGCGCGTGGGCGAGGGTCGGCGCCACCAGCAGTCCTGTCCGCCGCAGCCGAAGGACAACGGCACGCCGACGACGGTGTGCACGAACAGGAGCTGGGCCACGGTGATCGTGACGCCTTGGCTCATGTCGGCGGGCCACGTGGCCGCGGCGCTGGCTGACGCGATCGCGATCGTCGTCTGGCAAGGATCCCACCTAGGCTCAGTTGAGTAGCTGGCTCGTCGCGAGCAGGGCGTACAGCTCGTCATTACGTATCAGGTCCTGGTGGCAACCCACGGACCGCAACCTGCCGTCCTGCATCACGGCGATGCGGGAGGCCGACAACACCGTCGATAGCCTATGGGCGACAACGACCACCGTGGTCCGGGCGGACAACTCTTGCACCACATCGCGTAACGCCGCCTCGTTGACCGCGTCCAACTGCGAGGTCGGCTCGTCGAGGAGGAGCAGACGGGGCCGGCGCAGCAGCGCCCTCGCGATGGCTATGCGCTGGCGCTCGCCACCTGAGAGTGAGGCACCTCGATGTTGGATCTCGGCGCCGAGGTCGCCCCCTAGTCGTTCTAGCAAAGGCTGGAGCCGGGTGACCTGCAGGGCGGTGCGCAACTCTTCGTCGCTCACGCCAGGAGCGGCGTAGGCCAGGTTCTCGCGCAGGGTCCCCGCCATCACTGCCGCGTCCTGCTCGACGTACCCGATACTCGCCCGCAGGTTCCCCAGGTGCCAAGACCGCAGGTCTCGCCCGTCGAGCAGGATGCGGCCTACACACGGGTCATAGAACCGTTCGATAAGGTGAAGAATCGTGCTTTTTCCCGCGCCAGATGGGCCGACGAGGGCAGTGAGCCCAGTCGCCGGCACGTCAAGGGAAAGGTCATCCAGCGCCGGCCTACTCCGGTCCGGGTAGGTGAACGACACACCCTCGAAGACCAGCGAAGCCGGCTCGGGCGTTACCAAGGACAGGTGGCCATTCCATGACCGGCGATCCGGGACGGTCACCGACGGGTACTCAGGCTCCAGGCGCTCGGTCGGGAGCCGGGTTACCTCGCCGATGCGGCGCACAGCAGCCCGCCCCATTTGAAAGTAGGTCCCGGCGTTCACCAACTGCACCACAGGTTGGGCCAGGTACAGGACGTACAGCAAGAACGCCACGAGGGTGGACACCGGGATCACGCCGCTCACCACCCGAGCCCCGCCGACACCCAACACGACGAGGAACGCGACCTGGATCATCAGGCCCGCGGTCGTCCCCGCCACAGAGCCCCACCGCGCGAGCACGACACCCTCGTCATAGGCTGCCCTCGCGGCTGCGTCCACGCGATCCATCTCGGCAGCCTCCGCCCCAGAGGCCTTTACCGTGATGAAGGCACCCAGAGCTCGCTCCAGCACGCCACCCATCTGTCCTACCGACTGCTGAGCACGCCGAGCGGCGCGGTGGATACGAGGCATGATCACCCCGACGACGGCTCCAAGCAGGACGATCACCGATACGGTGACGCCAAGGAGGACGACGTCGACGACCGCCATGAGGCCCAATGCGCCGATGAGCATCACCAGCCCGGTGAGGGCCTGTACGAGCGACTGGATCGCGATCTGGCGCAGCAGCGTCGTGTCAGCCGTCACCCGAGCGATCAAATCGCCCGGCGCCTGACGGCGCATCCCCGTCATAGACAGGCGCAGGATGTGGTGCACGAGTCTGTGGCGGCCGGCCAGCACGACGGCCTCGGCCGTGCGCAGCAGCAGGAAGTTGCCGATTGCGAGCATCAGAGCGGCCACGACCACCAGCGCCGTCAGCATCAGCAACGCCCGCTCGACGCCCTGCCCCTCGGCGAGCGCATCGAGTACCAGCTTGGCCGCCAGAGGTTGCACGAGACCGAGCATGCCCGACAGCATGAGGAGGACGCTCGCGAGCGCGACGGTCACCCTGTGCGGACGCAGGTAGTCAGCGAGGGCCGAGAGCGTCTCGCGCAGCGAAGAGCCTCCATGCCGAGCGGTTGCCTGACCTTCTCCTCTCACCTCCTCAACCAGTCCTTCTACCCGTCGTGGTGCCTCTTCGGGCTGGACGGATGGGGGTTAGTGACCTGTAGCGCAAGTTCCGCATGTATTCGACTGCGCCCGCATCCCGTCTTGCGGCGTTGCTCAGTTCCAAGGACCCTCCTCTACGGACCACTAGCCGAGACCGCGATATACGCACACCACGTTGGGCTCGATGCCGGTGAAGGCGGATCCGCTCCAGTCCCCATACCGGGCCTGCAAGCGCAGCCCCGCGTGGTCGGCGTATGCGTCGATCTCCTCCGGGGTCGTCAACCGGCTGGTCTCCGAGGCTACGCGAGAACGATCACCCTCGATCCAGGTGTGCGAGAGCCGCCAGAGCCTACTGGGAGGGTCGATGGTGGAGTACGACAACAGTCCCGCGTCCTGGCCTGGATAGGAAACGAAGAAGGAACCGTGCAGCCTGCCCTGGTGCATCACATCGACCGCTGCGGGGTTGTGGGTCTCGATGACGACGGTCCCTTCCGGCGCGAGGGTCCGCGCGCAGGTCTCCAGCACCTGTTGCTGGTCCGCCGCGTCGAGCAGCATCGATAACGTCCCGCAGACGCAGTATACGAGCCCGTAGCGACGGCCATCCTCGTAGTCGCGGATGTCGGCGCGCACAGGCGTCACCGGTCGAGGCATCTGCGCCAGGGCGCCGCGCAGCACCTCGAGCATCTCCGGGGACGAGTCGACGCCGACCACGTCACCGGTCCGCTCGGCCAAGGGCAACGCGACGCGTCCGGTGCCCACGCCAAGCTCCAACGAGGGCGTGCCGTCGCCCGGGTGGAGGGCGGCGAGCCAGGCCGCGGTCTGGTCGGCATCGGTCCCGGGCGGGAAGATTCGGTCGTAGAAATCGGCGAACTGGCGTCCGTATCCGATGTCCTCGACGTCGCTCATGCGGCCTCCTCGAGGGGGACAAAGGGCGAGACGAGCACGTAGTCCGGATCGTGCTCCTCGTCGTGCCCGGTATGACGGGCGATGAGGAACTGGAAGCCCTGGGGCAGCTTGCGGCCGGCGAACTCCGTGCGCACCGCGAGCTCCACGGAGTCGCGCAGCATGAGGTAGGCGGGGGAGCGCGTCACGTCCAGACCCGGCGTCCCCATGTGCACGATCAGCTCGTTGCAGATGTCGAATATGGCCTTCTCCCGGCGCCGGCCAGGAAACCAGGCCGCCTGCACCAAGGCACGTGGGGCGATCTGTGACGTCTGGTTCCAAAGCGTCTGCTCACCGTCAGCGGTCAGCACTCGGTGCAGGACGTGGAAGTCGTGCTGGGCCGGCTCGGGAGCGAAGAAGCGCCAGTTTGGGACGAACAGCCCCGTCGGGTCGTAGTCGCGAAAGCGGTCGAAGAGCCGGTGCGGGTGCTGACTCGCGGCCGTCGCTCCGAACCACGCCGCGAGGCCGGCGGTGACCAGCAGCGTCCAGGTTCCCCGACTGCCGTCCTCGGGCTGGCCGGCCTCAGCGCGCGCGGTCGTCATCGGCGTCCACCTCCGTGGTCTGTCCTAGGCCGTCGACGAATGCGGCGACGAGCTCAGCGACGCGGTGAGCCGGCCCGGCATCGGTCAGCACCTGGTTGTGGTCGGCGTCCTCGATGACGTAACGCTCGGCTCGCGGCGTCGAGTCAGCGAGCTCGTCGTGCAGGTCCTTCTGCACAGGGTCGCTCGACGCGGTATGTCCCGCGGTGAGCACGAGCAACGGGACGTCGATGTGGGGCAGCCGCCCATCGAAGGAGCGGAACTCCTCGACGGCGGCGCGCCACTCGCGGCGTCCAGCCAGCCACATCCTTGGATCGCGGTACTGCGCGAGCGTGAGGTCGCGAATCTGTGCGGGCAGGCGGTCCACCCAGTCAGGGCGTTTCAGCAGCAGTCCCAGACCGAGCCTCAGCGAGGTCGGGATGAGGGCGAGGCTGCTGGTGAGCGCCTGCTGTCCCTGTGCCTGTCGGGACGAACGCTGCAACTCTCCAGGGTGACTGGAGTCCACCAGGCCGACTCCCCGGACGTGGCCCGGCAGGCGGGCCGCTGCCTGCAGCGCCAGGTAGCCCCCGAGAGAGTGGCCCACGAGGACGACAGGGCGATCGATGCCCACGTGCTTCACGAGGTCGACGAGGTCACCGACGGCGACGTCGAGGCGGTAGTCCTTCCGCGGGGCGTAGCTGCTGCGACCGTTGCCGGCTCGCTGATAGGTAACGGTGGGGAAACGCCTCGACAGCCCGAGCACGATCCACTCCCAGTGCTCGGCGGTCGCGACGAGGCCACTCTCAAGGACAATGACCGGCGCGGCTCCGTCCATCGGACCGGTGCGCCGGAAGGACAACGTATTTCCCGCCCCTGTCGTCATGCTGCGCTCGCCGTCCCTACCCCCCAGGACCACCTGGCGCCGCCGTGCCTGTGCGAGAAGGCCGACGCTCAGCGAGGCCGCCATCAGCGCTGCGCACAGGGTGGGCAGAGTGTCGTCGCGGCGCTCCACCACCTTCCTGTCCAGGCCGATGCGGTCCCGGGGGCCACTTACGTACAGGACAGCGGGATACATCGAGACGAACGACCAAACGAATCGTCCGAGCGCCATCACCCGCGCGTTGACGAGGTGGAATGCGCCCGCCGCGCCGACCAGCAGTGGGGCCAGTCGCCCGCGGGCGACGAACACCGCCGGGAACAGGCATTCCATCGTCAACACGCCGGCCCCGAGGACGCGGGCCACGCGCGGGTATCGCCGGCATAGCTCCCAGGTGGCACGATCGCCGTACGTGAGGGTTCTCATCACCCCGGGGAGCGCCTGCCCGCTCCGCCAGCTCGGACCCGCCAGCTTGACCCATCCGGACACCGCGTAGGACAGCACCGACTGCAAGGCCACGAACCATAGGCAGGCGTCCACAAGCTGGGAGCGCCGCTGGCCGGCCCGGGCGACGGCGGCGACGGTCTGCACAAGGAAGGACACCTGGTCGGAGCCGTCGGTGCCGTAGAGCTGGCGCGGGTAGAGCGCGGCCGACGTGCTCGACAGCACGACGTTGGCGGCCAGGCGCGGCCGGTGAGGACTTGGTGCGAGCAGCGTCACGGCAGCAGCGACGCGCACGACGTGCAAGGCCCTGGTGACGCGACGATCTGCAACCACGTCGAGCGCCCGGCCCAAGGAGCGCGACCGGGCGTGGACGGTCCGCCGGCTGACGTCCCAGTTGTTCAGGCCACCCCAGCGCCGATCGCCTTCCGCCGCTAGGTACTCCAGGCTGGACACGAGGTGTGTTACCGAGCTGAGCCGCTCGGTGAGCGTCAAGGCCACCCCGCGACGCAGCGGTATCGGTGCGAGGACCCTACGGAGCAGTCTCGACAGGCGTGGCATGGACCCCGTCCTTTGTTCGTACGTTCGTCCAGCGTGGCTGCGCATCGTCAGCCGGCGTGACCCCCACACCAGCTCCGTACCGGCACTGATCCCACCTGCTTGGCCTCGGTGGCGCGCAGAGGCCCCCGGCTAGTTCGTTGCTGAGGTTGACCTTGCGCAAAGG
>JBOGED010000075.1:0-9393 GCA_050743625.1 Egibacteraceae bacterium | reverse complement strand
CCAGCGGGGTGTCCAGCCCCTGGGGCAGCGCCGCGACGACCCGCTCCAGCCGCGCCTCGGCCAGCACCCGGTCCAGCGGCGGCGCGCCGTCGCCTGAGCCGTAGCGCAGGTTCTCGCCCAGCGACCGGTTCCACAGCTGCACCGCGGGGTCGACCCAGGCGGTCGCCTCCCGCAGCCACGCGAGGTCCAGCGGCCGGTCGTCGACGAGCACCCGGCCGTGGGAGGGCTGGTGCCAGCCGAGCAGCAAGCTGACCAGCGAGGACTTGCCCGCCCCCGACCGGCCGACGACCGCGACGTGGCTGCCCGCCACAAGCCGCAGATCGACGCCCTCCAGGATCGCGTGCCCGCCAGCGACGACCGTGACATCCTCGAAGGCGATGGCGATGCCGGCCCCGCCTGGTCGCGCCGGCTCCGACGCAGGCAGCGCGGGCGCCTCAGGCGTCCCGAGCGGCTCGAGCAGTCGCAGCGTGACGTTACGCAGCGCGGGATACCGGCGCGCGGCCAGCGACAGGTCATAGCCGAGGACCGGCATGCTCAGCGCCCAATACGCGGCCAGCAGCGCCCGGCCCACCTCAGCGACGGAGGCGCCGGAGGCGGTGGTGGTGAGCAGCACCCCTGCGGCGAACGCGGCCCCGACCGCGAACTGCGCCGCCTCGGCCACCGTGATCGCCCGGACGAACGACCGCCCGGTGGCCGCCCACTCAGAGACGAGCCGGTCGTGCTCACGGCGCAGCGGCCGCTCTCCGGCGTGCGCGCGGACCGCGACCAGGCCGAGCAGCCCGTCGAGAACAAACCGGGAGAGCGCGCCCTCATGGGTACGCAGCCGCAGGTCGCGCTCTACGAGTGGTGATTGGAAGGCCAGCGGCAGCGCCGCGCACACCAGCGCGGCCGACACCGCCAGCGGCGCGGCCCGAGGATACAACCAGATAAGCCCGGCAGCCGTGAACCCGAGCGCCAGCGCCGAGCGGACGATCTGCTCGCCGAGCTCGGGCAGCTCGCGGAGCCGGTGCAGGCTGTGGCTGCGCTCGGCCATGTCCGACGTGGGCCGGCTGCGCAGGTAGGCGTCGGGCAGCCGCGGGATCTTCCCGAGAAGAGCCAGGCGCAGCCGCGCCTCCAACTGCCTGCCCAACGCCCGGCTGCCAACCGCGAGCGGTACCTCGACCGCGACCAGCGCCGCGAGCAGCACGAGCAGCGCGATGACCGGCCCCGCCCGGGGAGCTGTCGCTCTCGTGAGGTCGAATACCGCGCGGAACGCCACGGCCTCAGCGACGACCCCGGCCGCCGCGACCGCGACCAACGCGAGCAACCCAGCCGGCCGCAACAGCCCGTCGGCCCGCAGCAGCCCGAGCAGCGCCCGGCTCGGGCGGTCCGCAGGGTCGTCCAACGCGGCCCGGAGCGGCTCGGGCAGATCGCCGGCTCGCGTCCCGGCACAGTGGCCCGCCACCCGGACCAGCACCGCGCCGCGGACCCGCACCTGCTCGTCGTCGCCCGGGACCGCTCGGGCGTGCCAATGCTCGGCCGGGATCGTCTCCGGCCGAGCGAGCAGACCGCCCAGGACACCCGCGGCGTCCAGACCGGGACGCAGTCCCCCGGCCGCGACGAGCGTGGCGACCATACGCGCCGCGGCGTCGAGCGTGGCCAGCGGCTGCCAGCCACGGTCGCCTGCCGCGCCGTCGACGAGCGTGGGATCGGCGCCGAGCCTCGCCACTCGCGCGCGGAGCACCTCGCGGAACCCGCCGGAGTCGGCGAACCGACGCCAGGCCACCGCCGGTACCGCCAGCTCGTGCACATACGTGTCGGCCAAGAGCTGCTCGGCACGCATCCACCGCCGGCCGGCTGCCGGGTCCATCACCTGCACGAGCGGCCCGTGCCGCCGCCACACGACCACGAAGTGCGTGAACCCATTGGGCAGGCGCACGACGAGGATCGCGGGCAGCGCCTCGGCGGGCGCCTCGAGCAGGTGGTCGACCGGCAGCAGTACCTGCTGCGCGTCGAGCCCGAGCGCCACCGCGAGGTCCTCCAGCATGTCGATCGACGTGCCGTCGACGTCGGTCTGGCACGCCTCACGCAACCGCCCATACCCGGCCTGTACGCCGAACCCGGCCAGCAGGCACGCGAGCGCCGCCGGACCGCAGTCCATCGCCGAGGTCTGCACGACCTCGGGCGCCAGCCACCGCCGCACTCCCACCCTTAAGATCCTCGCACGCCAACCTCGATCACCTCACCGAAGAGGACATCATGAGGCAAGCTGCCCGCGACAAGGTCACACCGCGCAGCATGCCGCACACGCTCCAGTGCGGCTCGTCTCCCTTCCCGCGCGGCAAACAGACGACCGGCTGGGTGCTGTGGGTGACGCGCACACACGCCGGATCGGCCGAGTCCAACGTTCCCACGCCTACGCGGGAACGTTGCCGCCTGTTGCCCCAGGAGCCAGCTGGCCAGCAGTTTCCCGCCTCCGCGCGGGAAAGGGCTGACCCCGACCCGCTGGCCTTTTCTTACCGCCGACGACGGCGACGACCGCAACATTCTGAAAGCATTCCAGGAACTTCGATTAGGGATGTATGCGGCCCAGGCGCGGGAACCCGCTCCGTAGCCGGCCGGACAATGTCCTGCCGCGGCTCCACAGCGACACGGTAACGGTAACGCATTCATTTTCGCTGATAAGGGACCGCGCGCGGCACCGCACAGGGCAGCGCCGGCCGTGGTCGTCTGCCACCATCGCGCCTAGTAGCGGATGTCGAGTGCGTAACGCAGGGCTCGATCGAGGGCCGCGCGCTTGACTTCATCGAGCCGTCCCACGGGGGCATGCTCGAGCTGACCCTGACGGATCGTGAGCAGGTTGTCGCACGAGATCACGCACGGCTCACCGAGCCCCTCACTAGGGCCGACCTCGACTTCTGAGTCGATACCGCGGATTGTGCGCGTGATCGGTACGCACGTAACGGTGTAGAGCACCGGGATGGCTGGGTCGGCCCCGTAGACCTCGTTTCGCGCTACCACGCGGGCGCGGTCTCAGCAGCCAGCCTGGCAGCCGACTCCACGAGCGCCGGATCCTGTGGCAGGCGCTGGTACGCCTCGATCAGACACCGGTCGGCGCGCGCGGTCCGGTGAGCGTCTAGTACCGCGAGCGCGCCTCGCCGAAGCAGCTCGGAGCGGCTCGTGCCGAGCTGAGCCGCAACCTCATCGAGGTCGCGGACGAGCTCGTCGTCGAGCTGCACAAGCACTTCTTTTCTCGCCATGACCCATACGGTAATCCATATGCTCTCAGGCAGGTCAGGATCCCACTGCCACCGATGCGGTGGGAGCCATGCGCCCGGCGCTTCACCTCACCTGGCAATGTGCAACCGAAGTGGCGCAAACGCTTCGCAGCCGCCGCCGGTGCAAGAGCAAGGGGAGATCTCCCGCCGTAGGCGCCCGCGCCGTTCTTGCGTTTCGGGTCGAGCGCCTTGGCGGAGTGGTAGCCGCACAGCGCGACGAGGAAGGGGGTCAGATTGCTGGATCACCGTGCTGCCCAGGGTGCGCGGCGACGGTTGCCTGCACCCGCCGGCCGAACACCGCCCTCGACCACGGCGCGGTAGACCTCGCCGCTCGCACACGGTGCTGCACGCGCCGCCACCCGCTCCTCGAGTTCCAGGATGGCGCGCCGCTGATCGGGGGGTGCAGACCGCGGCAAACCCCGCGTCTACCGACTGCTCGCTCACACACACCTCGACTACCCGCACCAGCCCTGAGCCTCCGGTCGGGTCAGCGCTCGAGGTGGCCGTGGCGTTGGGCGGCGACCAGGCGCGCGAAGGGGCCATCGGCGGCGAGGAGTTGGTCGTAGCCGCCGGACTCGACGACGCGGCCCTCGTCGAGGACCACGACGAGGTCGGCGCTGCGGATGGTCGACAGGCGGTGGGCGATCAGCAGGGTGGTACGGCCGCGGCGGACCTCGGCCATGGCGGCGTACAGGGCCTGCTCGTTCTCGGTGTCAAGGTTGCTCACAGCCTCGTCCATGACCAGGATCGGTGCGTCGCGCAGCAGCGCCCGGGCGATCGCGATGCGCTGCCGCTGCCCGCCGGACAAGGTCGCGCCACGCTCGCCGATCGCGGTGTCCAAACCGTCGGGCAGCTCCGGTAGGTACTCGCTGACCTGCGCGCGGTCGGCCGCGGCCTCGATCTCGGCGTCAGTCGCGTCGGGCCGGCCCAAGCGGATGTTGTCCCGCAACGACGTGTTGAACAGGTACACGTCCTGAGGGACCAGGGCGACGAGGTCACGCAGCTGGGTGACGGACAGCTCACGGCTGTCGATGCCGTCGACGAGGATGGCTCCCCCGGCGGGGTCCCAGAAGCGCAGGAGCAGGTTCGCGCACGTCGACTTGCCCGCGCCGGAGTGCCCGACCAGCGCGACCGTCGCTCCGGCGGGGATCGTGAAGGTCACGTCACGCAACGCGTCGGGGTCGTCGGGCCGGTAGCGGAACGTCACGCCGGCGAAGCGCACGTCGGGCGGCGAGCCGACCACGACCGGCTGGCCGCCACGGTCGACCACGTTGGCGGGCACCTCCACGATCGCGAACACCCGGTCGGCCGAGCCGCGGAGCTGGCCGAGGTTGCGCAGCTGCACGCTGACCTCGACCAACGGCGTGAACGCGTAGGCGGCCAGCACGATCGCCGGCGGGTAGGCGGCGAACGAGATACGCCCGTCGGCCAGCATGACCGCACCCAGCGCGAGCACCGCGAAGATCCCCAACGCCATGGCGGCCTCGGCGACGCCTGCCTCCAGGCCGGCGCGGTGGCCGTAGCGCAGCTGCTCGGCGTACAACGCGCGGCTATGCCGGCGCACCTTCTCGACATGGGCCCGCGCGCGCCCGAACGTCACCAGCTCACGCAATCCCTGGACGCTGTCGACCACCTCGGCGTGCAGGGTCGCCAGCCGCCCCTTCAGCCGGGTTCCCTGCCGGTCCGCCAGGCGGCGTAAGGTGAACGGCGCGGCGCCGACCACGACCAGCGAGGGCAGCAGGGCCAGCGCGAGCAGCGGGTCGACCAGCCCCATGGCGACCAGCGCCACCGCCGGCACGATCACCGCCGAGATGAGGTTGCCGACCGTGTGGGCGTAGAACCACTCGAGGGTCTCGACGTCGGACATGGCGCCGTTGGCCAGATCGCCGGTGCGCCGGTCGAGCACGCCACCCGGAGCGGTGCGCTCGACACCGTCGTACACCCGCATCCGGAAGTCGATCAGCAGGCGGTAGGCCAGGTCGTGCGCGATCCACATCTCCGCCCAGTAACCGGCGCTGCGACCGATCACCAGGCCGAGCAGGGCGAGCAGCAACCCACGGATGCCATCCAGGCCCGTCCCCGAGGCGACCTGCCCGACGATCACCGCCCCGGTCACGACCGCACCGATCGAGCAGACCTGGTGGAACAGGATCGACGCCACGGTCAACGCGAATACCACCCGCTGGGTCAGCACCAGCGGGACAAGGCGGATGATGGGGTGTCGCCGCGCGGTCAACGTGCTCATGAGGCTCCCTCCATCGCCGGTGTGTCGACTGGGATCCGGAATCCGGACCTGAGTCGACACAGCTGCGGGGTCATCGCGTGTCTCCCTGGGCGGCGACGAGGCGGGCGTAGTCGCCGCGGCGGTCGAGCAGGTCGTCGTGCGCGCCGACCTCGACCACCCGGCCTCCTGACAGCACGACGATGCGGTCGGCGCGGCGCACAGTGGACAGCCGGTGGGCGATCACCAGCGTCGTGCGGCCGGCTGACAGCCGGTCCAGCGCCTCGGTGATCGCGCGCTCGTTCTCGGCGTCGACGCTGGACGTGGCCTCGTCGAGCACCAAGATCGGCGCATCCTTGAGCAGCGCCCGGGCGATCGCGATGCGCTGGCGCTGCCCACCGGACAACGTCAGCCCGCGCTCCCCCACCCGGGTCTGGTAGCCCTCAGGCAACGCGGCGATAAAGGCGTGCACGTTCGCGGCCCGGGCCGCGGTGACCAACTCCTCGTCGGTCGCGTCCTGCTTGGCCAAGCGCAGGTTGTCCGCGATCGTGCCGTAGAACAAGTACGTGTCCTGTGCGACCACCGCGATCTGCTCGCGCAACGAGTCCAGCTTGAGGTCACGCGTGTCGATCCCGCCGATCGTGATCCGCCCCTGCTGAGGGTCGAAGAAGCGGAGCAGCAACGCCACGATCGTGGTCTTGCCCGCCCCCGAGCGCCCGACGATCGCGACCGTCTCACCCGGCGCCGCGCGCAACGACACGCCGTCCACCGCCGGCCGGTCGCGGGTCTGGTACGAGAACGTGACGTCCTCGAACACGACCGCCGGCTGATACATGGCACGGTCGTAGGGCACCGCGCCTGGCCGGTCGACCACCTCGGGGATCGCCGCGTCGATCTCCGCGATCGCGCTGGACGCCGCGATCCCCATGTAGCCGGCGTGCCAGTAGCCGGTCAGCTCGCGGAACGGCCGGAACCCCTCACTGGCTAGCACCAGCACCAAGAACAGCGACGGCACGTCGAGCGCGCCGTTGGCCACCCGGACCGCGCCGACGGCGACCGCCAGCGCGGCGCCCGCGCCTTGGCCCAGGGCGGTCAACCCGCTGTCGACCAGCGCCGCGGCCATGTGGCGCATGGTCATCTGATACAGGCGGACCGCCCGGTCCCGCAGCGTCTGGCGGTGCCGGCCGGTGGCGTTGAACGCCTTGAGGGTCGTCATGCCCTGCAACGTGTCGACGAAGTCGGCGTTGTAGTCCAGGTAGGCCTGCCAGTGCTCCTTCCCGCGGCGGCCGACCGTCTTGTCGACCAGCCGGGGCACGGTCGGGATGAACACCACCACGCCAAGCGCGACGGTGGCGACCACCGGATCCCTGGTGAACAGGAACGCCACCACGAACCCGGCCGTTGCGATGCAGTTGACGAGCTGGGGCAGATAGCGACCGTAGTAGTGCTCAAGGCCCTCGACGCCGTCGACCGTGGTCGACTGCACCTCACCCGTGCGCGTCCGGAACAAGTAGCCCGGCCCTAGCTCCACCAGCTTGGTCAGCAGCCGCGTGCGGATCCGGTCCTTGACCGCGGCCGCCGTCATCTGCACGGTGACCTCGCGCAGCCAAGCCAGGGCGGCGCGCACGACCACCAGCGCCACGACCCCGACCAGCGGTGCCCTGACCGCCGCGAACCCCTGCCCGCCGAACAGCCGCTGCAGGATCAGCCCAACCAGGAACGCCTGCCCCAGCAGCGTCGCCGACATCGCCAGGCTCACGCCCACGGTCAGCGCCACCTGCCGCCAGATCGGCCCCGCGATCATGAGCAACCTGCGATGAATCATCATGGCGTGGCCTTCCGTCGGACCCGAAGCACCGCATTCTCCGCCAACGGTGCCGCAACCAGATCGCAAGCAGCACCGACTTACATACTGCCGGCTAAGAACACGCCCCGTCCACTCTCTACCAGCGATTTCACGCCCCACCGGTCGCCGTCCCGCACGTCGCGCCGAGCCTGCCAGGACTGTCAGATTCCTCTGGATGCGGAAGAAACTGGCAGGTCAGCGCGCCAAGACGTGGCGAACGCCGTCGCTTTCCTCGTATCCGGAGGAATGCTGCAGTGTGACCCAGGCGCCTGTGTCCACACGTACGATCTCCCGTGCAACCCTTGACAGAGGAGCTGAACATGGCGGACGAGTGGTCCCCTGACCCGCACTCCACGCTTGCCTCCAGGATCAATTTGGAGGTGCCGCATGCGGCGCGGATCTGGAACTACTGGATGGGGGGCAAGGACAACTACGAGGTGGACCGTACCGCGGGTGATGCCGTCGCCGAGGTGTACCCGGACATCGTGACCATGGCCGCACAGTCCCGCCAGTTCCTCATCCGCGTCGTGCGGTTCCTGGCCGGCGAGGTCGGGATACATCAGTTCCTCGACATTGGCACCGGCCTGCCCACGATGCAGAACACCCACGAGGTGGCCCAGCGGATCGCGCCCAAGTCGCGGATCGTCTACGTCGATAACGACCCGTTGGTGTTGGCGCACGCCCGCGCCCTGCTGTCGAACACCACCCCCGAAGGGGTGACCGCCTACGTGGACGCCGACTTCCACGACCCAGACTTGATCATCGCCGATGCCCGCAACGTGCTGAACCTCAACCGGCCGGTCGCGGTCATGTTCATGGGCGTGCTCGGCTACGTCGCCGACGTCGACGAGATGCGATCCATTGTGGCGCGGGTGATGGCCGCCGTTCCGTCCGGCAGCTACCTGGCGCTGTGGGACGGGACGGCAACAGGCGAGGCCGTGCTCGAGGGTGGCGTGAAGCTCGCGGAGACCGGAGCCGTTCCCTACAACCTGCGCTTCCCCGAGCAGCTCGGCCAGTGTTTCGAGGGTCTAGAGATGGTGGAACCTGGCCTGGTGCCGATCACGCAATGGCGGCTGGACACCATCGAGGTCGGCAAGGTCGAGCCGATTGACGCCTATGGCGCGGTGGCACGCAAGCCGTGACGTATGAGACCGCACCCCCGACCATTCACCGCCCGCGGCGGCGCCTGCACCCGGCACCGCACAAGATCAGCGCCCGCCGCGAAACCGACGCGCATCTGCACATTGCAGGAACATCGTTACATTAGATTGTTTGCAATTCACTTGCAATAAGTTTCATGTTGTGAGAACATCGGTCGACCGGTCCTCTCACATACCGAGCGGGCACGTGAAGCGGGCGGGGACCGGTGATCAATCCAGTGGCCCTTTTCCCTCGGCGGAGGCACTGCGGTGACCATGAAAAGCGGCATGCGCGAGGAGATCGTCGACTACTGGAACCGTCGCAGTGACGAGTACGACGCCTCCCCCGGTCATAGCCTCAGCGGGCAACCTGAGAAAGCCGCTTGGCTCGGGGTGCTGCGGGAGCTCCTGCCGCCGCCGCCGCCGGCCGAGGTGCTCGACGTGGGCACCGGCACCGGGTTCCTGGCCCTGCTACTGGCGGAGATGGGCTATGAGGTCACCGGGATCGACCTCGCCGTGGACATGCTCGCGCGGGCCCGGGCCAAGGCGACAGGGATGACGGCGCCGCCGGTGTTCGCGGTCGGGGACGCGGCAGACCCGCCAGGGGGGCCGAAACGGTTCGACGCGCTCGTGTGCCGCCATGTGGTCTGGACCCTCGTGGACCCACCCACTGCGTTCGCGCTATGGCTTCAGCTCCTCCGCCCCGGCGGCCGGCTGGCCGCCTTCGACGTGGTGAGGACGGGGGACCGACCTCCGGGTACTCCCGGGTACCCGGACCAGCTGCGCGCCGCGCTGCCCTTCGCGAACCTCTCCAAGCCCGGGCCGGTGCTGTCCGCGCTGCGCAGCGCCGGGTTCGCGGAGGTGTCGGCGCGGCGCCTGCACGAGATCGAGCGGGCCCCGATGCGTCGACAGCATCGAGGCCCTCCTCCC
>JBOGED010000074.1:0-9770 GCA_050743625.1 Egibacteraceae bacterium | reverse complement strand
GGCTTGCCCCGCCCCACCCACCCGGCCAGCGCCCGCGCACGAGACATGAGCGGGCAACGCCACGCACGGTCGGCGATTTCGGGACCCATGCCGCCTACCCGGCCATGGTCCGGTAGTCGTCACGCTGCGGTTTCGACATCGCGGCAGCCTAACCCAACGACGTGGGATCGCCGTAATGCGCCCTTGGAGTCGGCGCAGACCCCTCAGCGACAAGGAGCAACCTGCCGATCCGGCCAAGTGACGATGCGTCAGATAGCCTGCTTTCATGACCACCGTCACGATGAGCAAGGCTGGCCGTCTCACCGTGCCGGCGGATGCACGCCGCGAGCTGGGGCTCGACGACGAGACGGAGTTCGAGGTCGAGGTCGACCGCGCGCAGGACGCCTTGATCTTGCGCCCGGTCATGGCGCTGCGCCGCGAGGATGCATGGGCCTATACCCCCGACCACCGCGAGCTGCTCCGCCGAGCCCACGACGACTCCCGTCAGGATCGTGTGCACGTGCTGTCCGAGCAAGAGCTGCTGGAGTTGGCCGAGCGCAAGTAATCGATGGCCGCCGACTACAAGTACGAAACGCTCGACTCACCGACACCTCCTGAGCGCCCTCACCTCGAAGGACTTCTCCGCCACCGAGCGGCGGGCCCTCATCAAGGCACTACGCCTGCTCAACCCGGACGACAAACATCCGGGGTTGCGCGTTCACCAGCTGCGCGGGGACCGCGAGCGATCGTGGTCGGCGTCGCCCTCCGCCCTCCGCCCTCCGCCCTCCGCCTGACGTTCGAACGGCTACCCGACGGCCGCAAGCGCCTGCTCACCTGCAATCGCCACTACGACCGCTGACCACCACGGTAAGAGCGCCGCACACTCGGCGGGAGCAGTCAGACGCGCCGGGGCCTGCTCTTCGCTCATCCGCGCCACCTCGCCAGACCCGGGCTAGCACTGGGGCGGGCCCATGCGCGCGACCCCTCCCGTGTCGTAGTGACACCCCGCCACCTATCCTGACCACGCCAGCCGGACATCGAGCGCAGGCTCAGCGGCGCCGGTAGACGCTTTCGCGATGCTCGATACGGAGGATGATCACCGCTCGCTCGGAGCCGTCGATGAGGTCATCACGGAGAGGGTGCCCCAAGGGTTCCTGAACAGCGGCCCGGTGATGAGCTCGACGACTGCGGCGGCGACGCCTTCCGGGAGCCGATGAGCGATCGCTCGCGGGAGGGGTGACGACGATCTCGTACGGCTGCTCGGTCACCCGTTACGCAGGGCGCGCGCGGCCTCGACCCCGCGAACGACGTCACCGGCGCTCAGGTCAGCCTCGGCCTCCGCGATCTCACGCATGGCCTCTGGATCGGAGAGCACTCTGAGGGTCTCTTCCATCGACTCCAGGTCCTCCAAGCAGCGCTCCCTCACGTTTCGCGGCGGCTTACTCGTCATGTTGTGCGACGCTACTGCTCGTCTGGCGGGAACACGGTGAGGGCGTCGGAGACGCGGCGGGGGGCGCCGTCGGCGACGCCGCTAGCGGCGGCCTCGTAGACGCCGGGGTCGAGGTCGCGCACGACCGCCCGGTAGCGGCCCTCGCCGAGGTTGGCGAACGCTTGGCGCCCGACGAGGGTGCCGCTGGCGGTGACCTCCAGGTCCAGGCCCAGCCGGTCGCTGTCGTGGCGGGCGTGGACGACCAGCGGCGCACCCTGTATGAGCACGTCGGGCAGGTCGATGCCGAAGCCGCCGCGCTCGGGGTCGCCGAGGCCGAGGAACTCGTGGCCTTCGATCGCGGCCTCGACGTCGTGCCAGACACGACGGGCCTGGGGAAGGTTGACGTGCCGGCCGGTGTTCGCGTACGCGCCGGCAACACGGTCGCCCCACTCGGGGGGCTGAGCCGAGCCGCGCGGCACAGTGCCGTCACCCTTGCCATAGACGGTCTGTCCGTTGCCCTCCCACGCCTCGTCGGGGAGCAGCTCGAGCTGGCCGTCCTGTTCCTTGGCCAGCGTCCGCGTCGGCTGCCGCTGCCCGACCACGGCGATGGTCTCGACCGGCCGCTCGCTCCCCAGGGCTTTGGCGGTCTTGGCGTGGAACGCGATCGCAGGCTCGAGCAGCTTGGAGCCGGCCAGTGCGGCCGGCCGGCTCGCGGCCAGGCCCGTCCTCCTGCCGCCGGGCGCGACGAGGCAGTCGTAGGCGGGCAGCAGCTCGTGGACCGAGGGCAGTGACTGGAGCAGTGCGTGGAGGCGGCGGCCGGTCTTACCGGGGACCAGGCGCAGCCCGTTGGCCAGCGCGTCGAGCGCTTTGGCCGAGCCCCGGTACGGGGTCCCGATGGTGACGAGCATGCGGCACCGCTTGGCGCCGCCCTCGCAGGCCAGCCAGCGGCGCGCCACCAGCCCGCCCATCGAGTGGGCGACGAGCACGACTTGGGTGCCGGCCGGCCGTTTCGCGAGCTCGGCGTCGATGCGCGTGCCCAGCAGCCGGGCCGTGACGCTGTTCGAGCGGCGCCAGTCGTAGGGGAGCTCCACGACGTTGGCGGCGCCGAGCGGCGCCTCAAGCGCTCGGTCAGCGGCGCGTAGGAGCCGTACGACCACAGGCCCGGGATGACGTGGACCCCGTCGATGAGCTGAGTGGCGACGATCCCGTCCTCATCGTCGGGGTGCGCGAGGGTCAGGATCTCGAACGGCTCGCCACGATCCCGCAGGGTGCGCGCGAGGCCGGCCCAGGTCGGGTCCCACAGCACCGCGCCGCCGCGCATGAGGACGCTGCCGCCGATCCCGGGGACGACCACGATCAGGTCAGGCACGTTTCTATACTCCCATGTGTGGGGGACAACAGAAGCTCCGTGCTGATCGTCGCGGTGGCGGAGTACGCCGATGGCCGGCAGGACCGGCCGGCGGTTGCCACGGCGGCGAAGGGATTTGGCGCGTTGTTCGACGGCTCGTCGCACGCGACGGTCCACGCCGCGCTGGTCGGCGGGCCGAGCGGGGAGGCGATCCTGCGTTGCCTGCGCGGTTGGGGCGCCGCGGGGACCGGGTTGTTGTTGTGGACCGGGCACTGCGAGGTGGGCGAGGGCGAGCCGAGGCTGCTCGGGGGCGGCGGCTCGGGCGATTGGGTGTACGCGAGCACGTTGGCGAACGATCTCGCCGACCGGGCGTTCGGGCGGTGGGTCGTGGTCGTGGACGCCTGTTGGGCGCACCGGGTCTGTGAGATCGTGGCCGCTCGGCTGGGCCACGTGGTGGGCCGGATGCGCGACGGGCGGTACGCGGTGGTCAGCTCCGTCGACGCGCTCGACGAGGCCGAGGCGGGAGTGTTTACCGCCGCGCTCGCCGCGGTGCTGCGCCAGGGCCCGGCGCAGCGCTGGTGGAGCCGCCGCCAGCGGTTCCTCGACCTCGACACGGTCCTGTCCAAGCTTGAGGGCATCGAGCTGAAGCGGCACCTCGGCGGCGCCCTCGGCGAGTGCTTCCCCAACCCGCTGTTCATCGAGACGGCGGTCGCCGAGGCGCTGGACGAGGCGCACTTCCTGCCCAAAGCGGCCGGCATCGAGGCCGGCGAGACCGGATGGTTCTTCACCGGCCGCGTCGATACGTTGACGCGGATCCGGGCGTGGCTGCGGCTGGCCGACGACCCGCTGCTCGTGGTCACCGGCAGCGCGGGGACCGGCAAGTCGGCCATCCTCGGCCGGATGATCACGCTGTCGGTGCCGGCCTACCGGGGGCAGGCGGCGGGGGTGTTGGCCGGCGCCCCTTCAGGCACAGTGCCCGACCTTGGCGACGTGCAGCTGGCGTTCCACGCGCGTGAGCGGGACGTCAACGACCTGCTGCGCTTCCTCGCCGAGCAGCTCGACGTGCCGGCGGCGCGGGAGGTGAGCGACCTGTTCGCCCCGCTGGAGGCCAAGGCTGGCGCGCGAGTGGGCGGGTTCACGATCGCCCTCGACGCGCTCGACGAGGCGTCCAGCGGGCACGAGCGGCGGATGATCGACGAGATCGTCATGCCACTGGCCCGCCGCCCGGGCGTGAAGTTCCTGATCGGCACACGGCCGGGGGTCGTGGACTGGGACCTAGCCGCCGACCGGGTCCTCAACCTCGACCACGCGCCCCACGGCCTGGCCGACGTCGAGGAGTACGCCTGCGCGCGTTTGGTGCGGGTCGAGGGCTCGTCCTACCGGTTGGCTCCGGACCTGGCCGCAGCGGTCGCGCGCGGCGTCGCCGAGGTGAGTGGCACGAGCTTTCTGATCGCGCGGGTGATCACCAAGACGCTGGCCGCAAGTCCGCAGATGGACGTGACCCGGCTCGGATGGGAGTTGGCGCTGCCGCGCGGGTTGGACGCGGCGTTCGAGGCCGACCTGGCCGCCTACGGCGCGCGTCATGGCGAGGAGGTCGAGCGGCTGCTCCGCGACCTGCTCGAGGCGCTGGCGTGGGACGAGGGCCAGGGCGTCCCCCGCCGGCTGATCCCCCCGATGGTAGGCGCCGTGACCGGCCGCTCCTATCAAGACGACGACGTCACGACCTTGCTCACCCTGGCAGGCGGTCACGTCACCGAGGCGCAGGTCGACGGTTGGGCGCTCTACCGCCTGTACCACGAGCAGTTCCGCGCCCACCTCCGCGAGGTCACGCTGGCCGGTGGCGCTGCGGTCGAGGATGTGCATGCGCGGATCACCGGCGCGCTGGTCGAGGCGGGCCGGGCCGACGGCTGGGCCGCTCCCGACCCGTACCTGCGGCGCATCCTTCCCCGCCACGCCACGCTGGCGGACCGCCTCGATTACCTCGCCCTGGAGCCCGGCTATCTGGAGTCCGCCGACCCCGACGCTCTCCTCGGCATCCTGCCGCTGACCGGCGGCACCGGCCCCGCCGCTCCCCTGGCCCGCACCTACCGCCGCGCGGCCCACGCCCTGGCCCCGTTGTGCCCCGCCGAGCGCAACCTCGCCCTCGACATCGCCGAGACCGCCGCCGCCGAACCCCGACCCGCCGGCCGCCCTGAGTCCCAAGTCCGCTGGCGCCGCGGCCCGGCCGCCATGGAACTCCAGACCCTGACCGGCCACACCGGCGGGGTGGCAGCAGTGGCGTTCGGGATAGTAGACGGAGACCCCGTCATCGTGAGCGGCAGCGGCGACGGCACGCTCCGGCTCTGGGACGCACGCACCGGTCGCGCTCGTGGCAGCCCGTTGATTGGTCGCAACTGGTCCGTAAATACGGTGGCATGCGTACAAGGTGTGGCATTCCGAACGGTCGAGGGAGACCCCGTGATCGTCAGCGGTCACGTCGACCGATACGTCCGGCCGCTCCTTACAGCAGGCGTCGGGGGCGCTCGAACGTGTGCCCCGGTGCAGGTGTGGGACGCCCGCACGGGACGCAGCCGACAAGCACCTGGATTCATATCCCCGTCGAAGTCAATCGCGTTCGCGGTGATCGACGACCATCCCGTGAAGATCATCGGCAGCTTCGGCGGCACGGTCCGCCTGGAGGATCCACGGACTGGCCAACCACGTGGTAGCCCGTTGAAGGCCCACAATGCAGCGGTGACAGCGGTGGCGTTCGGAGTGGTCGACGACGACCCCATCATCATCACTGGCAGTTACGACCACACGGCGCGATTGTGGGACGCCCGCACCGGCCAACCACGCTGCGCACCGTTAACCGGACACACGAGCACGGTGGACACGGTGGCGTTCGGAGTGGTCGACGACGACCCCATCATCATCACTGGCAGTGGTGATGGCACGGTTCGATTGTGGGACGCCCGCACCGGCCAACCACGCTGCGCACCATTAACCGGACACACGAGCACAGTGGAGGCAGTCGCGTTCGGAGTGGTCGATGGCGACCCAGTAGTGATCAGTGGCAGCGACGATCGTACCGTTCGGATGTGGGATGCGCGGACCACTATCCAGGGCCGGAGTGAGTCGCTGACCAGAGATACCGACTGGGTGTGGCGGTGGTGTCCGGGATCGTCGATGGCGATCCGGTCGTCATCAGCAACACCCTCCTGTTCGGCACGTCACGGGTCTGGGACGCGCATACCGGTCAGGCGCGAAGCACATCGCTGACCAGCCGAGTGCGCGGGCTACAAGCGTTCGGGACGGTCGATCGAGTTCCTGTACTCATCAGCACCGACGACGACACGGTGCAACTGTGGGACGCCCGCACCGGTCTCGCCCATGGCCCGCCGTTGCCTGGTCACCCGGGCCGGAGGAGTCATGTAACCGAGGTGGCGTTCGGACTGGTCGATGGGAATCCAGTCCTCATCAGCGGCGACGCTGACGGCGCGGTGTGGATATGGGACATCCGATCCGGACGGATCCGTGGTGGACCGCTGACTGGTCACGGAGCTTACGTGGATGCCGTGGCCTGTGGAGTGGTCGATGGGAATCCGGTATTCGTCAGCGGCAGCGACGACAACACGGTCCGGGTGTGGGACGCGCGCACCGGCCAAGCCCTCGGCGAGCCACTTGCCGGACACACCGATCGGGTAGGAGCCGTGGCCTGTGGAGTCATCGACGGGGACCCCGTCATCGTGAGCGGCAGCAACGACAACACCGTGCGGGTGTGGGATCCCCGCACCGGTTGCGCTCGCGGTCAGCCGTTGACCGGTCACCTCGGCGGGGTGGCGGCGGTGGCGTTCGGCGTCGTCGACGGCGACCCAGTCCTCGCCAGCGGCGGCGGGGACCGTACGGTGCGGCTCTGGGATGTGCGGTCCTTGTCACTCAGCTTGGTGATTCCAGCCTTTATCATGGTTCGTGCGATAGCGGTCGTCCCCGGCGGGGTGGTGATCGCCGCCGGGTCGTCCGTCCTCGTTGTCGACGTCCCCGGCCTCCAACCTCAACCGTCGCCGTTCTGACCCTACCGGCCGGGGTCGACGCATTCGCGGACTCGGGAGAGGGGCTCGGCGCGGGTGAAGCGCGGGAGTGCTTCGACACCGAGGGCGAAGTCGCTGCCCGGCTGTGTTCGCCGAGCCAAGGCAATCCCGGGCGGTCAGTACGTCCAGGCAGTGCCCGTGCCGCGGTACTCCTCGACCGGGATGGGCGGACGCCAGGCTCCATGCGATCGGTGTACAGGCGCCGTGCAGGTGATCGACCTCGTGGGCGACCAGCCGGGTCCGGGCGAGCGTGGTGTGCTCGACGTCCAAGCGGAGTGGCCGAGGAACGATGGCGCGGACGTCGAAGAAGCGCAAGCTCCTCGTATTGCTCGTCGGTGTCCTCGCGAGTGTCGACGAGCCGCGGGTTGAGCAGCACGATCGGCTCGGCGCTGGCACCGGCTGGCCGGACGATGGCGGCGGCCCGGCCGATGCCGATCCGCGGCGCGGCCAGCCCCATGCCCTGCCGAAGACGTGGACCGCGGCAAGGCGCTCGGCCACTACCCGGGCAGGACCCGGCGACGCAGTCGAGATGGCCAAACGCCGGGTGACAACATGGGCGCAGGTCAGGATTCCCCGCGAGCCGACGAGGAATCCGGCCCCGACGATATCACCGCACGTCATGGACTCGGACGATCGCCGCGTCCAGCGCGCCTACGGACGGTTCCACTGCAGGACGACCTTGAAGTTCGCCTCGCCGCCGGCGTGCGCGACGACCATGGTGGCTTTGGCCGTCCAACAAACGCCGAACTCGACGGTGATCGCGTCGGGCCGCTCCGCGAGATCGCGGAACTTCCCAACGACCGGCTGCGCCCTAGGCCGCAGCCGGTCGAGCGCGTCTTGGAGACTTTCGCTCGCGGTAGCGATCACCTCGCCTGACCGGCCCGCGCGGACGATCCCGTCCTCGTACGCCTCGACCTCTACCAGGACGGCCTCGCCATCGGCCAGCGGCACCTCAACGAGCGCTCTCACCTCACCCAGAGCGCCACGATCATCACTGCAGAACAGACTCGAATGCGGTATGTAACCCTACACATCATCGACCGACATGTGTAGGGTTACATACATGAACCCGGGAAAGAGCATGCACAGGCTCGGCGTCCCCTGGCCCACGTTCACCACCGGCCAGGCGCGCGATGCGGGCCTGGCCTGGCGCGAGCTCTACAAGCTGCGGGACACGGGTGAGGTCATCGAGATAACACGTGGGGTCTTCCGTTTTGCTGATGCTCCGCCGCTCGCCTACCCCGAGTTCGTCGCTGTCGCGCGGCGCGCGCCTCACGGAACGATCTGCTTGACCTCCGCGCTGCAATGGTGGTGCTTGACTGACGAGCTTCCTCGCGAGGTCCATCTCGCCGTCCGCCGCGGAACGCATCGACCCACCATCACCTATCCCCCCACGCGCGTGCACGTTTTCGACGCCAGCACGTTCGACGTTGGCCGCGTACGCGCCGATGCGGGGGACAACGAGCCCATCTGGATCTCGTCCGCGGATCGGACCATCGTCGACATGATGAGGCTGCGACATCGGGTAGGACCGGACCTGGCACTCAACAGCATCCGCCGATATCTCGCCAGCCCTGACGCTTCCCCGGGCGCCTTGCTGCGGCTCGCTCGCACACTGCGGGTGGAGACCGCGGTGGCCGCCGCGCTCGAGGCGCTGCAAGCATGAGCACACAGCCCAGCCGTTCCACCGTCTCCGGCCGCGTCTACCTCGACCTGCAGCGGCGGGCTCGCGAGGAGCGCAAACCGACGCAGGAGCTGCTGGTCCGTTATGTCCACGAACGCTTCCTTATGCGCCTGTCGAGATCCCCTCATCGACACCGCCTCGTACTCAAGGGCGGGATGTTGCTCACCGTCTTCGACGTCCGTCGGGCAACCGCGGACCTCGACATGCTCGCCAGAGGCCTTGACAATCAGACCGCAACCGTGACGCGCCTGGTAACCGACATCGCAGCGCTGGACCTCGATCTCGACGATGGTGTGGGATTCGACATCCACAGCATCAGAGCCGAGGTGACCCGTCAAGACGATCTCTACCCAGGAGTGCGCGTCCACGTTCCCACGCATATCGCCACGGCCCGGATCCCCCTCAAGCTGGATGTCAACTTCGGCGACCCGGTCACACCCGCCCCGACTGAGATCCTCTACCCGGCGCTCCTCCACCAACCGTTCTCGTTGTGGGGATATCCCCTGGTCACCGTGCTCGCGGAGAAAATCGAAACGATGGTGCGACGTGGCGACGCCAACACACGCGAGCGCGACTTCGCCGATGTCTGGCTGCTGACCCGCGTCCATGCGGTCTCTGCCGATGACCTGGCAACCGCGATCGCCGCTACCGCAGAACATCGTGGCACGGCGATGACCCCCTTGGCCGAGGCGTTGAGCACGCTGCCACAACGCCGCCAGCGTGCCTGGTCAGCGTTCGTGCGCCGTGCTGGGCTCGAGCTGTTGCCACAGACGTTTGTCAAGGTCGTCGATGACATCCGCCTCTTCGCGGACCCGCTCCTGGCAGGACAGGTCCCGGGCCGGCGCTGGAACCCATCCGGACACTCCTGGGATCTGACTCCTGGGATCTGACTCCTGGGATCTGACGGCAGCCACTCCCGCGGCCTGCAAGCACCGGACTAGCTGATCGGCGACGTTCGCACGTCGAGCATGCCGGCTACAAGGACCTTCGGCCGCAAGCCCTCTTTCGTCGATGGCGCATCCGCAACGCAGGCCTTGCAGCGTGCTCCGCGCCACACGATAATCCGGTCGAGCTCGGCCAGCTCGGAGAGAACCTCGTCGCCGCGCCCCTCCACTCGCTGGCCATCCACAGCGGCGTCCGGCTCTTCTCGTCGCTCCCCACGCGCTGCTCATTCACGCCCGGTCAGTCGACGTCCGGAGTCGGGACCCTGCCTCTCGACGCTGCCGCCGATTCCCGGGACGACCACGATCAGGTCAGGCA
>JBOGED010000073.1:0-3105 GCA_050743625.1 Egibacteraceae bacterium | reverse complement strand
GCCCAGGTCATCGTGGCCGGCACCCAAGTTCTCAATGGCACAGCCGATGCGAGAATGCAGCTTGAAGCCTATGACCGCACCGTGCGCCGCGTCATCCTGAATACCGAGGCTGCGATCAAACCGGGGTTAGGTCTTCTTGCCACGGTCGGCTCCACTGCGCCTTTTGTCGGACTTTTCGGCACGGTGATCGGCATCGTTCACGCCTTCCAACAAATGGCCGTCTCCGGGCAGGGTGGGCTGGGGACGGTATCCGCCGGCATTGCCGAGGCCTTGGTCGCGACTGCCCTCGGCATCGGCGTAGCAATCCCGGCCGTGTGGCTTTTCAACTATCTCACACAGCGGATCAGTCATGCCTTGAGCGAAATGGAATGCGCGGCACAAGAACTGGCCGTCGCAGCGCTACGACACCCGCCGCCAGTCGTCAGGCAACACCCGTCACCCACAGATCATATGGAGGCTGTTTATGGCAATGCAACTCGGCAATAGTGGGGAACTGAAAGCAGAGATCAACGTCACGCCGTTGGTGGACGTCGTCCTCGTGCTGTTGATTATTTTCATGGTGGTGACGCCGCTGCTCAAGCAAGAGGTGCCGATCGAGCTGCCGCTGGCAGACAACAGCCGCGGGACCAAAGACCTTTCGCAACTGACGCTCACCATTGATGCCGATGGACTCCTACTGCTTAATGGACAGCACGTGCTCTCTGAAGCACTGGTCACGCAGCTACAGGCGATCTACGCCGCCAGAACCGACAAGACCATCTTCTTGGAAGCCGACCGCAATCTGTCTTATGGGCGCGTGGTCGATGTGATGGATGAGTGCCGGGCAGCAGGCGTGGCAACGATCGGAGTGATTACCAGGCGGGAACAACCGGAAGCGAAAACAGCCTCGTGAGCAGTCGAAAGAAGATGAAACAGCCCTATAACAATCGCACCAACGTGGCGATAACACCGACCGTCACTACCATCATGCCCCCGAGACGGATGACCAAGCGGTATTCCAACTCTTTCAGGCTACGTTCCAGGTCGTCTTTGGTAACCAATCGATCAGTGATGAGATCGGCAATCGCCTGGGCCTGCACCTCGGCCTGCTCCTCGGGAACGCCGACGGCTTTGAGCTTTTTCACGTAGGCATAGGTATCAAAAGTAATCGCGCTCATACGGAAGAATATAGACAACAACCAACGACTGTTCAATCAAATCGCAGCGGGCTGCCGGCCTCCCGGCCAGGAGTCATGCCGACAGCCCCAGATGAACGGAAGGAGCCCTCCCGCCATCGGTTCCAACTGTAACCGAGAAGGGAGGTGAGAACAACAACGAGGAAAGGAGTACGTCCATGAAGGACATTTACAACCACATCGTCTACTACGTTTTTTCCTTGGCGCTGTTCTGCACTCCCGCCCGCTTGTCAGCCCAGGAAGAATTGGCCGAGGAAGGCCAACCGGCCCGTGAGCAGAAGACCCAAGAAGAGCGCCCGCTCGGTGAGGCTCCCGCGCCTACTGCTCCTCCACCCCCGCAAACAGAGAAGGACAAGCGCTTCCAAATTGGGGAGACGACGGTCGAAGCCACCGTGCCGGGCGACGAGGGGTTCAAAGCCGAGACGCAGTCTTCTGCGACCAAATCTCCCCTCTCGATCCGCGAGACGCCGCAGTCAGTATCAGTCATCACGCAAGACGTTCTCAAGGACCGTCAGGTGCTCGACCTCGGCCAGGCGCTGGAGACTGCGGCGGGTGTGACCCTGTACAGCGGGAGCGGTCCTTTCGCTGGCCGCGATATATTTGGCCTGGGAGCGATCCAAATCCGCGGCATCGACACCGATTTCCTGACAGACATCCGTGAAGACGGATTCCCCAGCCCTATTTTTGCTGCCCAACCTGATCTGGCACCCTACGAACGCATTGAGGTGGTCAAAGGACCGAGTTCCCTCTACGGCCGCGGCAGCGCCGGGGGCTTCATAAATCGCATCCGCAAAACACCTCTTTCGGAGGCACAAGCCGAGCTTGAAACTTCGATCGGTTCCTTTGAATTCTATCGCGCGGACGCTGATGTCACGGGACCGCTCTTTCGCTCGGACAAAGCACGGGGCCGTTTAGTTGTAGCCTATGAAAATGCCGATTCGTTCGTCGATTTTGCCGAAAGCGAGCGTGTGGTGCTCGCCCCAAGTTTGGCTTTTGACCTCACCGACAGTACACGGCTGTTGCTCCTGGGAACCTATCAAAACGACGACTTCTTTCCTACCAACGGCTTTCCGCTGCAGCAGGATGGCAATCACTTCAGAGCGCCGCATATCCGCCGCTCCCTGTTTGTCGGAGTACGGAATGATAAGGAATCGACCGGCGAAATTCTCTCTGGCAGCGCACAGATCGAGCAGGAAATTGGCAAACATTGGCTCGCGACGTTGCGGCTAAATCACAGTTCCACCAGACATCGCTCGCAGACTGACAACTATGCCTTTGGGATCCAGGCCAACGGCGATGTTGGGTTGTATTCGAGCGCTTTCCGAATCGACAACGATGTCTGGGCAGGAGAACTCCGACTGGAAGGTAGTGTCGACATTCTGGGGCGGCCAGTCAATATCGCGCTCGGCGGAGATCACACCGACGTTCGCAACATCAACGATCAATTCTTCGGCATACTCGGCACCGCCAATATTTATGATCAGAATTTTGCTGACTTCCCTACCGTCACGCCGGACCACAGTTTTAACGGCCTGTTCGAGCAGCCGAGCACAGGGGGATATGCGCAGTTCCAGGTGCGCCCGTTCGACCGTTTGAGTGTGTTGCTGGGTGGCCGCTATGACTCGGCTGAAACGACATTTGCCAACCGGGTCGGCGGCTCGAAGAACAAAAGAGACGATGACGATTTTACCGGGCGTGCCGGTCTGGTATTCGACGTGACGAAAAATATTTCAGTCTATGGTCTGTATGCACAGTCTTTCCAGCCGGTGTTGTTCAGTGTGGGGAAGAATGGCGAACTCCTAGAGCCGGAAGAAGGAGAAATCTACGAAGTCGGTCTCAAAACCGAATGGTTCGATGGTCGTCTCGGTCTCAATGCGGCTGTCTTCCGAATAGATCGCGATAACGTACCGATTGATGACCCGAACAATAT
>JBOGED010000072.1:0-10408 GCA_050743625.1 Egibacteraceae bacterium | reverse complement strand
GAGGAGGCGTGCCAGGGGTTACGGCGTGGCCTCGACGTCGCGCTTGACTGCGGGTACGCGATGGGGCTCGAGCGCATCCTCGGCGTCCGCGCCCGCGTCACTTCCCACATGGCCGCGCTGCCATGCGTGGCCGAGCTGGACGAGCGGCTATCGGGGGTCCGCCAGCTGAGCACTCGTCTGGCTTCGGACCCTCCCCCGTTACCGCAGTAGACTGCACCCTTCGCCGCAAGGTGCTCTCACCATCGGCGATCGCCCGTTCATTCAACCAGGAGCGTGCCGTGTCCATCATCTCTGTCACTGTTCTCGATCGTGGGGGTCAGAAGGTCGAGCGACAGGTCATGCCCGGGACGACGGCTGCCGAATTGCATGCGGACAATCGCGAGGTCATCGCCGTGCGAATAAACGGCGAGCTGCGCGACCTCGCGCACGTGGTCAACGCCGACGACGTGATCGAGCCCGTCACAATCGGCTCAGAGGACGGCCTGGTGATCCTTCGGCATTCCTGCGCACATGTCCTAGCCCAAGCGGTACAGTCTCTTTTCCCCGAGGCCAAGTTAGGCATCGGCCCGCCAATCGAGCACGGCTTCTATTACGACTTTGACGTCGCGCGCCCGTTCACCCCTGACGACCTCAAGGCGATCGAGCAGCGAATGCGCCAGATCGTCAAACAAAACCAGCGGTTCTCCCGCCGAGTAGTCACTGAGGATGAAGCGCGCGAGGAGCTGGCGAGCGAGCCGTACAAGCTCGAGCTGGTCGCCACCCCGGGCAGGATGTCCAAGGGAGACAACGCGGAGGTCGAAGTCGGCTCGAATGAGCTCACCATCTACGACAACCTTGACGCAAAGACCGCCGAAACCCGATGGAAAGACTTGTGCTGCGGCCCACACGTGCCGAAGACCAAGAATATTCCAGCCTTCAAGCTGACGCGTACGGCGGCGAGCTGGTTGTCGCTTCGCGGGAGTTCCCGCGGAAAGTTCAACGCGATGGCCGGTGGCCCAAGGTCCAGAATGGCCGACACGACCTCCGGGAGGCGGTCGATGTTGTGTGTCCCGACCGTGATCAGGATTTTCGGATTGCAGTCGATCTCCTGGAACGCTCGTACGCCATTGACTGTCTTGTCGAAAGTGCTTCGGCCCTGATGGTCCAACCGGAAGACGTCATGAGCTTGGCGATCTCCGTCCATTGACACGGAAAGGTCGAAGGTGTATTTGCGAAGCAGCGACAGAACCTGTTCGTCGCTGACCGTCTCAGGGAGTGAGCGATCACAGGCCAGCTCAACGTCTCGGTATGTCTGCTCATCGACCGCAAGGACGGACCGCCGGTCACTGAGGAACACATACCGCCTGAAGCCGAATGTGAGCGGATAGGCGAAGAGGTTCCAGTAGTACCCCGCAGAGCCGTCGTCGGCCTGGTCATGGAAGGTGCCGGCGAAAGGGCTTCCAGGCGCGCTCCCGGTTGGTGAGCCGCACCCGCAACCTCTCAACCTGCCAGTGGTCCCGCTCAGCAGCAAATGACTGAGATCGCGCCGCACGGTCGCATCCCTTCCCGAAGTCAGCGGTGCACGAAGCGGCTTCGAGCGTTCGTCCTCGTCCGCCAACAGGCGTCTCACCACGGAGGCCTTCAGCCGCGCGGCAACTCGGCGACGGAGCCTTCGGCTAGGTCTCGCGGGCTGGTGCCTCAGCCAGAGCAGGTGCCCATGACGTTCTTCGCGCCAACGATGGCGCGAATCTCGTCAATGGCCAGCTCCTCGGCGGGCGGCACAATGACATCCACAAGGCGGTCGTTCGTCGTGCTCTTTACCTCGCTAACCACAACAAACACCTCGGTGCTCGACCTGCTACGTAAGGTGACCATAAGGACCCACGACCGTCTCGACAAGAGTGCTCTCCCGCACGGTGACCTACTCCCGGGGTTATAGGGGTCAGCGGGATCCCAGCACGAGCTGGGATCAGGGCCACGATGCTGTCGACGCATCGGGGGGCCGCGTCCTTCCCACGCCTGCCGTCCGGGCAGGCGCTCGCCGAGTCTCACCCAGCAGCCGGTTTACCCGCGAGGCGGTCGTGTCGCGGGAGCATCGTAGGCAGCGGTGGCGTCGCGGTGACGCTGCGGCCGTCGCGTAAAGGTTGACGAGCCGTCACGCTCGACTTCACTGGGTTCCCAATCACACCGCAACGGCACGGGGCAGCGTCGTGGTGATCGTGGTCCCAGTGTGGACGGGGCGGGAAGCGCGAGTGCTGCGGATGCCCGTACTCGCCTTCGTCGCGCCCGGGGACCGGGCCTTCCAGCGGCGGTTTCCTCACCAGATGTCGGGAGGTCAGCGGCAGCGCGTCGCTCTCGCCCGCGCGCCCGCCGCCGAGCCGCGTGTGCTGATCCTTGACGAGCCGACCAGCGGGCTCGACGTGGTCACCCAAGACCTCGTGCTCGACGAGATCGCCCGCCAGCGGGACCGGCTCGGGCTCGCGCTGGTCGTGATCTCCCACGACCTCGCCGTCGTGGCCTGCCTCGCCGATCGCCTGCTTGTGCTCCGCCACGGCCGCGTCGTCGAGGAGGGAGGGCTGCTTACGGCGCTGTCTACCCCCGCGCATCCCTACACGGCCGCGCTGGTCGCCGCCTCTGGGGACGTCAGCCAGGCGCTGCGGCGGCGGGCGGGTTCGCCAACCGGCGATCGCCGCGTCATCGACGTCACCGGCCTGACGGCTGGCTACGGCCGCGGCCACAGGCGGCTCGTCGCGTGCCACGACGTGTCCTTCCCGGTGCACGAGGGCGAGTGCGTGGCGCTCGTCGGCGCCTCGGGCACCGGCAAGAGCACACTCGCCCGCTGCCTGGTCGGCCTACACGGCCCTGACGACGGCACGGTCACCGTCGCCGGTGAGCTGGTGCCCTGACGTCCGCGACCGGAGCCCTGCCCAGCGCCGGCGTATCCAGCTGGTGATCTGCGAGCAAGGCACGGCCGCCGCCGTCCTCGGCCACCCACCCACCACGCCACACGTTCGTTGCTCGCCGCGAGCCGCTCCCTCTCCGCCGCCCTCGCCACACGCGCGGGGTCGGCTCCGCGTAGCGGCGGCTTTCGCGCAACTCCCAGGCGGTGTGACGCGTCTTCTAGGTAAGGCAACGAATGGTCGTGGGGCCAGCGGGTTCGTCATACGGGGAGCAATCGTGAATCGCCTGCGGGGTTTCGGCGGGATGGTCACCGCCAACGTGATATGGCTCGTGCTGCTGCTGGCGCTGACGTCAGTAGCGCAGGGACTGATCGCGACGGCTCGGGCTTATGCAGCTGAGGATACGACCGAGGAGGAGACCGCCGCGCCGGCCGAGGAGGAGACCGCCGCGCCGATCGAGGAACCCGCGGCGGCATCGTCTGCGCCGGTGTACGCGCCTCAGATCCTCGAGCCCGCGGACGGTACGGTCGTCCAGCCGGACCAGACGATCGGGTTCACGGGAATCGGGTGTGAGCCGGGTGGTGAGGTGGCGTTCGACGCCGCACAAGGCACGTTCTTCGACACCGCCACCGCCACCGCGACACAGGACGGAGGCTTCGCCGTGTCCTTTAGGGTCGGCGCGCCGGTCGAGCCGGGGCAGGACCAGTTCACCGTCCAGGTCTCGTGCGGCGGGAACAGCATCACTATCACGCTCGTCAATCCTCTCCCCGCTCCCACGCTCGAGATCACCGAGCCGGCTGAGGGCACCAGGGTGCGGCCGGGGCAGGAGCTCGTCGTCCGCGGCCAGGGCTGTGACCCGGATGACACCGTCGACGGCGAGTTGTTGATCAGCACCTTCGCCGAGGCGTTCACGGCCACCGCGGACGGCAACGGCGACTTCGTGACGCAGATCGTCCTGCCGAAGACGTTCGAGGGCAACCGGGATGGCGAGATCGAGGTCCGTTGCAGCGGCCGCACCGACAGCGTCACCTTGGTCCTGGAGGAGCCGCCGCCGCCACCGGTGCTACAGATCACCGAGCCGGCTGACGGCACCAGGGTGCGGCCGGGGCAGGAGCTGACTGTCAGCGGCGTGGGCTGCGACCCCAATGCGACGGTCGAGGTTGAGGTGCTGATCAGCACGCCGACGTCCACGTTCCCGGCCATGGCGGAGGATGACGGTAGCTTCTCCACGCAGATCCGGCTGCCGGGCACCTTCGAGGGCAACCGGGATGGCGAGATCGAGGTCCGTTGCAGTGGGCGTACCGATAGTGTCACCTTGGTTCTGGAGGAGCCGCCGCCACCGGTGCTACAGATCACCGAGCCGGCTGACGGCACCAGGGTGCGGCCGGGGCAGGAGCTCGTCGTCCGTGGTCAGGGCTGTGACCCGAACGCGACCGTCCGCGGCGAGCTGCGCATCAGCACCTTCGCCGAGGCGTTCACGGTCTCTGCGGACGGCAACGGTGCCTTCGCGGTGAGGATCATGCTGCCGAAGACGTTCGAGGGCGACCGCGATGGCGAGGTCAGGATCGCCTGCAGTGGGCGCACCGACCGCGTCACCCTGGTTCTGGAAGAGCCAGCGCCGCCACCCGTGCTACAGATCACCGAGCCTGACAACGGCGACACGGTGAGGCCGGGGCAGCCGCTTATCGTCCGTGGTAAGGGCTGCGACCCCAATGCGACCGTGCGTGGCGAGGTGCGCATCAGCACTTTCACGTACCGGTTCCAGACCACCGCGGACGGCAACGGCGTCTTCGCGGTGAGCATCACGTTGCCGAAGACCTTCGAGGGCGACCGCGACGGCGAGCTGAAGGTCAGCTGCAGTGGCCGGAGCGACAACGTGACGCTGGTCCTGCGGGAGGACAGCGGCAACGGAGGGGGGCACCAGGTGCCCAAGGGAGGTGTCCAGACCGGGGCGGGAGGAACCGCGGGCTCGCCTCCCACGGGTCCGATGGCCGCCGTGGCGCTGGTGACCCTGGGCATTGCGACCCTCGTGAGCACGCGCGTGCGTGGCCGTCGGGCCTTGGTCTCCGCCGTCATGCTGCCCGCCCTGGCCCTCGCCCTGGCCGCGTGCAACACGGCAGCGCCCGGAGAGGCCGGCACCGCGCCGAGCGTCCCCCCGGCGCCGGACAGCACGGCGCCGCCGACGCCGGTCGACGAGAACGTCGCCCTGCTCGCCTCAGAGCCGACGCGCATCGAGATCCCCTCGATAGGCGTGGACTCGCAGATCGTCAAGCTGGGGCTGAACCCTGACCAGACCATGGAGGTGCCGCAGGATTTCGCCTTGGCAGGGTGGTACCAGTACCTCCCGACTCCGGGTGAGCGGGGGCCCGCGATCATCTCCGGGCACATCGACTCGAAGGCCGGCCCGGCCGTGTTCTTCCGCCTGCGCGAGCTGCAACAAGGCGCGGAGATCCGGGTCACGAGGGCGGATGGCTCCGTGGCGGTGTTCAGCGTCGACCGCCTGGAACAGTTCCCGAAAGCCGAGTTCCCCACCGACCGCGTCTACGGAGACCTCGACCACGCGGGCTTGCGGCTGATCACATGCGGTGGCAGCTTCGACTCCTCAATCGGCCACTATCGCGACAACATCGTCGCCTACGCCACACTGACCGCCAGCGCTTGATGGGTGGAGGCGGATCCGGCCCGCGGCCGGCTCCCGAGGCGGCCGACCGTGCGGAGGTGCGGACTATTCGAGTTGGGCGTTTCTCTTCTGGAGTGACATCGACTCGCTCCATGGGGGCGCCACTGTGCAGAAAAATGCCGGTATACCGGACTAACTCTGCACAGTGCAGGAAAATGCCGGTATACCGGACTAACTCTGCACAGTGCAGGAAAATGCCGGCGGCGGTTAAGCACCGAAGGCCCAGTGGCACGGAAGCCGCAGGGCCCTGCGGTGATGCACCGCAGGGCCCGAGGATCGTTTGCTGCGCGATGTGCTAATCGCAGCAAATGACGGAGTTGCTTACCGAACCGGCGGAGCCACCGCCGCCAGCGATGACGGAGTTGCTCACGGAGCCGAAGCGGCCGCCTCCGTCGCAGCAGACGACGGAGTTGCTCAAGGAACCGATGGTGGCGAGCGCCGCTGAGGCGGAACCCATTAGCATGCCTACGGCCATCAATGCCACAACCATGCTGCGAGTGCGCATAGAGCCTCCTGTTTCTGCTCGGGGGTGTTTGATAATCGGCACTTCGGCGCGGCGACCAGGAGCCCAAGACGTCGGCGGTGTCCCTCCCCTGGTGCCGTTTGGCGTGCCTCGTCAAACCGAGGCTCTTGCTCCCCTTACCTGCCCCGACCTGACTGGCGTGAACGTAACGCAATTAACCACGCTGGCGCAACCAAATACTTCACTTGTCGTAGGCGATCAGTTGCGCGGCGACTTCTCGCGACGCGTGAGCTCGGCGCGGACCTCGGCGAGCTGAGCAGGGGTGGGAGCCTCGAACTCCAGCTCCTCACCGGTCGCCATGACGCATTGGAGGCAGGTCGGTTGGCCTCCGCGGTGCCTCATCCTTTGGGACGAGGGCGCCAGCCATACCTGCTCCCCGCATTCCACGCACCGAGAGGGTCGGGAGCCCGCGGCCGGGACCTCGTGGTGGCTCACCCTCAGGCAGCAGATCACGAGCGGCTCCTCGTCCATCAGCACACGGTATCGGAGGAGTGGTACACGGTCAGGCCAGGAACGGTGATGCGTCGATGAAAGGTCGCTCGATCATTCCCAGCTCGGTGGCGGGTGGACCGCCACGCAGCTCGAGCGCGATCCGGTGCCAGTTCGCGCTGGCGCCAAGGCGCCCCAGGATGGAGTTCACGCCCCAGTGGATGCGGTTGAGCAAGAGATAGTCGGGCGGCAGGTTGACCTTGCGCATCAGGTCCGCGTAGCCGCCGCGCGGGTCCGACGTCACTCGGCCGACCTCGCGCGCGAACTCGGGCGTGTACGTCCACTCCCGATCTTCCAGCACCGGCTCGTTGAACAGCCGGAACCACTCGAGAATCTTCTTGGGGTCGGGGGTCGAGGCAGGGAAGAAGCCCGCCTTCCGCAACGCGTCGACGAGCGCCTGGGCGTCTGCCGCGATCACCGCGTCGAGCTGGGTGAGCAGCAGTTGGCGGGTCTCGCTGCGGAACATCTTCACGCTACCGAAGTCCAGGAATACGACGCTGCCGCCGGCGGGGAACAGATAATTTCCGGGATGCGGATCGGCGTTGAACAGCCGGAACCGGTTCAGCGAGCCGAAGATGAACCGGTAGATGATCTCGCCGTAGCGGGCGCGTTCAGCTGGGGTCGTCGTGACGAGCATCTCCTCGAAATCGCGCCCGGAGATGTAGTCGCTGACCAGCACGCGTGGCCGGCACCAGTCGAGATGGATGCGCGGTACGCGGATGAAGGGGTGCCCGTCGTAGCGCTCGAAGAAGGCTTGCTGGTAGGTGGCCTCCCGCTGGTAGTCCAGCTCGTCGGTCAGCCGGGCCCGCAGCTCCTCCAACAGCGGGCGGATCCGCAGGTGAGGTGAGAACATCTTCCCCAACGGCGCGAAGGCCTCGGCGTTCGCCAGATCCGACTCGACGGCCTCGGCGACGCCCGGGTACTGGACCTTCGTGACCACCTCGGTACCGTCGTGGAGCTGTGCGCGATGTACCTGGCCGATGCTCGCGCTCGCGATTGGCTCCGGATCCCAGCGCGCGAAGGCCTGGTCAGGCGGGGTGCCATACTCCTGTTCGATGACACCGGCCGTGATCTCGGGGGCAACGGGCGGGGCGGCGTCCTGGAGATCCCCCAGCACCTCGCGATAGACGGCCTGGATCGCAGGGTCCGCGTCGAAGTCGACGAAGCTCGCGATCTGACCGAGCTTCATCGCGGCGCCCTTCATCGATCCGAGCAGCTCGAGGATCCGCTGCGCCGTCTCCACGTGGAAACGCTCGTCTGCGGTGTCGTCGACCAGCCCGCGAAGGCGGGACGCGAGAAAGCTCGCGCCAGTGCTGGCCGAGAGTTTCGCGACCCGGGCTCCCCGCTGTGCTCGGTTGGAAGTGGGCAGGTTCGCAGTGCTGCGCTCCGGCATGGGGCCCATTCTGCCGGGAGGGGGAGGATTCACCATCGGCCGCGCGACGTGGCGGCGCGTGCGGCTAGGGTGCGCCCATGAGCGACCACACCGACGCCGCCCGCATCGCAGACGCCGCGGGTTCGCTGCTGCTCCGCCTCCGCGCCGTGCTGTCCACGAACTCCAGGGTCGACCTGACGGAACTGCGGGCACAAGGGGATCGAGAGTCTCATGAGCTGATCATGGCCGAGCTGCGACGCGCGTTCCCGGACGACGCCGTGCTGAGCGAGGAGGGTAAGGACGACCTCGACCGGCTGCACGCTCGCCGCGTCTGGATCGTCGACCCACTGGACGGCACACGGGAGTTCGGCGAAGCCGGCCGATCCGACTGGGCGGTACACGTCGCCCTGGTCGAGGACGGTGCGCTCGCCGCTGGCGCGGTCGCGCTACCGGCGCGGCGAAGGACGCTGGTGACGAGGCCAGCGCCTCCAGCCGCTCCTTCCACCGGCTCGCCGCCGCGGCTGGTCGTCAGCCGTACCCGCCCCCCGGCTGTCACCGAGCCGATCAGGGCCGCGCTGGACGGTGAGCTCGTCGCGATGGGATCGGCCGGCGCGAAGGCGATGGCGGTCGTCCTCGGCGAGGCCGAGGTGTACGCACACGCGGGCGGCCAGTACGAATGGGACTCCGCCGCGCCCGTGGCGGTCGCCGCGTCCGCTGGCCTGCACGTCTCCCGCCTCGACGGGTCGCCTTTGGCCTACAACCAGGCGAACCCCTACCTTCCCGACCTATTGATCTGCCGCCCCGAGCTCGCGGAGACCGTGATCAAGGCGGCGGCGGCCGGCTGACCGCCGAATGGCTCAGGTTTCTCACGTATGCGTGCCGAGCCCTGGCCATAAGCGACCGCGTAGGCTGTCCGCTCATGGACACCACCACGTTCGAGATCCGGACCGGGAGCCGGTTCCAATGCGCGGACATCACCGGGGAAGTGGCCGGCTGGATCCGCGGCAAGGGTGACGGGCTCTGCCACGTATTCGTGCCTCATGCGACGGCGGGCCTGGCGTTAATCGAGACCGGAGCGGGCACCGAGCGGGACGTCGAGACGGCGTTGGCGAACCTGCTCCCACGTGAGGAGGGCCATTGGGTCCACCGCCACGGCAGCCCTGGGCACGGCGCCGACCACGTCTTGCCGCTGATCGTCTCGCCTTGCCTGACGATTCCGGTGTTCGAGGGGCGGATGGCGTTGGGCACCTGGCAGTCGGTCGTCCTCGTCGACCCCAATATCGACAACTCCACACGGACGGTGCGGGTCTCGTTCGTCGCGGCATGACGCGCATTGCCGAGCGCACGTTCCCGCTCCTGTACGGCCTGGTGACGGCGCGAGCGGAGGAGGGGTGGCTTGGCCACCGCCGCGCCCAGCTCCTCGGGCACGCCACCGGCACGGTGCTGGAGATCGGGGCTGGCTTGGGCGCAAGCCTCCGACACTACGGTGAGGTCGACCGGATCGTGCTCACCGAGCCCAGCCCGTTCATGCGGCGCCGGCTGAACGTCGAAGGCGCCACCGCTCCCGTCGAGGTCGTCGCCGCGCCCGCCGAGGCGTTGCCGGCCGGCCGGGACACCATCGACACGGTCGTCTCGGTGTGCGTCCTCTGCACGGTGCGGGATGTGGAGGCCGCGCTGAGCGAGATCGCCCGGGTCCTGCGGCCGGACGGCCGGTTCTTGTTCCTCGAGCACATTCGTGCCGATGGACGCGCGGGGTGGCTCCAGGATCGCCTCAACCCAGTCTGGCGCCGGGCGGCGGCCGGCTGTCACCTCAACCGCGAGACGCTGCCGGCCATCGAGGCCGCCGGCCTCCACCTCGCACGCCTCGACCGTTTCGTGCCCCCACTACCCGGCGGAAAGCTGATGCCGATGATCCAGGGAGCCGCCACCTGTGAAGCACTTCGCCGTACTGTGCAGGATTAGTCCGTCAGGGACCGCCGCTGGGCAATAAGCGAGGGAAGGCGTCGAGGGACTCGGGGTTCGCGAGGGCGTCGCGGTTGGAGACGGGTTGGCCGCACAGGACCGCGAGGACCGCCTTTTCGACCTTCTTCCCGCTGATCGTGTAGGGGATCCCGGGCACGGCGAGCACGCGGTGCGGCACATGCCGGGGGCTCGCCTGTTGCCTGATTGCCCCACGGATCGTGCGATCGAGCGTCTCGTCGAGCGCGATGCCCGCGGCGAGCTGGACGAAGAGCACGACCTCGACGTCGCCGTCGACGGGGAGGCCGACCACGATCGCGTCGGCGACCTCGTCGAGTCCCTCCAGCGCCCGGTAGATCTCGGCGGTGCCGATGCGCACGCCGCCCGGGTTTAGCGTCGTGTCGCTGCGGCCGTGGATCACGACGCCGCCTGACGGGCGGATCTCGATGAAGTCGCCGTGCGTCCACACACCCGGGTGCTCGGCGAAGTAGGCCTCGTGATAGCGC
>JBOGED010000071.1:0-3399 GCA_050743625.1 Egibacteraceae bacterium | reverse complement strand
GACCGAACCAGGACAAACCACAACGTTATTCCTGCCCAGACCCTTAGCGCCACCCGGCCCAGGCCAGTTGCAGGTCGGCGTTCAGGCGTTCGGCCTCGTCTTCGGCGGCTCACCTGGCCCAGCTCGGCAGCGGGACGAAGGGTTCTATCGTGACAAAGAGGCGGCTTCGGCCTCCTGTCCGTGTGCCGCGATCATGCCCCGCCAACGACCGCAGTCGTCGCGGGTGGCCGGGCCGTGCGCGGCGAGGAAGCGCCGGATGATCTGGAGCGGGGCGGCGTCGGGATCCTGGTTGTCAAGTCTCGCAACCACCAGTGGGGCCGGGTAAACCGGACGTTCGTGCCGTCGTTCAGCGCGAAGCACAGGTGCCCGCGGAAGGTGCCGGTACGTGCCGAAGCGGGCCTGCCACAGCGGGCACTCGGCGGTGAGTAGCAGGTGCAGCGCCCCTCGCATCATCCAGCTCTCCGCCAAACCGCGCTCGTCCCACCGCGCGGGACCGCATCGGGCGCGAGACCCTCGACCCGCGCTCGCCAGGCCATCACCTGCCGCCATGTGAGTGCTCGCGGCGCAGCCAGAGCGACGCCTTGCTCGGCTCGACCGTCTGGTTGACGACGGCCAGCAGCTCAGCGCTCACGGTTTCGAGGTCGACGTGGTCGCGGAGGCGAGCGCCGAACGCGCGGACGGTCTCGGCGGCGTCGTAGCGTTGACGGTTGAAGCGGCGGTCGACGCTGTCCTGGATGCGCCGGCGGGCCGGCCGGAACAAGGCGGCCATTCCGAGGGTCGCCGCGGCGACGGAGACGCTCGAGTCCGGCCCGACCAACTGGCTCGACACGAGGATCACGATCGCGTACCCCATACCCAGTAGCGCGGTGAGCACGGTGTATACGAGCGTACGGTTGATGACCCGGTCGATGTCGTACAGGCGGTAACGCAAGATCGCGAGCACGGCGGCCGCCGGGATCGCGCCGAAGACCGGGAACAGCCGCCCGTCGCCTAGGACGAAGATCCCGGCCACGAACGTCACGATCGCCACCGCCACCGTGAACACGAACCACTTGAGCTGCTGCCGCTCGTCACCCCGGGCGCGCCGCAGCTTGACGACGAGGGCGGTGATCCCCGCCACACCAAGCAGCCCGACCTGCGCGGGCAACAAGGCCCAGTCGAACACCGTCTCGGCGATCTCGGCGCCAGGCACGGCGAAAACCCCACGAGCCTCGGGGAAATAGCCCTGGGTGACCGATGGGGGTGACAACGCCACGGCCACCGCCATCGCGCCGTACGCCGCGACGGTCAACCACGCGACCGGCCGCCAGCGCGGCGACGGCAGGTGGCCGTGAGGGAACAGCAGCAGGACGAACACGAGCAGCGCGAACGCGGGATGCCAGATCACGGCAAGCGCCCACGCGACCCAGTCAGGGCCGGGCAGCGAGCCTGGCTGCAGTACCAGCCCCCGCTGGACGTAGGACATCGCGAAGGCCATGGCCGCCATCACGGTGCCCCACCCGGCGAACAGCCACCCGATCGGGTTTTGCGGTCGCCGACCGCCCAAGAAGGCCCCAAACGTGACGAATGGGATCCCGACCATGAACAACCCACGAGCTCTCGGCCAACGAGGTCACATCGGTCACGAGGCTCGCCACGAACAACCCGACGCCCACCGACCACAACGCCCACGCGAGCCGCGTACCCACAAGCCCGCTCATCCGCCCACCTCCCTCCGCACCCGGCGTGCCGACCCACTCGCGCACGTCACCAGCCAGCCGGCACATTGGTGAGGATAGGGCAGTCAGTTGTTACTCCACCGAACCCGGACCCCAAGCCGATCCCCGAACAGGGAAAGATCCGCTAGCGGCCGAGCCAGGCGTCGAAGCTGGCATTGGACGAAAGGGGGGCGGCTTCGCTGGCGCGGGTGGCCCAGGCGGGGAAGGGGAACTGGACGACGAGGGGGATGGGCAGCTCGGGCTGGGACAGGATCATCGTGCCGGGTTTGACGATGGTGGCGCGCTGGCGTTGGGTGGTGGGCAGGAAGCCGTACTCCTCGCGCAGGGCCTCGGCGCTGTCGAGGCGGCCGACGACGCGGATGGCGGAGTTGGCGATGATGCGGCGCTCGACCTCGGAGGCGGTCTGTTGGGCGCCGACGAGGATGATCCCCAGCGACCGGCCGCGCTCGGCGACGTCGAGGAGGATCTCCTTGATCGGGCTGGAGCCCTCTCGTGGCGCGTACTTGTTCAGCTCGTCGAGCACCACGAACAGCAGTGGCCTCGCCTGGCCGGAGCGCTCTTTGTCGTCGAACGCGCGGCGCAGCGTGACCCCGACGACAAAGCGTTTCGCCCGGTCGTGGAGATTGTGGAGGTCGACGACGGTGACTTGGCGGTCCCGGTTGATCAGGTGGCGCTGGGGGTCGGCGACGTCGGCGCGGATGAGGTGGTCGAGGTGGCGGACCGACGCCTGGAGGCGGCGCACGAACGCGTTGACGGTGCCCGGCCCGATCGCCCGGCCGGCCCACTCGTAGCGGGCGTTGTCGTCCTGCACCCGGTCGCAGACCAGGTCGACGAGCTGGCCGAACGTGCGGATCTCGTGGCCCTCGATGCGCACGCCGCCGTCCGCGAGCACGTCGGCCTGGCGGAGGCGGGCCATGACGTTGCCGACCACGATCGTGTACTGCTGCCGGTCGTCCTCGGCGTCGGCGAACAGGAACGGGAGCAGGTCGCCGGCGCAGAGCTCGGCGAGCGTCCAGAAGAAGGACGTCACCCCCTCGGCGCGGCTGGCCACGTCGGGCGCGGCCGTTGCCGCCCCCCGCCGGGGTGGCGCGTAGACGGCCACCGACGGGAACGGGGCCGGCTCCAGGCCGAGGGACGCGTACCGCGAGGCCTGCTCGACGTCGAGCCGGGTGTTCGGGTGGTCGAGGAACAGCAGGTCCTCGCCCTTGACGTTGAAGATCAGCGCCTTGGTGTTCAGCGCGTCGGCTCCCAGCACACCCGAGGTGAACAGGCTGTAGAGCAGGAACGTCGCGTAGGTCGTCTTCGTCGCGACCCCTGACACGCCGCTGATGTTCACGTGCGCGCCGCGCGTGCCGTCGAGGAACTCGAGGTTGAGGTAGGCCGGCTCGTCGTCCCGTGACAACCCCGCCGGCAGCCGCTGCCGCATCCCGTCAAAGAACAACGCCGTGTCCCGCTCGTCGTCGATCGCCCGCCTGACCGCGCACCCGGGAAGGGGTGGCACGAAGACCTCGGGCTCGAACCGGGTCGCGACCACCTGAGCGGCCTCACAGACCTCGGCCGGCAACACGCCATCGGCGATCAGGAACACGTCGCTATCGAACCGCGCGCCCTCGTGCCTCGCCCGCACCTGCGACACCACACCAAAAATACGCACCTTCCCCCGCCCCGGCGGCGTCCGCTC